>JAGYMU010000235.1 GCA_018399995.1 Halanaerobiales bacterium | reverse complement strand
CAAGCGTTCTAGTGGAACTGAAAGCATTGAGATAAAAGATAATAAAATCAAATTACCCAAACTTGGTTGGGTAAAATTTAGAAAATCTAGAGAGGTTACAGGTAAAATTCAAAATGTGACTATTAGAAAATCAAAAGTAGGGAAATACTATATTTCTGTATGTGTTCAAGAAGAAGTTGAAGAACTTCCTCAAATTGATACAGCTATTGGTATAGATTTAGGTCTAAAAGATTTTTTAATTACTTCTAATGGTGAAGTAGTTTCTAATCCTAGAACTCTATCAAAATATGAAAAAAAGATTGCTAGACTAAATAGAAAACTTGCTAAAAAAGAAGAAGGCTCAAACAATTGGTACAAAGTAAAGAACAAATTAGCTAAAGTACACAAAAAAGTAGCTAATATTAGAAAAGACTTCTTACATAAACTTTCGACTAAATTAATTCGTGAAAATCAAACGATAGTAGTTGAAAGTCTAAAAGTTAATAATATGCTAAAAAATTCTAGATTAGCAAAAAGTATTTCTGATGTATCCTGGTCTAAATTCGTTAACTATTTGAGCTATAAAGCTGAATGGTATGGTAGGGAATTAATTAAAATTGATACATTCTTCCCTTCAAGTCAACTCTGCAGTGAATGTGGATATCAAAATAAAGAGGTCAAAGATTTAAGTGTTCGTGAATGGGAATGTCCGAAGTGTCATTCAATTCACGATAGAGATATAAATGCTAGTAAGAACATACTGCAGCAGGGTTTAGAGCTGCAGTTAGCTAGTAGATAGATTTCATACCGTAGGGCGTACGGAAATTTAAGCCTTTGGAAAAGTAGAGAACCAAAAGCTCTGCTTTTGAGTGAATCACTTTGTTTTTTTGCTCAGAACTTGTAAGACCAGTTTACACTTGATCTTGTGACGCACTCAATGTGCTAATGCAAATTTCTCTATTTGCTATTGAAGAAAGATTTGTGAGATTAACTGTAAAAAGGCTAGGTTCTATGAATAAGGAATCCTCGTGGGCT
>JAGYMU010000234.1 GCA_018399995.1 Halanaerobiales bacterium | reverse complement strand
CCATATGGGTTGGAGTTTATGGGAAAGGAGTGGGATAGTTTTCGGGCAACCAGACAAACAAAAAATCAAGCTGTTACTTTTCTTGGGGCTGGAATGAGAAGTCAAACAAGAAATGAATTATTTAATTATCAATTATGGTGTGAAGAATGGGCAACCGAAGTCTTCCGAGTCCTTAAACCTGGCGGACATCTATTATCATTCGGTGGAACTAGGACTTATCACAGAATGGCAGTAGCTATTGAAGACGCTGGGTTTGAAGTGCGAGATATGATTAACTGGTGTTACTCCACAGGATTTCCTAAATCTTTGAATATAGGCAAGGCAGTGGATAAGTTGCAGGGGAATGAGAGGGAGGTAACTGGTTACGATACAAATACTGCTCCTGACCTAAGAGATGTTGGTGCTATGAGTAAAGAAGCAACGGGAATTGATAAATTATCTTTCGGGCAAAATCCACGACCAGCAGATAGAAAACAAATAGAAATAACCAAAGGCACTTCCGAATGGGAAGGCTGGGGAACTGCTCTTAAACCAGCACACGAACCCATCTGTCTAGCTCGTAAACCTTTAGCAGAAAAAACAGTAGCCGAAAACTGTCTTAAATGGGGAGTAGGTGGAATAAATATAGATGAGAGTAGGGTGGAAGGAAAACTTGAAGGAGATCCTAATCGTTTTGCTAAAACAGATGGCGGAAGTTTCAATAAGTTTTCTTATTCAGAACCAGTAGTAAGAAATGAAGGTCGCTTCCCTGCCAACCTAATCCACGACAACAGCGAAGAAGTAAGAGAGTGTTTTCCTGAAACTGGGAAGGCAGGCAACGCCTCTCGTTTCTTCAAATCAATAATCTATCAAGCAAAGGCAAGTAAAGCCGAGAGGAATAAGGGGTGTGAGGGGTTGGAGGATATAAAAACAAATACAACAAACGGAAAAAGTAAGAGGTGTAAAATATGTGGACACTACTTCTTTTCAGGAACTCCTTGTAAATGCGAAAAACCTGATTGGGAAATAATTGAAAAAGAATATACACAAAAGAATAACCACCCCACACTTA
>JAGYMU010000233.1 GCA_018399995.1 Halanaerobiales bacterium | reverse complement strand
TAGAGCAGTTCCCCAGCCTTCGTATTGTTTAGATTTTTCTGTGGCAGGTGCAGTTATATCATACACTTCCCCAACTTTTTCTTTCCAAGGTCTTGGGACTTGTTCATTTGAAAATCCAGCAGTGCTTCTAATTGACTCTCCTATTTTTTCGCCAACAGCGGCTTCAATTTTTATTATATTGTCATATTTAGAACTCACATTAGTTATTGTTTTTAGTCTTTCCCAATCTTTTACATTTGGGTATCTGAAATTATTTCTATTTTGACTTTCCCACCAATTACAACCAGCAACATATCCAAACATCTTATTCATTTCTTTTAATGAAATGTTATTTTTTTCTCTTTGTTCTCTAATGTGTTTAGCTAATTTTTTTTCAAAATTTAGTTTATTTTCTATGTCTGGTTCTACGCCCATTTTGTCTATTGCTTTTGAAATGGATAAGCTCTTTGGAAAGCCACTATTCCCTGTAATAAATATCTTACCATTTCTACGAGCAACAAAAGCACCGCTTTCAACTTCTACACACCAAACCTTTCCTTTGTAAGGTATTTTTTCTATTATGCAAGGGATGTATCCGTTTAGTCCTGGTATAGAAAAAGCGTCATTACCACCATTCTCATTTTTATACTTAACCATTTCATACAGTTTTTCAGCTTGTATTTTTTTATCTCTATCCATTATCGTATTGGGCAATATAGCACTTGCACTACTAACAACTACATTATGATTTCTGCTAACAATGTGGTCTGTTTGCTTTAATTTATCGTTTTCATAATATCCTGTGTCTTTAATATGATAAGCGTCTTCATCATAATTATAGACATATATTTCCTTAATTTTTTCTACAACTAAATCATTTTCGTATTCCCATTGATAAGCAAAAACATTATCTCCTTTTTTTATTTTATTGTATTTTTTCCAACCATTTATTGTTAATATTTCTGTATCTTCTGATAAGCAACCGTAAACCCATTCAATCATATCTCTCACTTCAAAACCAGCATCTTCAATAGCTACTGCCATTCTATGATAAGTTCTAGTTCCACTAAAAGATAAAAGG
>JAGYMU010000232.1 GCA_018399995.1 Halanaerobiales bacterium | reverse complement strand
TTTGTAGGCATTGTATTCATCATCAAGTGGACAAATAATTCCAATTTTGATTTCTGTATTATTCAAAATAACCTCTTCTTAGATTATATTCAATGCTTTATTCCAAATGTGAAAATATTATTCCAATTTTTTTCTATTTTGTTTTCTTAAATTAATTCTTGAGAAATAATTTCAAGCTCTTTTTTAAAATCTTCTATTGATTTGATATTTGAAATAAATAAGTATCTAACCTTTACGTTATTTGGCCTAATAAATTCTAATACTTTTCCATTCACTATAGGTTTAGCATCAGGATACATATCTTCCAATCTACTCCTGGGCACTTTGCGAATACTTGTAATTAATATGTTGCGATTAACAGATTTGAAAGATTCCAAATGACCGATTTGAGAATAATTTATTTTATCTATACTTTTCATATATTCTTTTGTGGCAGAGAATGTAAAAAATGAAAACATATATTTTTTAGATCTGTCAAAATTTTTTAAAGAGGATTTTCCAATTGCTTCTACATCTTGATAATTTAATATCAGTCTATTCACAATCGAAGAATTTTTTTTAAAGAATTTTAATAGCTGCGTTTCTATTTCCAATTGCTTGTCTTTTTGGGACAACTTTGAAAAGCTTAAACGGCTTTTTTCTTGTATAGACTCTTTTTTAATTCTTTGTATCAATGGATTTGAAATAAATTTTATTCTGGATAACAGTTTCCTCTTGAAAGTATCAACTCTATTTGTTGAACTCCATGTAATTATATTTTTCATTTGCAGATCAAAATGTATCTTAAAATTACCATAAACATCTTCTGTTTTGGGTGAAAAGTGATCTTTACGTGTGATAAATACCACAGGTTTTCTAAGACCTGTAAAATAACCTGCTTCATAATATACAGATGGGCGGGAGTATGTTAAATCAGCAATACAAATATCGCATTTTAATATCAATTCTATAATTTTGTTATCTATATCATCATTGTGTTCAATTTGGTCAACCCGGTATGGTTTTATTCCCATCGATTCAAGCACTGGTAGAATAGCATTCTGGTAAATTTCATCCACAT
>JAGYMU010000231.1 GCA_018399995.1 Halanaerobiales bacterium | reverse complement strand
ATGTTAGATATAAACAAGATACATCAGGGTGATTGCCTTGAAGTATTAAAAGAAATTGATGATGATAGCATAGACGCTATCGTAACCGACCCGCCCTATGGCTTATCCTTTATGGGCAAAGCGTGGGATAGCACGGGAATTGCTTATGATAAAAATATGTGGGCTGAGTGCTTGCGAGTATTAAAGCCTGGCGGTCATTTGCTTGCATTTGGAGGCACAAGAACCTATCACAGAATGGCAGTAGCGATTGAAGACGCTGGGTTTGAAGTGCGAGATATGATTGAATGGGTGTATGGGTCGGGATTTCCCAAATCTCATAATATAGGAAAGGCAGTTGATAAGTTACAGGGGAATGAGAGGGAAGTTATTGGTAATTATAAAGTCCCAGACATAAAAGGAGATGCTTACGGAACAATGAACGATAAACAAGGCGGTTCTTATAAAAACATTGAAGTAAATAAAACCAAAGGCACTTCCGAATGGGAAGGTTGGGGCTCAAATTTAAAACCTGCTCACGAACCTATCTGTATGGCACGTAAACCATTATCTGAAAAGACGGTAGCTGAAAACTGTCTTAAATGGGGAACAGGTGGAATAAATATAGATGAGAGTAGGGTGGACACGATAACAGAATCAGACAAAAACAATTTTCACCAAAATAGAAAAGTAATCAAAGAATATAAAGCGGATGATACTTTGTATGAATTAGGAATGAAAACTGTATCAACAGCAGAAAACCCACAAGGCAGATTTCCAGCAAATATTATCCACGACAACAGCGAAGAAGTAAGAGAGTGTTTTCCTGAGACGAAGAGTGTAGTAAGAATATCAGAAGATAAAGATGAACAGCAAAACACTTGGTCGCTTGGTAGAACAGGAACAACACCAAGAGGACACAACGACTCAGGCAACGCCTCTCGTTACTTTAAATCAATAATCTACCAAGCAAAGGCAAATAAGAGTGAAAGGAATAAGGGGTGTGAGGGGAACAGGCATCCCACGGTGAAACCTATCGCTCTTACTGAATACCTTGCAAGGCTAATCCTACCACCAGAGCAAGGTGAACCTCGTCGTTTATTCGTTCCTTTTGCTGGATCGGGTTCAGAGA
>JAGYMU010000230.1 GCA_018399995.1 Halanaerobiales bacterium | reverse complement strand
AGTTAAGAATCGTCAAGCTGTTGCTGACAAACTTAAAGCAGGGAAAGCTAAGTTAAGTTCTGCTGACTTTAAGGAAATTAACCTTCCGGCCGCTGTTAAGAACCAGGACATTAGAGAAGTTAAAGCAAATTATAAACGGTTTTTAAAATCTGATTCTAACAAAGATAACATAGAGTTTAAGGATAATCAACCAATTTGTTACAATAATCAAAATTATCATATTGATGATCACATAATCTCCATACCCCTCTATACTAATAAGTGTGGACGATTTGCTTTCCCAGTTAAGCAGACAAAACGATTTAAAGAGTTGCAACAATATATAGAAAGTGGTTGCAAACTAGGTAAAGCTAGTCTGTTTTACAAAAAAGGAAAATGGTACTTTGCTGTAACAATTAAAATTGAAAATAAGGAAACCAAAGATTTAAATGTAATGGGAATTGATATAGGATTAAGACAATTAGCTGTTGGTAGTGTTAAAACTCTTCAAGGAAAAGAGATTAATCGTCAATTCCACAATGGTAACCAAGCAGGTTTTATCCGTAAAAAGTATCGTTCATTAAGAAGAAAACTGGCTCAAGCTAAAAAAATTGATGTTATTAAAACTATTAATGACAAAGAGCAGAGATGGATGACAGATTTAAACCATAAAATTAGTTGTCAACTTATTAATCTTGCTGTGCAAGAGCAAGTTGGTACTATGGTTATGGAAGATCTAGAAAATATCCGAAATACTGCTAAAAGTCTTAATAGAGCAGATAGAAACCTCCATAGCTGGACTTTTTATCAACTGCAACAATTTATTGAGTATAAAGCTGAATTAGCTGGGATTAAGGTGAAATATGTTAATCCTAAATACACATCCCAGAGTTGTTCTAAATGTGGTAAAGTTAATAAATCCAATCGTAAAGTTAACTTATATTCTTGTGAGTGTGGAAATCATATCCATGCTGATTTAAATGCAAGTCGTAATATAGCAAATAAATATTTAGAACAACAATCTGCTTAATTGGTAATAGATTAAGTGCCTGAGTGCCTATATTAGCAGTATTGCTAGGATTATGCTATTAGAACGTATAATCGGCTACCTCAGGAGGGCTGATGGCACAGC
>JAGYMU010000023.1 GCA_018399995.1 Halanaerobiales bacterium | reverse complement strand
ATAGACATTTAGTCAATTGAAATACCCCCATTAATATGATATTATTATCACAGATAAATAAGACAATACTTTATTGCTTAAGAGAGGAGTTACTTTGAATGTCAGGTTCTTTAATTACTTTTGAGGGTATTGAAGGCTCAGGAAAGTCAACACAAATTAATTTATTGATTAAAAAATTAGAAAAATTAGATTATGAAGTACTATTTACTCTAGAACCTGGAGGTACTGAAATAGGAAATCAAATAAGGAAAATTTTACTTGATCCCTCTTATAAAAAGATGGATAACAGGACAGAAATACTCCTCTATGCTGCTGACAGGGCACAGCATGTAGTTGAAAAAATAATACCTGCCTTAAAAGAAGGGAAAATTGTAATTTCAGATCGGTATATAGATTCGAACATTGCTTATCAGGGTTACGGACGCGGACTAGAAATGAGTATGGTCAGAGAGATAAATGAATGGGTTATTAGGGGATATTGGCCTGATTTAACAATTTTGTTGGACCTTGAAGTAGAGGAAGGTTTAAAGAGAGCTAGAGATATGACACCTGATAAGAATGGTGATCGCTTAGAAAGAGAAGTAATTGACTTCCATCAACGGGTTAGAGAGGCTTATTTAAATATGGCTGCTGAAGAAAAAAGATTTAGAATAATACAGGCTGGTCGTGATTCTATGGAGGTTCACCGAGATATACTAAAAGCAATAAAGGAGGAAATATTATGAGTGAAGAGAAAAGTGAAACTGTCAAAATGATTGTTGCCATTGTTCATGACCATGATGCTCATAATTTGATGGAAGAATTAAACAATAAGGACTTTAAAGCTACTAAAATGGCTACTACTGGTGGTTTTTTAAGAGAGGGTAATACAACATTTATGATTGGTTCTGATGAAGAACATATAGAAGAAATTTTAGAAATAATAAAAAATAATTGTAAAGCACGTAAAAAGACTATTGCCCCCATGTCACCTGTGGCAAATTCGATGGAAAGTTATTATTCATTTCCCATGGATGTCAAAATAGGTGGAGCAACAGTTTTTATCATAGATGTTGAACAGTTTTTAAAAATGTAAATCATGTTAGGAGTTTTTCATGAGTTTTAATATTATACCGGGACAACACAAGACAAAGAAAATACTACAGGATTCTATAAAAAACCAGCGGATTAGTCATGCCTATTTATTTACAGGTAATAATGGTTTAGGAAAACTAGAGATGGCCAGGGAGTTTGCCCGGGCTATTCTTTGTAATAAGAATGTTGTAAACGCATGTGGAGAGTGCTTAAGCTGTAAAAAAATCGAACACTATAATCATCCTGATTTCAAAATTACAGAAGTATTAAAAGATCATAAAAGAATATTAATAGATCAGATACGAGAAATGCAAAAAGAAATTAGTTATAAACCCTATGAATCTGATTACAAGATCTATATTATTAATCAGGCTGCAAAAATGACTATTCAGGCCCAAAACAGTTTATTAAAAACTTTAGAAGAACCGCCAAAATATGCTATTATAATATTAATCAATGAGAGCAAGAATGAATTAATTCCTACAATAGTCTCAAGATGCCAGGAAGTCAAACTTTATAATCAATCTAAATATGTCATACAAGATTATTTAAAAAGGAATTATAATCTTTCTCCAAAACAGGCATTATTATATGCAACGATTGCCCGGGGAAAATATAAAAAAGCGGTAAATTTGTCTTCAGAAGAGGATTTTATGAATAATAGAGAAATGATAATTAAATTTATCACTAATATTGAGAAAAAAAATAATCTTGCTATCTACAATTTTTCGGAAAAATTAGTTGAATTAAGTGATACTGATTTTCCTTTATATGAATTAATGTTGAGTTTGCTGCGTGATATATTGGTAATGAAAAGAGATGTTAAGAATAATATAATTAACTTTGATTATAAAGAGTTAATTACCAATACAGTTGATAAATTTGATATATATAAAATATATGAATTAACAGGTATGGTAAATAAGTATAATGATTACTCAGATAAAAATATTAAAAAAGAGTTACTGTTTCCTTCTTTGCTATTTAAAATTAGAAGCAGTAATAATATTTAGATAATTTTAATATTTTATTTAACTATGAAGATAAATAAAATATGAGAAGTTTTTGTTTATACCTAAATAAAAGGTATTCTATATTTTTTTATATTTATTAAGACTGTAATAAAATAATATAATTACAAAATTATATTTAGATATTATTTTGTAATACGAGGAGTTATAAATATGGAAGAAGTAATTGGAATTAGTTTTAAAAGAGCCGGCAAAATTTATTATTTTGGTCCTGATAATATTGAAGTGGAAATCGGGGATAAGGTTATAGTCGAGACTTCCCGAGGAGTAGAAATGGGTGATGTTGTTTTAGGTAAAAAGAAAGTTGAAGAAAAAGAGATTGTTGCACCTCTTAAAAGTGTAATAAGAAAGGCTACTTTAAAGGATAAAGCTAGAGATGAAAAAAACAAGAAGTTGGAAGAAGAAGCATTTGATATAGCTTTAGATAAAATAGAAGAACATGGATTACCAATGAAATTGATTGATGTTGAGTATACCTTTGACCATAACAAAGTGATATTTTACTTTACAGCAGATGGCAGGGTTGACTTCCGTGAACTTGTGAAAGATCTGGCCAGAATTTTTAAAACCAGGATAGAATTAAGACAGATTGGTGTTAGAGATGAGGCTAAGATGATAGGAGGTATTGGGCCCTGTGGTAGAAGGACATGTTGTGACACATTTTTAAGAGACTTTGACCCGATATCTATCCAACTTGCCAAGGATCAAGAACTTGCTCTTAATCCGGCTAAGATATCTGGTCTATGTGGACGATTAATGTGCTGTCTCAAATACGAAAATGAATATTATGAAGAGATAACCAAAAAGATGCCTGAAGTGGGGGAAGAAATCACTTTAAGCAATGGCAGTAAAGCTAAGGTTGTAAATCATAACTTAATTAAACAAGAAGTGAAATTAAAAAATAAAGATGGTGATTTAATAAAATTCAGTTTAGAAGAAATAGAGAAGATAAAAGAAAATCAGTAGGAGAGAGGCCAAATGGATGAGGAAATTTTAGAAGAATTAGCTTATTTTCAGGAAAAAATAGAAGAAATATCGATGAAGTTTAAGAATCTCAAAGATATAACATATAAATTGTATCAAGAAAATGAGGAATTAAAAACTGAAAATGAGGAATTGAAATCTATTATTTTAAGTGGAGAAGAGAGAGAAGTTCCCAAAAGTCAAAACAATTTAGCTCGACTCCATAATGAGGGTTTTCATATCTGTCATTTGAGTTTTGGAGAGAAAAGAAAGGGAGAATGTCTTTTTTGTAAAAAATTATTGGAAGAGAGTCAAGAATAGAGGGAAATCATATTGGAAGAAATACATTATCTTGTCTATGATAAATTAAGAATAATACAAAATGATGATTTTTTTAAATTTGGAACTGATTCAGTCCTCTTAGCAGATTATGCTCAGATTAAAGACGATGACATGGTCCTTGATTTAGGCAGTGGCAGTGGGGTTATTCCCTTGCTTTTAGCTTATAAAAATAATCCAGCTCAAATTTATGGATTGGAAATACAAAAGCCACTTGTTCAGATGTCAAATAGATCTGTCACTTTAAATAACCTGAAGAAAAAAATTAAAATTATTGAGGCCGATATTAAAAATGCTATGAATATTTTTGATGATAATCAGTTTGATGTAGTTATAACCAATCCCCCCTATCGTCCAGAAGGGGTCGGTAAGATTTGCGAAAATGAATACAAAGCAATCGCCAGGCATGAACTCAAAATAGATATAGAAGAAATATCAGAAAAATCAGCCAGATTGTTGCGAGCAGGAGGAAGGTTATATCTTGTCCATTTGATTCAGAGGTTACCGCAGATAATCTGTTTTTTAAAAAAATATAATATCGAACCCAAAGAGATGAAATTAGTTCAAGCTAGATCTGACAAAAGCCCTGATCGCTTTCTTTTAAAAGCGGTTATGGATGGCAATCCTGGTTTTGTTATTAAAAAGAATATAATAGAGTTCAAAGATGGGACAGACCAATATACCGATCAGATAAAGAATATATATGGAGTAGATTAAGATGAATAAACATGGGAAATTATATATCTGTGGAACTCCAATCGGCAATCTTGATGATATTACTTTCAGAGCAGTTAAAACCTTAAATAATGTAGACTTAATAGCTGCTGAAGATACGAGGAGAACCGGCAAGTTACTTCGTCATTTCAAGATAGATAAAAAAATGATTAGTTACCATGAACACAATGAAAAAGAAAAATCAGACCAGCTGATATCGGTTCTCAAGGATGACTATGATATAGCATTAGTTTCAGATGCTGGAATGCCTGGTATTTCTGATCCGGGTTTAATTTTAGTAAAAGAAGCTATCCAAGAAAAAATAGAGGTTATACCGATACCGGGGCCAACTGCGTTAATTTCTGCTCTTGTAGTTTCAGGAATTCCAACCAAACAATTTACTTTTTATGGTTTTATACCCCGCCAGGGAACTGAACGACAGGATTTTATTGAAAAATTAGTTAAAAACGAAGGGACATCAGTATTTTATGATTCCCCTTACAGAGTTAAAAATATTTATAAAGATTTAAGTGAAATAATTCCCGAGCGAAGCTCTGCTTTGATAAGGGAAATTAGTAAAATACATGAAGAAAAAATATACGGCAGTACAGCTGATATCTATAAAATAATTGAATCAAAACAAATTAAAGGAGAAGTAGTTGTTGTATTAGCAGGTAGAGAAAAAAAAGAACCAGAAGCAGCCAACTGGCAAAAAATAAGTATATTAGACCATGTTCGCTTATTTATGGGAAATGGTTATACCAAAAAAGAAGCCATTAAAAAAGTTGCTTTAATAAGAGATATCTCCAGAAAAAAAGTATATAAAACAGCTATACAAATTAATATAAATAAAGAAAGCAGAAAGGATGATTGAGGTGAGCAAAAAAGACAACACTTTTTATGTAACAACTCCTATATACTATCCCAGTGATAGTCTGCATATTGGGCATGCTTATACAACAACAGCTGCAGATAGCATCACAAGATATAAAAAGATGCAGGGTTTCGATACCATGTTTTTAACAGGTTCAGATGAACATGGGCAAAAAATTGAAAGAAGTGCTAAAAATTCAAATAAAGAACCTAAAAAATATGTAGATGAAGTAGTCAAAACCTTTAAAGAGTTATGGAAGGCTTTAGACATTGAATATGATTATTTTATTAGAACTACAGAAAAAAGACACGAGCAGGTTGTACAGAAGATATTTAAAAAGTTATATGATAAGGGAGATATATATAAAGACAAATATGAAGGGTGGTACTGTACTCCCTGTGAAACATTTTGGGCTGAGAGACATATAGGTGAAGAAAATCTTTGCCCGGACTGTAATAGACCGGTTGAATGGGTGGAGGAAGAGAGCTATTTTTTCGAAATCAGTAAATATGCTGATAGATTGTTAAAACATATTGAAGATCATCCTGAATTTATACAACCAGAATCTAGAAGAAATGAGATGATAAGTTTTATTAAACAGGGTCTTGATGATTTAAGTGTTTCCCGTACCACATTTGATTGGGGAGTCCCTGTTCCTATAGATGAAAACCATGTTATCTATGTATGGATTGATGCCTTAAGTAACTATATCACTGCTATAGGATATCTAACCGACGAAGAAATGTTCAAAAAATATTGGCCTGCAGATCTCCATATTGTGGGGAAAGATATTTTAAGATTTCACACCATAATTTGGCCTATAATATTAATGGCACTTGATTTAGAACTGCCCAAAAAAGTATTTGGGCATGGCTGGTTATTGAGTGAATCAGGCAAAATGTCTAAATCGAGAGGTAATGTAGTTGATCCTATAGAGTTAATTGATGATTTTGGTGTAGATTCCATCAGATATTATCTATTAAGAGAGGTTCCTTTTGGCACAGATGGAACTTATACAACAGAGTCTTTAATACAGAGAATAAATTCTGATTTAGCCAATGATCTGGGTAACTTATTAAATAGGACTGTTAGTATGGTTGAACAGTACTTTAATGGATCGATACCTGAGCCAGACGAGTTAAATGAGGTTGATCAAGATTTAATTAATACAGGTTTACAGACAATTGAAAATGTTGCTAAACATATGGATCAATTAAAATATACTCATGCTCTAGAAAGCTTATGGAATTTTGTCAGAAGGACTAATAAGTATATAGATCAAACAGAACCCTGGATATTGGGTAGAGAAGAAGGACATCAGAAGAGATTGGGTACTGTTTTATATAATCTTTTAGAATCTTTAAGGTTAATTGCTATTATGCTGAAGCCTTTTATGATAGAGACTCCTTATGAAATAGGTCGTCAAATAGGTGATGTAGAGCAGATTAATAATGCGGGCTGGACCGCATTAAAATGGGGAAAATTAAACACAAATGTTAAGGTGAGCAAAGCTGAGCCTATTTTCCCAAGGATTGATATTGAAGAATATTTTGACAAAAAAAGGAAAGGGGAGCAGGAAAAAACAATGTCCAAAGAGAACAATATTAATAA
Organism: Halanaerobiales bacterium; assembly: GCA_018399995.1. GTDB lineage: Bacteria > Bacillota > Halanaerobiia > Halanaerobiales > M55B127 > M55B127. The sequence goes on along the minus strand of JAGYMU010000023.1, from coordinate 18,544 downwards.
GGAAAAACTTGTTGATTTTGAAACTTTTCAAAAATTAGATTTAAGAGTTGCTGAAGTATTAGAAGCAAAAAAGATTGAAAACAGTAATAAGTTAATTAAACTTCAGGTTAGTTTAGGAGAGGAAAAAAGACAATTAGTGGCAGGTATAGCGCAGGATTATGAAGAAGAAGAATTAATTAATAAAAAGATAGTTATTGTAGCCAATCTAAAACCAGCCACAATATTTGGAGTTAAGTCAAATGGTATGATACTAGCGGCTTCTGATCAAGATAAACTCACATTAATTACTCCAGAAGGCCCAATTGATAATGGAAGTAAGGTGAAATAATTTTTACAGGGGGTAAAAATATGAAGAATAGAGATTCAATACCATCTGCCACGATAGAAAGACTGCCTCTTTATTACCGCTGTCTTGATAAAATGGCTACTTTCGAAGAAGCAGAAGTTGTTTCATCGAAAAACCTGGGTGGGAGATTAGGTATTCCTTCTACACAGGTTAGAAAAGATTTATCCTACTATGGAGAATTTGGCCGGCGTGGAGTAGGCTATAATGTCAAGGATCTTAAGATATCAATAGGTAAAATATTAGGTGTTGACAAAAAATGGCCGGCTATTTTAATAGGAGCAGGGAACTTAGGTAGAGCGCTTATAAACTATGCGGGTTTTAGCAAAATAGGTTTGGAGATATCCGATATTTTTGACAATGATTTAAATAAAATAGGCAATAGGGTTGGTTCTATTCAAGTTAAAAGTGTTAATAAATTAGAGGAGACTATTAATGAACAAGATATAAATCTGGCAATTATAACTGTTCCTTCAGATCCGGCTCAAGAAGTCGTTGATGAAGTAATTGAATATGGTATTAAAGCAATTTGGAACTTTTCACCAACCCGCTTATATGTTCCTGATGATATTTTTGTCAGAAATGAAGATTTAGCAGTAGGAATAGTAAGTCTTATATACCATCTAAGTTGGAAAATGCAGAACGAATAATGATTAAATTTGATTTAGTTATTATAAATTTGTATTAAGAGGTGGAATTTATTTATTATATTAATAAAAATGAGGTTCTTCTCCATTTCAGTGGGTGAAAAATTGCTACACTGATTAGTGGCCATCTTCTTAATTGAATAGGTTTTTTATACGATATTTATATTATCCTTTTATTATTAAAAAGCCCATCAATTAAAAAAATGACTATAGATGATTTTATGTATAATCATAAATTGACCCACTAATTTGGAGAAAAACCATTTAAAATTATTATATCAAAAACTTCGTGTTTATCCTAACAATATTACAAATTTTATGGATATAAGTATAATTTTATTTAATAAAACTTAAAAAAATGTTAATTTTAAAATATATGATTTTAGTATACAAAATTGTATTTTTTAAAAATAATATTGTATACTATACAAAAGTACTCCTGGCTTCTTATCCGTAACCAGGATAACTAAAACTTAATATTATTATGAAAATTATCTTCTTATTATAATTAAATCACAGCTGGAAGGAGAAAACTAATAATGCGTATTATTATAGATGGAGATGCCTGTCCCGTTATTGAGCAGACTGAAAAAATAGCTCATAAATATAATATCAAATTACTTCTTTTTTGTGATTATAACCATAATATTGAATTAAAGTATGGTGAGGTAATTAAAGTAGACCAGAGTTATCAATCTGTGGATATGCTTATTTTAAACAAAGCCCAAAAAAATGATATTATAATAACTGATGATTATGGGTTAGCTTCTCTTGTTCTGGCTAAAAACTGCCAGGCATTGAATTCAAAAGGCATGCAGTTTACTGAAAAAAATATCAATTACTTATTGATGAGAAGACATCTCAATAAAAAAATAAGAGATGCCGGGAAACGACATCCCACCTCCAAAAAAAGAACAAAAAAAGATGATCTGTTCTTTAAAAATAAATTAGACTCCATCCTTCAAGATATAGTTTAATCTTTAATATAAATCTTTAATATAAATAAGAAAGCTGGCAGTATTTTCTACTGCCAGCTTCATAGTTTAATTTAATATTAATTTATACTTATTTTACAGTTTCATATCCCTTATTAGCCCAGCCATAAGGTTCATTAGAACTTGTGCCCATTCCACCATTTAATGATACAGCATCATAACCTAACATTCTTAAACCTGCTACTGCCTGTCCGGCTGTTTGACCTGTATAGCAGTAAACAACCATTTTCTTGTCTTGAGGTAATTGACCAAAGTATTGTTCCATTCCTTTACCCCAGGGAACATTAATTGCTCCTTCAATATGACCTTCAGCATAAGCAGAAGGCTGTCTTATAGATACAATCATAAGGTCAGTGCCAGAATCTATAGCCATTTTTAACATATCTTCACTAATTTTGTAGTTCTTGAACATTGTATCACTTACATCAGCTAAACCCTCATAATAATCAACAACAGCTGCTTTTATATCAGCATTAATTTCATGAGGAGTTTCTTCGCCTAATTCATTAGCTTCAGTTTCAACTACATCTTCATATCCCTCTACTCTAGAAATTCCTAAGTTCCAACCGAATTTAATAGATTTTGCTTCAAAGCCAGCAAAGTTCAATAAACCAACTGTTTGGTTAGCTGTTTGGCCTGTATAACAATATACATAAATTGTTTCATCACCAGGTAATTTATCTAAACTTGCAGGAGTTGCTTCAGGACCCCAGGGAACATTGATAGCACCCATCAGGTGACCTTCATTATAAACATCAGGTTGTCTAATATCTAATATAAAGAGATCTTCGCCTTCTTTAAGCATTTCCACTACGTCTGCCTGACCAATCATAGCATTATCTCCTGGTAAGTTGGCAAAATAGCCATTGACTGCATCCTCAACTGCGTCAGATACTGCAAAAACTGATGAACTAATTAATACAACAGATAATGCTACTAATAATAATACTGATAATAGATTTCTTCTTTTTAACATTATTTTTCCCCCTTGAATTTTGTTTTCTTAATAATTTACATCTTTCGGTAATTTAAACCCTAATTTCTTATTTGCTAATACAACTGATAAAATAGTTATTTTAAAAACATTCTACCAGATCACTATCATAAATCTTTCTTTGCTAAAAATACATTATTATCACTTAAATGTTATTTTAGATTGTTCAACTAATTACTGGGTGTGCCTGTCTTTAAACTTTATTATTAAAAGTATAATCAATCATTTACCCCTATTTTATCTTGACTCTTGATATTTTCAAATTTTTTCTCACTAAAAAAACATTTCTGTTTTATTATAATAAGAGTAACATGAAAATGATAAAAATATCACTAATAAACAAATTTAACTATGATTTCTCCTTTATTATCCAGTTTATCCCCCCTTAAATCCTTCGTAAAGTAGATATTGTTAAATAAAGTACAAAGTTTCTTTAACTATATTATAAGGGATATTCTACCCTTTTTGGTATTAACATTTCCAATATTGTATTTGATTAATTGATGAACAATATTTAACTTGTCATTTTAGCACTTTATCAATATAATTTTTATGTTATAATAGAAAATAGTAATTAAAAGGACCTGATTTATTATGTTATATACTAAGAAGGGCAAAATTATATACTTAGTTCTCATAATATTTTTTGTTGTAAACCTATTTTTTTTAGTAAATTTTCCTTTTGTCCACTCCGATGAAAGCTGGTTGGCTGGACTGTCCAGGACTATAATTAATGAGGGCACATTTAATATTACAGAACCATTTTTTGATATCTATCCCCGCACTCCTCATGCTATAAAGATCGTCTTTCATGGCCTGCAGATCCTTTTTTTAAAGGTTTTTGGATATAAGATATTTTCATTTCGTATTATTTCTTTGATCTTCGGTACCTTATCAATCTACCTTATTTATAAGATTGCAAGCATTTTCACAAAGTCAGAAAAATTGGCCCTTGCCTGCTCTATATTATTAGCTGTGGACATTCAATTTGTTTATGCTTCTCATTTTGCCAGACAGGAAATTATCCTATTAGCAATATTTTTATTCGCCCTTTATTATTTTCTAAAAGGGGTTATTAAAAAGAATAAATATTTCAACGACTTTTTTTTAGGAATGATTATAACTCTATCAATAGGAATTCATCCCAATAGCTTTATTATTTTTCTGCCTTTTGTTTTTATTTATCTATATTATATTTTTATTGAAAAAAAGATTATGTTCTCTAATCTGCTTATCTTTATTTTAACTGTTTCAATGGGTGCCCTAGTTTTTATACTTTTAAGTTTATCCTTTGATCCCAACTTTTTCTCCAATTACAGCAATTATGGAGGGAACCTGGGTGTTTTAAGTTCATTGAGTGTGAAAATAGATCGGTTTGATCATTTTTATAAAAAATTATTTTATCAGGTCAGCGGTACATATTTTACACCTGATCTCAAAATACAGTTCGTATTATTCGGCTTTTTAACTATCTTCAGTCTTTTTAAAGCCATCTTTAAGAAAGATAATTATAATAATATCCTCTTGCTTTTTATTTTAGCAGTCAATTTAGCCTTTATTTTAATCGGCCGCTATAATCAAACTTCTATTATATTTGTTTTTCCTCTCTTCTATTTGTTACTTATAAACTCTTTAAAGCTGCTTAATATAAAGTACTCTACCCTGATCGTAACGTTTTTAATAATAATAATATCTGTAAGCAGTATTTTTATTATACTTAATAACAGTTATTTTAACTACGATGATTACTTAGATCAAATTTCTTCGGCTGTAAAACAGAACGAGAAGGTTTTGGCTAACCTAAATACACAATTTTATTTTGATTATAATAAACTCTATGACTATAGAAACCTAGCTTATCTTAAACAAAATGAACTCAGCTTTTCTCAATATATTATTAAGAATGACATTGAATATATTATATATCCCGAAGAAATAGACTACATATATAATAGTAGACCGCAGTGGAATACTCTTTATGGTAATCTATATCCATTTTATAGAGAAATGAAAGATTTTATGCAAAATGAGTGTGAACTTATTCATCAATTTAGCAATAAAAGCTATGGAATGCGAATTGTCAGATATATGAATGAAAAAAATTGGCAGATAAAGATATATAAGGTGATCAGTAATTAAAAAACAGATTTAAATCAACCGGTTCAATTTTTGAAATAATTCGATAAAATCATGTCCATACGGTCTGCGAGGCCTGTTTAAATTATTTTGAATTATCTCTTTGATCTGCCCCTTCTGATCGTCCATTACGATTATCTTATCAGATAAAATGACGGCTTCTTTTATATCATGGGTAACAAAGATCACTGTATTTCTTTCCTTATACCAGATCTCTAAAAGAAGATTTTGTAATTCACGGCGGGTCTGACTATCCAAACTGCCGAAGGGCTCATCCATCAATAATATTGATGGCTTAGTTACAAGAGATCTTGCTAAGGCTGCTCTCTGCTTCATACCTCCTGATAACTGATGAGGATAATAATCGAAGTACTTATTTAGTTGAACTTCCTTTAAATATTCTTTGGCGACTTCTATTCTCTTTCGTTTAGAGGTGAAAAGATCTTTAGCCTTTAAGGCAAAATACACATTTTCTAAAATGGTCTTCCAGGGGAAAAGTTGATCAAATTCCTGAAATACCATAATACGTTCAAAAGAAGCCCCCCTGATTTCATTATTATTAAGTACTATTTGACCTTCTTCTGGTTCAATAAAACCTGCTATTAATTTTAATAAGGTCGACTTTCCACAACCTGAAGCCCCAATAATGCTAACAAATTCATTTCTGCTTATTTCTAATTCAAGACCATCAATCACCCTTAGATGATCATCTTTAACTTTATATGATTTTTTTATATTCTTGATTTCTAAATAACTACTCAAGTGGACATACCCCATTTTTTTATAGTATGATTTTCAATGCTTTGAAAAACAAAGTCTTCTATCAGTATTCCGATTATTACGATCACAATGATACCTGCAAAAACACCTGGAAGATCGAAAAAAGATCTTTTTTCGAAGATAAACCATCCCAAACCACCTATGCTGTTAGCTGCACCAAATAGCATTTCTGCACTAATTAATGCCCGCCAGGCTCGCGCCCACCCTATTTTCATACCTGCCAAAAAGTAGGGGAAAGAAGCGGGAGTTAAAATTTTAAGCATAATCTGTAACTTATTTAACTCATAATTCTTTCCAATCAAATTATATACCTCAGGAATGGATTGAAAACCCGTTTTTAAATTCAAAACTAAAGGCCAGAGTACTGAATGAATAATGATAAAAAGAATGGCCTTCCGCCCGGCTCCCATCCACAAAATAACTAAAGGCAATAATGCTATGCCCGGCAGAGGATGTGCAATAGCTATTATGGTTTCTAATAAGCTGGTAAAAACTTTAGAAAACAAAGATAAAAAAACCAAGACCATTGCTAAAATCAAACTAATAAAGATGCCCTGCATGATTATTGACATTGAGAAATATATCTGTACCAGCAGTTCACCTCTACTGATAGATAGATAAAGAGAATGTAAAATCGAACGCAAAGAAGGCAAAATTAGAGTAGAAAATTTCCCCGTTGAAACCACCAGTTCCCAAACAATCGCTAATAATACTATCCAGACCATACGTTCTATAATTTTATTATTTTTCATAAAAATCTACTTCCCAAATTAATTCACCTATATCATCATAATATAAAGAAATATAATTATTTTCATTCATAAAAACAAGAAACTCATCCAGCCCTTTGATCTCTTGACTGTATTTCATATCCGGATGATTAATATACTCATATGTCTTTTTATCAGTTAAATTGTAATTTTCCGCTAAAATTTCAGCTGAATCCCGTGGGTTTTCATTTATATAATCAATGGCCTCTTTAAGAGAATTAAGAAAGGTCTGATAAAGTTGTGGATTTTTTTCATAAAAATCTTTACTACAGACTCCTACTATAAATGTGAATTCACCACCCAGGGCCTCTTCACCACTTAATATTTGGTGTAAATTTTCTTGAGCAAGTTCTTTGAAAATATAAGGGGGAGAGGTGAAATGAGCCGTTATTTCACGGCCTGTTAGTAAGGCATTCATGCCATCCGGGTGTTTCATGGTAACCAGCCTGTTATCAAATTTTTGGGCATCTTGAAACATTTTTTGACTGGCCATGGCCAGCAGAATATGCTGAATGCTGCCCGGTTGAGGCAGGGCAATTTTGTCATTCATCTGGAGATCTTTAAGAGATTTTACAGATTCTTTATGAGTTATTAAACCAAGGGGGCTTTGCGATATCCCACTCATAATTTTCCAGTTCATCCCCTTATCCTTACCAATTAAAAAAGGAGGAATAGCCACAAAACCTATATCTAAATTACCGGCAATCATAGCCTCCCTGATAGCAGTTGTATTACCTAGCTTCTGCCAGTTGATCTCGACATGATCAAGCTTCTTTTCCAGTATAGCTTTTTCTTTCATAATTTGAAGGGGAGCATAACCAAGGCCATACTGCTCTGCAATCGATATTTTTTGTAGTTTTTGTTCAGCTTTTTGGTTTATATACGTCATATACAAAAAAGCGATGACGAGGATAATTAATAATATTGATATGCTTTTTTTCATTGAAAACACTTCCCAGATTTTATAATACTTCTCCGGCCTGCCTTAATACCAGGTTTTCTCCTTTTTCGTTGTTAATCAGCAAATTATCATAAACTTTTCTTATATTTTCCTTTAATTGATGTCTGCTGACACCCTTTATTATAAAATATCCAGCTCTGGCCGTGGCATTTTGAATTTTACTTATTGTATCTCCTACCTCATAATTTAACTCTATTTTTATTAAATCATCCATCTTTTTTATTTCATCTATATTGCCAATTGATTGAACTTTACCCCGCTTAGCAAAAAACAACTGTACAGATAACCAGTTATCGTTGTTTAAAATATTATAATTATTGAGCTGTTTAAGATCTATACTCTGTCCGAGGGCAGCCCTTATTACCATTTTCAATATGTCAACACCTGTAATTAAGGGTATAAAATCAGCTTCGTAAGCCCCTCCTATCCTACAGGCTATTTCATTTACTTTAATTCCCTTTTCACCCACCAAAAATTGAAAATATATAGGTCCATTTTTAATATTAAAAAACCGGACTATCTTTTTTGATATATTTTCAATTTCACGAAAATAGTTGTGCAGATATCTAGAAGGAAAGATATGAGCAGTACATATACCGATATGTCTGGCCTGTTCATATGTTATACGATCTGTAATTGTTAAAATATTAGTTTTACCCTGTTCAACCCAGCCACTAATTGTTATTTCATCACTTTCATAGTATTCTTCTATTAAAATTTCATCTTCCCTTGAAAATTCAAGGACATCTTTAAAATATAGCGAGACCTCTTCTATCGAATTAATCCTGAATACACCACGCTGGCCCTGACTGTCTAAAGGTTTAATAACAGCTGGAAAATGTATATCTTTAAGTTCCTTTTTTTTGAAATTTTTATCTATTATCTTGAATTGAGCGGTTGGTATATTATTCTTTTTAAAAATATTTTTCATAACTCTTTTATTGGTAACGGCTTTTGCAGTAGTTTTATCAATAAGGGTATTTAAATTCAGTTTATCTGCTACAGCAGCAGCAGTATAGACCGGCTGATCGGTTCCAATCGTAATAACACCATCTATATCATAATTTTGGCCTACCCTGATATTATCCTTTATATCAAAAGTGCTGACCAATTCTGCATGGTCAGCTAATGGCCTTCCGGGAGCATCTTTTAAATAATCGGAAACAATTACCTGATGTCCCAACTCTTTTGTTTTTTTAATAGCACTTAGTTGTGCTCTGCCCCCACCCAGTATTAACAATCTCATTTTTTTAAACACCTCTATTATTATTAAAACCCAGTTTTTTATCTATTTTAAACTGTGCTTTTTCTTTTCTAAATGGCCTTAAAAGTTTTTGTTGAGAGTAATAAATATATAGATTTAAAAAAAGTCTTAAAAGCTTAAAAAAATTATAATTAGAATCCCCGTGTTTGCGACCCTCATGCTCTATTTTTATATTAGCTATATTATCTGTTTTATTGAGAATTATAGCAGAAAGATATACAAAAGACCTTTTATCTTTAATAACCTCCTTTAGTAGTTCCCTGTTTAAAATCCTAAAGCTACTCACCCTTATATCTGAGCTTTTATTGGTTATTAAATTAAAAACCTTATCTGTAAAATAAGAGCCCAATCTTCTGTAAAATAACTGCTGCCTTTCAGTGGGAATTCCATAAACTACATCATAACCTTTTTTTATTTCAGTAAGTAAATTTAATATATCACGGGGTGAATGCTGCAGATCATCATCTATTGTAACTATATATTTACCTGTACAATAATGAAAACCACACATTAAAGCATTTTGTTGGCCAAAGTTTTTGCTCAAACGAATCAGCTTGATTCTCTCATCTTTTTTTCTCAGTTCAAGCATTTTTGCAAAGCTGTTGTCCTGGCTACCGTCATCAACCATTATAACCTCATAACTACTAATCTTCGGATAGAGTGTTTTAGTCAGTCTTTTATAAAGTTCATCAAGAGAGTTATAGCTATTATAAACAGGTACAACCACAGATAAATATTGACTCATTGTTACAGCTCCCTGAATATTTCTTTTACATTTTTTACAACATAGTTGAGTTCTTGTTCGGTCATGTCTGTATACAAAGGCAATCTCATGATATTTTCAGCAATATTTTCCGTAAAGGGGAGGTCTCCTTTGTTATAACCAATTTTTTTACCCATTTTGGATATATGTAAGGGAATATAGTGAAATGCGGCGGTAATATTTCTTTTTTTCAATTCTCTGATTGCCCTATCTCTGTATTGTTTACCGTTAAATATAAAATAAAAGGAATTGAAATTTGTCTCCCTATCTTTGGTCAAATTAGACATAGAAGTAATAAAATCATATTCTAAAAAAACATTAAATTCATCTAAATACCTCATATATATTTTTTCTCTTAAATTTTTTATTTCATCCATTTTTTCTAATTGAGCATATAAAAATGCCATCAATAAATCTGATGGCAGATAACTGGATCCGCGGTCCACCCAACTATATTTATCAACTTCACCTCTTAAAAAACTGCTGCGGTTTGTACCTTTCTCCCGCAAAATAGAAGCCCTTTCAATCAATTTTGGGTCATCTTGATTGATTAATAAAGCCCCTCCTTCACCACTAATGTAATTTTTGGTACTGTGAAAGCTAAAACAACCTAATTTTCCTATTGTGCCTAAATACTTACCCTTATATTTGGAATTAACTGCCTGAGCAGCATCTTCAATTATAGTAAGATTATGTTTACGAGCTATTTTTATAATCTGATCCATATTAGCAGCTATTCCCGCATAATGAATCGGCATAATGGCTTTAGTATTTTTGGTAATTTTTGCTTTAATATCTTGGGGATCTATATTTAATGTTTCTCCTTCGATCTCGACAAATATAGGTTTAGCTTGAGAATTTAAGACCGCATTTGCTGTAGAAGGAAATGTAAAAGAAGGCATGATGACTTCAGAATAAGGTTCTAAATCAATTATAGCGGTAGAAAGTTCTAGAGCATGGGTACCTGAGGTGGTCATAAAAACCTTGTTTGTGTCAAGTTTATTCTCCAATAATGCGCTTACCTGTTCTGTATAATAGCCGTCTCCCTTTGTATGTCTTTGGTTTTTTATAACGTCTTTTATATAAATATCTTCTTGACCTGTATAATATTCTCTATTAAAAGGTACTTCCATAAAATAACTTACTCCAATCTATTAAACCGTTATTATTAACAACAAATATTATTTCCTAGTTTAACAAAACCGTTAATGAATTCCCTGGCTTTTGAGTTCAATTCTTCTTTATTTTTACTAATAAGATATATATTATAGTCCAGATTATAATCTTTAACCCTGGCAATTTTAAGTTCTTTTGTCTCGATTTCTTTTTTTACTGAATTATAAGGCACAAAGGCAACTCCATATCCTTTTTGTACAACTGTTTTTAAGGCTTCTGTTGACTCTAATTTTGTTATAATATTAAGGTCTTCCATGCTGTGGCCTGCTTTTTGAAGTGCCCGATTCAATTTTTCTTTAATAATACATTTATCTTTTAAGATAACCAGAGGTTGCTTCAAAATCTCTGCTAAATTAAATTTCTCAGGTATATCATAACCCGGCAAAGAAATTAAAACTACCTTTTCCTCTATTACATTCTCAAACATTAATTCCTCATCCGGCTCCCTATTGATAAAACCCACTTCACATATATCATTCATTACATCTTTTTCAATTTGATCAGAAGAATTTGAAATAAGGTTATAGTCGTGTTTTGGATATAATTCCCTCATTTTTACTAAAACACAGGGCAAACAGTAAGTTGCTATTGCAAAATCAGCCTCAATTTTAATTTCTTTGTCCTGTTGTTGCTCCAATTTTTCAACCATCTTATCATATGTCTTTATAATGTTATTAATGTACTTTAAAACTAATTCTCCGGAATTTGTTAATTCCACTCCCCGATTGCTTCTGATAAAAAGTTGATGCCCCAGGGTATCCTCCATTTTCTGCATCTGTTGGCTGAGGGCTGATTGTGAAATGTGTGATCTTTTTGCTACTTTAGAAATACTTTTGATTTCAGATATCTTCTGGAAAAATTCCAGGCTTTTAATATCCATATTGACACTCCTTCATTAAAAGCTCAAATTTTTTAGTTGTAAATCAAATTTAAATAATCCAAATTTATGACTATTAAATATATATATCTTATATTCAAACTCCCGTTCGATTTATCTTGGTATAATTTTGAGAACACTATTAGTATTATAATATAATTTGGATTTTATAACAAGGATTTAAAAAGTGAATAAGCCGTTTTAATCTAGTTTGATATAAATTTATGCAATATAGTATTAATATATCATATAATGGTAGATAAAGAAATTTTTTTGTTGATTATTGACAATAGGCAATAGTATCACTCTTTATATTAAGCAATACCAAACTTAAAAATCGAAACAAAGGATGAACTTAATCTATAAATAAATACAAGAAGCTGGGTTAATATCCCAGCCCTTTATATTTTCATTGTTCTTATTTTTATTCACCGATTGTCTATTAGTAAAATATACCTTTTTTTGTAGCTGTCAATTTTATCTATGTATGTAATATCAGTAAATTTGCATAAATTATTATATAAAATTATCTCCATCTATAAAATCTCCAAATTTACCCAAGACAGATCCCTCGCCTTTTCTCTTTCCACCCATTCTAGGAGCACTTTTAATAATCCGATCGGCTAGTCTTGAAAATGGTAGACTTTGTAGATAGACTGTGCCTTTACCGTGCAGAGTGGCTAAAAAGAGACCTTCTCCACCAAATAACATCGTCTTCAAATTTCCTGCTTTTTGAATATTATAATCAATTCCATCTGTAAATCCAACCAGACAACCAGTATCCACTTTCAGCATCTCCCCATCCAACTCTTTTTTTACAACAGTACCGCCTGCATGTAGAAAGGCTTTACCATCACCAGATATTTTTTCTAAAATAAACCCTTCTCCACCAAATAATCCACTACCAAGTCTCTTATTGAAGGTTATATCAAGCTTGGTGCCTTTGGCAGCACAGAGAAATGCATCTTTTTGACAGGTGAAATTATTATTCTTAAATTCAGATAAATCAAGCACAATTATCTTGCCTGGATATGGTGCAGCAAAGGCAATTTTTCTTTTGATATTTCTTTTATTCGTAAAATGTGTTAAAAACATTGACTCTCCACTTATAATCCTTTTCCCTGCTCCAAATACCTTATTTAATACTGAATTATTTACCTCTGTACCGTCTCCCATTTTGGCTTCATAGTCGATACCACTATCCATCCAGTTCATAGTACCAGCTTCAGCAATTACCGTTTCTTGAGAGTCCAACTCAATTTCAACAACCTGCATGTCATCCCCTAAAAGTTGATAATCGATCTCATAACTTTGCAATCTAAACCCCTCCCTAAAATAAGATATAAAAAGTATGTATATATATTATATCATTTAAGCCTATTAATTTCTATATTATCAAATTATAAGGTAAAAATCTCTTGCAAAACAATTTATCCTTAATAATATGTGGGGACACAAAGCCAGAAATATTACCATGAATCTATATATTTATATTGTATTAAGCAAACGAGTCTAATACTCTTTTTTCCATCTTAAATCAGGTGAGGTACTACTATATATTGCATGATCTTTTTGGGAAAGATAAGCCCAAACTTGATTGCCATAATCAAAGTGCCACCATTCACATGGATAATTAGTAAAGCCTGCTTTAACCATTATATTATAGAGCAGCCGCCTGTTTTTTAATATTCTATCTTCTCTTTCTGTCAAATCTCTCTTTTTCAAGATTAATTCATAATAATCGGTATGTGTGTTCTTTACCGTTTCATCAAATTTAGTGCCCATATCCAGAACTTTGCCGTTTTCATCTATTATAGTTAAATCAACCGCTCCACCTGTTAAATGAGGAGAGGGACTCTCTTTTTCACCAGAAGGTAAAGCTACATATTCTTCTACTAACTTCTTGATTTTTGAACTACCTTTATCAGGATACTTATCTTTTAATTCTTCTTTAAACTTGTTATATAAATCATACTGGACCCTTTTAGGCCGCCAGGTATCATATATTAAAAATTTATACCCTGCTGGCAAATCTTCAGCTGCCTTTATTAATAAGTCATAAGCACCTTCTCTCACATAACATTCTGGTAATGATCCCTTTATCCCCTGGATAAAATATTGAGGACTAACTATAATTTTCTCGGGTATCATATTAAACGAAACTAGTTTTTCATTATTTTCTTTTATCTTAATCTGTTTTAATTCTTTCCAATCAAAATGAGTTTTAACGGGAATAGATTCTGTTAAATAGGGGTCCATAAAATTATTTACCTCCTTAAATATTTTTCAAATACTTAATTTACAAATTAAATAATCTGGGTAAGGTTGTGACCAGAGCTGGAAATAGTATTATAATAAATAAAACAGCCATTGCTACAGCAACAAAGGGCCATATTCTTCTAAATAATGTCTCCAATTTTACCTTTCCTACAGCTGAAACGATATAAACACAGGCCCCCATCGGAGGTGTAATTAAAGCTATAGTGATATTTAAAGTCATAATAATTCCAAAGTGAAAAGGATCAATACCAGCCAGCATTGCCACTGGTGCAACTACGGGAGTTAATAAAATCAAGGCAGCTATTTCTTCCATAAACATACCTATCACAAAGATCATCGCACTTAGTATGATTAAAAGTACTGTATTATTGGTGGTTAAACTCAACAGAGCTCCTGCAAATTTCTGAGGAACCTGTTCCCATTTTAAAAGCCAGCTAAACACAGAAGCACTGCCCATTATTACAAATACAACACTCGTGTTTCTAACCGTTTCATTAAGTGATTTTATAAAGTCTTTTATAGAAAGTTTTTTTGTTATAAAGAAACCTACTATAGCTGTATAAAATACAGCAACAGCCCCGGCTTCAGTTGGAGTGACAACCCCTGTGATAATTCCTCCAATAATTATAATAGGAGCAATCAGAGCAATTATTGACTGCCAGGCGGTTTTTAATATTTTTATAATACCTGCCTTCTCATTGGATACAGGATAATCATATTTTCTAGCATAATAGTAATTCATTATCATAAAAGCAATTCCGAGTATAAGCCCCGGGATAATACCTGCAACAAATAGACCTCCTATAGATTGGTTGGTCATCGAACCATAAAGAACCATAAATATACTGGGCGGTATAATAGGCCCAATTAAAGAACTACCGGCTGTGATACCGGCTGCATATGGACGATCATAACCTTCTTTAGCCATGGCAGGTATTAGTATAGAACCAATAGCAGATGTATCAGCAGCTGCAGAACCACTGATCCCAGCAAAAATTATACTTGCCACTACATTAACATGACCGAGTCCTCCCCTTAAATGACCAACTAATACTCTACTGAAATCTAATAATTTATCCGTTATACCAGTTCTGTTCATCAAATTACCTGTCATAATAAAAAGGGGTATGGCCAGTAAGGTAAATACGTCCATCCCACCAAAAAACTGCTGAACCATGATTCTAAAAAGTGAATAATCACCCAAATAGAGAAAGCCGAAGAATGAAGAAAGTAATAGGGCAATAAAAATAGGAACTCCAAATAATAGAAAAAGTAGAAAGGAAACTATCATAATAATGCTCATTTTCTCATCTCCAATTCTCTTGTGATTATATCTTTATTAATACCAATAATCTCAATTAATATATATTGTACTAAAAATAATCCCATACCTATAGGGATAGACATCAACGGTATTGCTTTAGGAATTCCCAGAGCTAAAGTCTGAAATCTCCAGGCATTATCAACATATTTTATACCCAAATAAGTCATATATGCCATGATGCCCACAATAATTATGTGTACAATAATTTTTATTATCTTACTTATAATGTCAGGTAGATACTCCAATACTATGGTAATTTTAACATGATCTCCATAACTAATAGCTGCTACCGATCCAAACATAACCGAATATATTAATGTAAACCTGGCTACTTCCTCTGTCCATACTAGTGAATAACTTAGAAAATATCGGAAAAAAACTGAAACTAAAATATCGGCAATATTGATTACAAGAAATACCCCAGCTAGAATCATGCTGAGGTATTTTATATAATTCGATATTTTCTTTAATAATTCATAGGATATCGAATTATTCTTCATTTATTTGGCCTCCATATTAGCTTTCTCTGCACTTTCCAATGCTTTTTCTACATAAGATTCATCTATCTTGGTATTTATCCAATCTATATAATCAGGTTGACCTATTTCTTGAAATTCTTTCATTTCCTCTTGGTTGGGATAATATACCTGCATTCCACTTTCTTTTAAGAAGTCAACACGCTCACTAACCTTAGCTTCCACACTAATTCTGTTCCTTACATTGGCTGCCTTAGCTGCCTGTCTAATTACATATGCATCTTCGTCAGACAATGAATTTAACCAATCTGCATTTATTGTTAACCATTGACAGGAATACTGAATATTAGCCATGGTCACATAGTCCTGAACTTCATATAAACTACCAGAAATAATATAGGTAGGAGGATTCATTTGACCATCAACTACCCCGGTCTGTAATGCCATATATAGCTCTGTCCAGGGGATAGGAGTACCGCTGGCCCCAAAAGATTCATATAAAGCAATTTGGCCAGGATCCATACCTCTAAATTTCAATCCTTCAAAATCCGCGGGAGATCTAATTTCTTTTTCATCATTTGTAAAAGCTAAAAATCCACCTTCTTCAATAGCTTCCAGTAAGGCAACACCTGTGCGTTCTTCAAATTCTTTTGTTGTCATTTCCCAGTATACACTATCATCAAAGAAATTATGAGCTGCTTCAAAGCTTTGAAACATAAAAGGTATTGTGGCTGCATAAATTTCTGGATATACAGATACCATACCTGCATTGGAAGCAACATTAATCTTGGCAGAACCACTCATTGTCTGTTCCATTCTTTGTTCCTCATTACCGAGCTGACTATCAGAATAAAGAGTAATTTGTATTCTGCCATTTGTACCCATTTCGACAAAATCTTTGAAATTTACAGCATATTCATGTACAGCATTAGTTTCTACATCGGCCGGTCCATTATAAGACATCTTAACATTTATCGTATCCTGTGCACCAACAACACCGATTGCTGAAAAAACAAATAAAGATAAAACTAGAATTGTAATAACCTTCTTATTCATTAATAATTATCCCCCTTTTTATTTATTATTTATTTGTATTTTATTAATTCAACATAATATTGAATATTCCTGCTATTTTTTCATGATAATAATAATATTTCAATATTGTGATATTTTTATTGAATAAATACTTAATTTAACATATAATAATAAATAAATCATGTAAACGAGGTGAATAAGATGAAGGTCGGTAATAAGATACGCAAATACAGGAAATCAAGAAATATGACAATTGCTCAATTAGCTGACAAATCAGATCTAAGTGTGGGAATGATCAGCCAAATCGAAAGGGATATAATAGGATTATCCGTCGCCTCACTCTGGAAAATCGCCAAGGCCCTGGAGGTATCAGTGGGAGATTTTTTTGAAGAAAACTTAGATAAGGATAGATATGTAGTAAGAAAAGATAACAGAAAACAATTACAATTGGCTAATTCTTCCGCTATTTATGAACTTTTAACTCCTGATTTGTCTTGGAATATAGAGTTTCTTAAGATTACTTTAATGTCAGGTGAGCATAGTGATGACAAAAAAATTTCCCATAAAGGAGAAGAAGTCGGTTATATTATACAAGGAGAACTACTTGTAAAATGGGGAAACAGAGAATTCCTCTTAAAAAAAGGAGATAGTATAAGGCTGGATAGCACTGTCCCCCATAGATATATTAATACAGGTCCTAAGAAATCTATTTCTATATGGGCAATGACCCCACCCAGCTTTTAGAATTAAAAGGTTTTCTCGTTTTCAGTTGGTCAAAAATTATTCTAATTTCCTGGATAACTCTGCTGCCTTTATAAATCTTGTATTCGGAATTCTCTTTTGATTGTTCCCGCTGTTCAGCTCATCTTATTTCATCAATAACATCTCTATTATAGTTGGCTATAAAATGGTATTTGTTAAATATTATTAAAGCCTGAGGACAATGTTCACGGACAGACTTAATAAAATGATCCCACATATCCATAGCAATAGCTTTAATTTGGTTTAGTTTTGTTTGCGGCATCTTTTTAAAAAATACATTCAGGGTATCTACCTTGCAACCTTTTTTAAACCAGATTACACGACCGGTCTTGAAATCCAAAACTAAAGTTAAATATTTATGATATTTACTGAAAGAAACTTCTGATATATCTTTTTTTACTGTTTCCCAATGTAAATCAAGATGCTCTGCTACTTCTTTTACAGTCATATGTTAACAGAGTTCATGAACATATTGAGCTAGTCTATTAGTAACTTGATGACCTCCGGGAGAAGTAACACCTGTTTTTTCAACCTTTATACACAATTAGGACAATTGATCTTTCTGTAATGAAGGACCACGTTGCATTTAACACCTAAAATATCAAGATCTCTTATTGTTCGTTTATGCCAGGAATGTATGCCTTCGGCTCTACATCCACATTCATGACAGATGGGAGTATATCTTTTAACAGATATTATGACTACAAAATATACAGAACCAAGATCAGGTTCTTCAATTTTAAAGAAATTTTTTATTTTGACTCAGCGAAAAAAAATAAAGAGGTTATACTATAATTGGATATTGGCAAGACTTCCTAATTTTCTATTTGTCTCTATTTAAATTATGGGAGGATTTTTTCAATGAACTTTTTTCTACCAAAGGTTGACGAGAAAAACCTTTATTCTTTAATTTAATTGCTGTTTTGCTGTGGAGTAAATGATATATTTCTGTTTGCATATT
>JAGYMU010000229.1 GCA_018399995.1 Halanaerobiales bacterium | reverse complement strand
CTGGATAGAAATAAGCCAATGGTAAGAGCCAAAGGCAAAATTATATATTCGGCAAAATAATTGACATTACCGAAAAGTCCGAATACCTGGCCACGTCCGACATTCCCTGCCCAAAAATCAAAATCAATACCCAGATACTGCAGGATACCATAAGCACCCATGGCGGTACCGATAATAATTATGATGAGTAATAATAGGTCATTTTTTTTCTGTTCTTTTAGCGAATTAGAAACCACAAAATAAATAATCGGACCTGCCAGGAAAAACGGCAAAGCCATGATGCTGTGGTAAATATTTATGGACCAGAGGAGTGAGAGCGAACCAAAAATAAGGTAAATAAGAATTGGGATATTCAGGCTTGTTTTTATGCGGGGAAATCTTCCCAAAGCAATATATTTTAGAGCAAGCAGGGTAAAAGCAATCAAAGACAACAATTGAAGTGCCAGATTTTTAGCCGTATCAAATGCGGGTATACAATAAGGATAGAAAACCACTGGTATTAGAATTATCATTACCGCCAGAATAATAAATATACCTTCATCCCAGTCGGAAGATTTTTTCTTTTTTTGAATTAAATTCTTTTCACCTTTCATATAACCACACTTTAAAAATTGGTATCGAGTATATAGTATCGCGTATCGAGTCTTAAATACAATAAAAAATATATAATGCTTAAAAATTATCAATTAATAATCATCATAACTTTACATTAGTTACATCATTATATTTTTTTCCTGTCATTGCGAGAAATGTTGAAAACATGTCGTGGCAATCTCATTCAATTATACCCAAAAAATTTATATTTAAGTTAAACATAAGGAATATAAATTGAAAACCTGTCAATATTGTGACGGAAGAACCGTTCCCGGGACATCCATTTATTAATCTACAAACAATGATTGTCTGATAACTTTTTGTGGATGATTAACTGATTGGACAAACACTACTCCATCTAAGTTAAAACCATCCCAGTTTATATCTTCCAGGGTTATGGTAAAGCTTCTACTTTCACCGGCAGCTAAAGAAGAAACAGTAACCTTTTCATCTTCAAAGATATTAGTTACAGCATAAGAAAAATCACCCTTGCTTTTAAAGGTCATACCGTTGATAACT
>JAGYMU010000228.1 GCA_018399995.1 Halanaerobiales bacterium | reverse complement strand
TTTAATATTATAATCACAAAAAAATATTAAAACCATTATTATTTGAGGTTGTAAGATAAAAAAAATTAATAATCAAATGGAAAAAAATAGTGATGAAAATTACTATAATAATGAATGGAAGTTAGTTGTTCCAAACAATTTATTTTCTCTAACAAATCAAAGTGGTGATCAACTTGTATGATTATAATAAAGTATATTTAGGAAGAAAAGCCAAAAAATTGGAATTTATTAGAGATACATTAGAAAAGGTTTTTAGATTAGCAGATATCCTGGAATATTTTAATAGGAATCCATTACTCTAGGAAAGCCTTGCATTAAAAGGGGGAACTGCTATAAACTTAACAATTTTTAATTTACCTAGATTATCAGTTGATATTGACTTAGATTATCTGAAAACTGATAGTCGTGATGAAATGCTTAAAAACCGGGAAAAGATAAATACTGTTATTGATAGATTTATGGATTCACAAAGATATAAAAAAAGTCCTAAAAGCAAAACACCTTATAGTCTTGATTCATGGGTTTATAAATACACAAATGCAGGTGGGAATCTCGATAATATTAAACTTGAAATTAATTATTCTCTACGTTCTCATATACTTTGTGCAGAAGAACGTCCAATTATAACTGAATATATTTCTAGTTATTATAAAATAAAATCACTAGCTCCGATTGAGATTTATGCAAGTAAAATTAATGCATTATTTAATAGGGCTGCTGCAAGAGATTTTTATGATATTAGAAATATGATTGAATTTGGATTGTTTGATGAGAGAGAGGAACTAATATTAAAAAAATGTGAGATCTTTTATGCGGCTATTTCTTAAAAAAAATTAATAAGAAATTTGATACTAAAACAATTGACTCAATAACAAAACATAAAATAAGAACTGATTTGTTACCTGTTATAAAAAGTAATAATGATTTTAATTAAAATACAGCAAAGTAGTTTGTAAAAGAATATATTAATGATTTGATGGTTTTACGAAAAAATGAAATAGAGCTTCTGGAACGTTTTGAAAATAATGAATATGCTCTTGAATTGTTATTTGATGACCAAGAAATTTTGTCGCGGATTAAAGCTCACCCTATGGCTTTATGGAAGACTAAGTATTGTAAA
>JAGYMU010000227.1 GCA_018399995.1 Halanaerobiales bacterium | reverse complement strand
TCCATGAAAGTTTTGATGAGACCAAGTATCAGCATAAACATGAAGTGATATTCCTAATCGATGTATTCCATATGGTCTTTTTAATGTAACAATTGTATCTTTTAACATTTGTTTAGCTATCTCACTATTCTCTCTACAAATTAATTTCTCATAGAAATCTTCTCCTTCACCACCAGGTAAAAAATGAAAAGGTAAAAATATATCATATCCAACTTCTTTATCAAATACATTAAGATCTAAAAACTTATGTGCCGACATTTTTTGCTTAAATCTTCCACCACTTTTAAAAAATAATTCATGATCATATTTTGCATCATCAACATGTTGTGAAGAATATGCTATTTTTTTACTAGCCTCGTCATTAACACCTGCAAGTACACAAAGTGCATAGATAGCGTAAAAATGAAAATCAATTTGCATATTTTCGCCCCTCTCTCATAAATTTAGTTTCGGATAACGTTTAAGGGATTTACGAAGTTCATGAGCCTTAGCCAGACTTGGCTTAGGTTCATGAATTTGGGTGCAGCGACGAAAGGAGCGGAACTGTAAATCCCATGTTATCCGATGCTAAATTTTATGTTATAATTCCATACCGGGGTAATAGTTCGTGTTTAATATAGAAACTGTGATAAGTTACTGCATCATGGAAATATTTCCAATCAGATTTTTGAAAATTTGCTTTCTTATCATATGATTCATTTGACTTTCTTCCAAATACTTCTACTGCATCATTAAACCATTCTCTATCATCATATGTAATATCTGTTTTAAAACCAAAAAATCCCTCTTTAAATTTTTCTCCCCAAACTTCCACTCTTTCTTCAATATTACCTTGTACAATAAACATTTCTCTAAATTTACTTTCTACTTCATTCCATTCTATAGGCTTTGAAGTAAATATATTCTTTTTATTATCATAAACATCTGAACTGATAAATTGGAATATTTTTTTTGCCGCATCTATGCTTCTATCTAAGTTGTTAATTTCTAAATCATTTTCCATTTGATAACCCTTATAACTCCATCTAAGATAAGGAATATCTGGAGATGTTAATGCTTTCCCATGTCCAATAGAAGGTATTATTTTTATCGTTAAATTATTATACCATTCATTATCACTATTTATAAGTTTTAAGTTTGTAACATCATTTTGGTGTTTTTGTAA
>JAGYMU010000226.1 GCA_018399995.1 Halanaerobiales bacterium | reverse complement strand
TCAGCTTTATCTTGGTTAAGGTAGTCTTAGCATAACCTGCTAGTTTACTTTCTGGCTCAAGCTCAATTACTTTTTGCAAGGCTTCAATTCCCTGTTCCTTTTTACCCTGATTTAAATAAGCTCCTGCTAAACCATAATATGCTTCTTCAGTATTGGGATTATCATGAATAGCATCAGCAAAATGACGCTCTGCATTTTTAAAATCTTTTATTGTTAAATAAATATTTCCTAATTGCAACTGCAAAGGTAGCATTTTTTTCTTATCAGGTTGATATTTAATTGCTTTTTCAAGGTAGGGAATAGCCTCTTTTAATTGTCCCTTCTTAAGAAAACTGTTTGCGATATTCCGAGGTAAATAATGATGGTCAACATACTTTTCTGCTTTTTTATAATATTCTATTGCTGGAGTATTTAAACCTCTGTTTGAAAGAACAACTCCAATATCATAATACATTTCACCCTGCCAGGGATTCCATTTTAGACCTTCTTCATAAATTTTAATTGCCACATTATGATTTCCTTTTATTAATTCTTGATTTCCATGATACCAATAGATCCGGGCTACAAAAGGTCTAATTAAAAATAATATTAATACTAACATTATAGCAACTAAAAAAAATGATAAAATATATTTTCTTAAAAAGAAGATAGCACCCCTTTTTTGCGTGCTATCTTCCCCGGATTTAAAAGATTGATTGGATTCCTCTTTATTATGCATATCATATTTTTTTTGTCCATTATTTGCTAAGGCTATCTGTGCAGATGTCAAACCCATAAATAACCAGAACAAAAACAAAGATGTTGCCAATTGTAATGGGAAACCAAAAAGTGAATCTACCAGAACAGCGGTTACACCCCCGGCTAAAGCAATTGTAAAGACCTTTTGTTTCCCTTTAAATTTTCTAAAATATTTAAATATATTGCGATAATAAGCAAAAAGTATCCAGATAAAAAGTATTAAACCGATAATTCCCAGTTCAGACCAGAGCTGCAGATATTCATTATGTGCCTGAGCAGCAAAACCATGTGGATAAATATCACGATTATCATTCCGGGCAAAAAAGTCAGCCTGATACTTTAAGGAATGATAGTCATAGGTTCCCAGTCCTGATCCCAATAGGGTATAATCTTCTATCATCATCCAGGTAAACTTCCAGGTAGCTACACGCCTTAAAACAGAACTGC
>JAGYMU010000225.1 GCA_018399995.1 Halanaerobiales bacterium | reverse complement strand
TCGAGGTTTTAGATAAAGTTTTTGTAGATGTTAGTAATTCATATTTTTCCATGCAAGCTCTAAAAACAGCCTTTTCAACTTTGCTTATTTCTACTCCAATTTATTATGTTTGCTCACATCTTCTTTCTAAAAACATTAAGAAGGGGGACTTAAGTTTAGAATCATCTTTGAGAAAATGGTTAATATATTTAATACTACTTGTTACTTCTATAGTAATGTTAGTCTGGCTAGTTAGTATATTAAATAGTTTTTTAAACGGGGAAATGACTATTAAGTTTATTTTAAAAGCTTTAACAGCCCTTATTATTTCAGCTATGATCTTTAGTTATTATTTATATAATATTAGACAGAAAGTAGTAAAGAAAAAAGATAAGATAAAGTCTATATTTTTTATGGCTTCTTTGCTTTTAGTAGTGTTGGCTTTAGGACTAGCTATAATTCACATGGAATCTCCGCAAACTACTAGAAATAAAAAGATTGATGAAAAAACCTTAAGAGATTTTGATAACATAAATATGAATGTAAATATGTATTATCATGATAACGATGAGTTGCCAGAGTCTTTACAGGAATTAAAAAATGATAGTAATTTAAATAATTATCCTAGTAGTGCTATCTCTTTTGAAGATATAGAGTATAATAAATTGTCAGATACTGAGTATGAGCTTTGTGCAGAGTTTATAAGCTCTAATTTAGATGATGAAAATGCCAATTTAAGATATGGTAGTAATAGACTTCATGATAGTGGTTATCAGTGTTTAGAACAGGAATTTATGGCTCCTAAGTAAGTTAATATAATTCAAGGAAAAAGGTATTATATAAAAAAAGAACCCTCCATTAAATTGGAGGGTTTGTTTTTGTTCTTTTATTTTTCTAGGTATGTAAACCCAGAAAAAGAACCAGCGTAATCATAACCACCATCGCCATTAGAAATAAAGTTTCCCCCATCCCATTGTTGGGTAAAACCTTGTTTATTTAACACGGCTGCTTCATACATTATCCAGATTTCATATCCACCTGGTTTTTGACCTGCATAAGCGTTTAATGGAATTTGAACAGTATTGTTATCATTTGTTCTTTTAACCTTTTGGCCAAAATCAACAAAATAATATACTGTTTCTGACTCATCCAGGCTCCAAGCTTTTCCTGGAGGTCTGCCTTCAGGATTTTCTTTGTCGGTCATTGGCACACTGTTT
>JAGYMU010000224.1 GCA_018399995.1 Halanaerobiales bacterium | reverse complement strand
TGAAAAGAAACTTGATAACTCTGTACTATTTCCTGAAGATTCAATGGAAGATACTAAAGCATTAGTTTACCTTGCAGATCATGTTATTGCCATAGACTCAGTTATCATGCACATTGCTACTGCTTTTGACAAACCACTTACTGCTATATTTACAGTTACTTCCATAGTTCAGACTGCCCCTTTACACTATAATGTTAGTATTCTTGCTACTAATAATGACAAAACTAACATAGATATATCACAGCTTCAGATAAAAAGTATAAGAGACAGGTACAAAAACTCAATTTTGAATGATATGGAACCTTATGATAAACGTTTTAAAGGCTTTTACTACAACACAAGAGGAACTGATTTCTACAAACGTTGGAAATTTATAGAAGATAAGTTAATACGAGATGGTAAAACAAAAGATTTAAAAGTATTGGATATAGGTGCCAATAATGGCTACTTTACAGATAAACTTAGCAAGATGGCAAGTAAAGTTGTTGCATTAGATATAAATCAAGATCAAGTTGATATGATAGATTCTTTAAACTTGCCTAATGTGGAAACTCATGTAATTGATGACTTACTGACTTTTTTACAAACTTGTGATAATGATTTTGATGTAGTGCTTTATATGGGTGTACATCATCATATTTATGAACAGAAAGACCCTGATTATGCAGATGCAATTATCAATGAGATAAGCAGAATTGGTAAGTGTATGTTTTTTGAAATGGGGCAAATAGAAGAAACTGGAAGTCAATGGACTATCTGGAAAGACTTAATTCCAAAGATGAGTGATTCAAGGTTGGAAATTCCACCTATGGTATTAGATAATTCCAGATATAAATATTGTGAACTGGTTTCTTCAACAAGGATAAATGATGCTTTCAGATGGTTGTTTTATTTTTCGGATCAGCCTGAACCTTTAAAAGAGATAGAGTTTGATGGTAAGAAATATAAGGTAAAACTTTATATTTATGGCTTGGAAACAGAAATGCCGGGGGCAGAGCTAGTAGTAAAAGAAACACCAATGGAAGAATTTGATCCTAACATCAGGATGCAAACTAAGTACTACATGGTAGAAGATGAAGATAAAAAGGTGTTTCTTGTAAAAGAAAAACTGTTTCCTATTGGTGGTAAAGACCTTTTACCTAAAGATGCAGCTTTAAATGAATATGAACGTGGTCAAATAGTTTTTCAAAATGAAGGCATAAAAGATAGAATAGCCCCTGCAATAGCTATCAATAATAAC
>JAGYMU010000223.1 GCA_018399995.1 Halanaerobiales bacterium | reverse complement strand
GGGAGTAAACAAGCAATCATCAAATTATTAAAGCCAATAGCAGTCGAGAAAGGCTGGAAGATGTCGGACTTGATGAAGATGAGCAAGTTCCAGTTGAGAGCTATTTATAATAAAAATAATATAAAAAAATGAAATTAATTAACGGAGATTGTTTAGAAGAATTAAAAAAGATAGATTCTTCTTCGGTAGATTCAATCGTAACTGATCCACCTTATGAATTAGGCTTTATGGGTAAGTCTTGGGATAACACAGGCATAGCCTATAACAAAGAAATGTGGGGAGAGTGTTTGAGAGTATTAAAACCAGGTGGACACCTGTTATCTTTTAGTGGAACAAGAACTTATCACAGAATGGCAGTAGCGATTGAAGACGCGGGGTTTGAAGTGCGAGATATGATTGAGTGGGTGTATGGTTCAGGATTTCCAAAAAGTTTGTCCATAGGCAAGGCAGTTGATAAGAGAGGTGGCACTACTTCTGACCAGTCAAAAGAGTTCGCAGAATATATTAAAAACAGAAGAAACGAATTAAAAATCACACTCTCAAAAGCAGATGAAGTAATTTGTGGAGGAACTACTAACTACTCTTGGTTTGAGGGCAGACCAGCAGGGCAAAGATTACCAAGAAAATCAGACTATCTAAAAATGAAAGAACTTCTAAAACTTGATGATAGATATGATAGTTTTATGGAAGAAACAGAAAGGAAAGTAGTTGGGAAAGAAATAAGGTCAGAAGGCAGACAATTTGCAGAAGGACAATCAGGATTTGCAAAAGGTGAGATAACATTAACCAAAGGCACTTCCGAATGGGAAGGCTGGGGCACTGCTCTAAAACCAGCACACGAACCTATCTGTATGGCACGTAAACCATTATCAGAAAAGACAGTAGCCGAGAACTGTCTTAAATGGGGAACAGGTGGAATAAATATAGATGAGAGTAGGGTGGAAAATACTGGAAAATCAACATTAAGACCATTAGGAAAATCTGCTTATCAAAAAGGTGGCGGAATAGTAAATGGTGGCGTTGCTGGAACTCACAAAGTAGAAAGTGAATTTGGAGGAGGACACGACGGCGGTCGCTTCCCTGCCAACCTAATCCACGATAACAGTGAAGAAGTAAGAGAGTGTTTTCCTGAGACAGGGAAAGGTGGTTATCCAAAATTAACAAAAGATTTTACAGGTAAATCTAATATAACATTTAGAGGGGCAGAAGAAAGAGAAAAAAGAATAAATCTTGACTCAGGCAACGCCAGCAGATTTTTCCGAGCTATCCCACAAGTGGTTGACTATAATGATTTTTTAATATACAATAG
>JAGYMU010000222.1 GCA_018399995.1 Halanaerobiales bacterium | reverse complement strand
AAAAGGTTTCAAATGACATAGTTAATTTGAAACCTGTAAAGCTAAACAGATTGAATGGTTTTTGTATGTTATTTAGAATGCTCGCTTTGGAGAAAAGCTGTATAAAAGAGGGGTGCCCATTTAACCCCGATCCAAAGTATTCTCTTTACGGAGCTGAAGACGAGTTTTTTGATAGAACTTATACAAAATCTATGGTAGTTCCAAGCAGTTTTGTTTTTCATTATAAACAAGTTACAGTGGAAAATTTACCGGAGGGACGAACTAATTTTAAACATCAGTGGATAAGAAATAATGCCTAAATTATGTATAACCGGTTGTGGACGAAGTGGAACAAAGTATATAACTAAAGTGTTAAATTTACTGGGTGTTGAGGTAAAACACGAGAAAATGGGGTCGGACGGAATAGTATCGGGAACTATGGCTTGTAAACCGAAGATCGGATTTCAAGGGCCTGCGTGGCCGAATGAGGGTTTTGATACAATTTTACACCAGGTTAGAAATCCCCTGTCGGTTATATCGTCTAATATTACTGCCCGCAGGAAAGGTCTTATGTGGTTGGAGCAATACATCCCTATAAAAGACGATATGCCGCCATTAGAAAGGTCAGCAAAATATTGGTACTATTGGAATTTGATTGCAGAAGAACTAACAGACAAGCGATACAGAATAGAAGATTTACCACAGATATTCGATGAATTTTGCAAATGGACAGGAGCAAAAAACAACATAAAAGTATTGAATGAAATTCCGAGAAACATAAATAAAAGAAAGCACGCCGCATACACTTGGGGTGATATAAGGTATGCTGTTGGTGATGAAGATTTATATAATGCAATGAGAAAAATGGAAGCCAGATATGGGTATTAATAAACATAATATTGCTATAGGTATACCTACTCTTAATAGAGCGGATCTTTTAAAAGAGTCTTTAGTGGACATATCAAAAAATTTGTCTGATTTAGAAAGATATATAATAATAGATAATGGTAATCAAAATATAGAAATTCCACCTAATTTAAAAAATTCTACTATAGTTCATAAAGCAAAAAGAAATTTAGGCGTGGCTGCTAGCTGGAACTTAATTATGAAGACGGGATTTGAGTATTTAAATGCAGATTATCTTTTGTTATTAAACGACGATATAGTTTTAGGTCATACTAGGGCCAGTATTGAAAAGGTAATAGAGGATTATAAAGACTTTTATGTATTAGTTGGGGGGCATTCTTGGTCCATAATTTTTATTTCAAAAGAGGTCTATTATAAAATAGGAAAATTTGATGAGAATTTTTATCCAGCATATTTTGAAGATAATGATTATCGGCAGCGTATTAAAAG
>JAGYMU010000221.1 GCA_018399995.1 Halanaerobiales bacterium | reverse complement strand
CTATTGCTGTTTTTAAGGTCTTTAGTAGTATAGCCATAATGTTTCAAGATACGGTTAACAGTTCTCACATGAAGTGACTCTTTCTCAATCTTGCAGGCTAATTCTAACATTGTGATAATTTTTTTAGCCGAACGGGAAGGCAGTTCTTCTTTTAACTTGAGTATAGACTTAATATATTCATCCGGGACAGAAGGATGAGCTCCTTTGTTTTTGTACATTTTAGGTTTAAGGTCTTCAAAACCGTGTTTTTTGTAGTTCATGTAATAGGTATAGATAGTCCTGTAATGAAAGGTAACCATTTTCTGGTTAACAATATCGTTGAACTTATTTTTAGCAAGTTTCTTTGCAGTCGCATCAATCTTACCCTTAGGTGCATCAAGCATGGGAGAAATGACGCTGAAACGAAAAAAAGCTACTGCATCTTCTTTTTTAATTTGATTATCAAACAAATAAATCACCTCCAATAATTTTTTGATAATATCATCATATAGGAAGTGATCTGGGATTAAAATATATGTTTTGCTGTTGTTAAAAAGGAATATATTTACTGGCGGGAGCTTGGAAAAGAACAGATAAGGGTATTTATGGAAGGTTGTAAGCGAAGAAATCCTATGATAATTCTATCTTAGAAATTTAAAGATCCTGTTTAAGTTTGACAATACTCCATTTTCAGCAACTTCACCGATAAATATGTCTCCAGTTCTATATAGTTCATAGCTTGCTGGATATCGGTAATTATATACTTCATCAAACAATTCAGGAAAACTTATTGGAATATCGTAAACTTTAGTATACTTAGTGTTTAATATACTGGCATAGTTTTTCTGAATACAGGTATCATTAACTTTCTGACAGGTCCTATGGAGAAGATCTTCTGAAGAAAGAATACATTCTGAATCATTGATGACTGTAAAGATATCCTCACCCTTTCTGGTATTTTTACTGATATGCTCAATTGTATCTACAGATACTTTGTTGTATTTGATGACAAAGGAAGGGAAAACACTAAGATAAATCTTTTTTTCTTCTTCATCAATACCAGTTGTCCACTGTAGTTTCTGAATTTTAATCCTGGCATATTGAAGGTCATTTTTCTTGAGATGATCAGTTTCTGATATATTTGCTTCTTTACGAAGGTCATCTACATCCAACTTACCCAAAAAAATTTCATATTCTTCTTCAAAATGATTGTAATTTATATCAAATTGTATTATGATATTTTTAATGGCTTTAGAGATAAAATCCATTATATATCAGGGGCAACCATTTTGGAAGTCTCTGATATATTTTTTAAGCATATAAGGAAATTTATGTTAAATTATTTCACTGGTGAAAAGCTAGTCTTAAAATATAGAATTTACTGGTGAAA
>JAGYMU010000220.1 GCA_018399995.1 Halanaerobiales bacterium | reverse complement strand
TTTAAAGAATTTTACAAATGTTTATTATAGGACTGCTATTAGTATATATTATCGTAATATCTTAATAATAATTAAGTCTTGTTAATTCTTATTAAAGCTTCATATTATCTTTTAGCTGACTTTATGTTCATTATACTAAGTATATTTACTTTTCTAATCTATTTATAATAGAACTGAATTATTTTTAAAAACATAAATTTGAAAATAGACGACAGAAAAAGATTGACGCTCCACGGGGCAAGCCCACATGGATTCCTTATTCATAGAACCTAGCCTTGTTACACTTAATCTCACAAATCTTTCTTCAATAGCAAATAGAGAGATTTGCATTAGCACATTGAGTGCGTCACAAGATCAAGTGTAAACTGGTCTTATAAGTTCTGAACAAAAAAACAAAGTGATTCACTCAAAAGCAGAGCTTTTGGTTCTCTACTTTTCCAAAGGCTTAAATTCCTGTCCGCCCGACAGTATAGAAACTATCTACTATCTAATTGTAGTTGTAAACCTCGTTGCAAAATATTCTTACTTGCATTAATATCTCTGTCGTGAATTGAATGACACTCGGGACATTCCCATTCACGAATACTTAAATCTTTTACGTCTTTATTTTGGTATCCACATTCGCTACAAAGCTGACTTGATGGGAAGAATGTATCAATTTTAATTAATTCTCTACCATACCATTCAGCTTTATAGGCTAAATAGTCAACAAATTTAGACCAGGATACATCAGAGATACTTTTTGCAGGGCCAAATCGAATACGGTCATACTAAAACCTTCCTTGCGTAAGTCAAATTAAAGGTTTTAGTGAATCTAAAGTTTTTTAGCATATTTTTAACTTTTAAACTTTCAACTACTATTGTTTGGTTTTCACATATTAATTTAGTCGAAAGTTTATGTAAAAAATCTTTTCTAATATTAGCTACTTTTTTGTGTACTCTAGCTAATTTATTCTTTGCTTTGTACCAGTTATTTGAGCCTTCTTCTTTTTTAGCAAGTCTTTTATTTAATCTAGCAATCTTATTTTCATATTTAGATAGATTTCTAGGATTAGAAACAACTTCACCATTAGAAGTAATTAAAAAGTCTTTTAAGCCTAAATCAATACCAATAGCTTTATCAGTTTGAGGTAGTTCTTCTACTTCTTCTTGAACACATACAGATATATAGTATTTTCCCGCCTTTGACTTTCTAATAGTTACATTTTGAATTTTACCTGTAACTTCTCTAGATTTTCTAAACTTTAACCAGGCAAGTTTGGGTAATTTGATTTTATCATCTTTAATCTCAATGCTTTCAGTTCCATTAGAACGCTTGAAATATTGGGTTCTATAAGATTGTCTGTTATTCTTCTTAGATTTGAATTTAGGAAAACCAGCTAAACGTTTAAAGAAACG
>JAGYMU010000022.1 GCA_018399995.1 Halanaerobiales bacterium | reverse complement strand
CTGAAAAAAGAAATAGAATTATATGCTGACAAACTTAAAAATAATAGGTGTCGAACGATCTATCTAGGAGGAGGCACTCCCAGCTTATTGTCTCCTCAGCTAACAGAAGAGATACTAATTACTGTATTTAATTCTTTTAATGTTGTCGAGAATGTGGAGATCAGTATGGAGGCTAATCCAGAAAGCTTACCTGAAGGTAAAATTAAAACATACAGAGAAATAGGGATTAATCGTCTAAGCCTTGGAATACAATCTTTTCTTGATGAAGAGTTAAAATTTTTAGGTAGGAGTCATGAGGTAATTGATTCTATAAATGCTATCACAAAGGTTAAAAAACATTTTGATAACTATAATATTGATTTAATTTTTGCTCTGTTTAGACAGACATTTCTAAACTTTGTATACAGCTTAAATAAGGCACTTGATTTTAATCCCAGCCATATTTCTTTATATAAGCTTCAGATCGAAGATGGGACAAAATTATATAAAAGATTTAAGGATAAGAAAATAAATCTTATTTCAGAAGAGTTAGACTATAAAATGTATAACCATGCAATAAAAAAATTGAAAGAAGCCGGCTATAACCATTATGAGATATCTAATTTTTCTCGGAATGAATATAGATCAAGACATAATATTATCTATTGGAAATATGAACCATATTTAGGGTTGGGACCAGCTGCCCATGGATTTAATGGGAAACAAAGATATAAAAACTATAGTAATCTTAAAAAGTATATTAATGAATTAAAAGAAGGTAGGTTACCGGTGCAAGAGGTAATAAAATTAAATAAAAAAGAACTGATTTTCGAAAGTATGTTTATGGGTTTAAGGTTAACTGAGGGGATTGATGTTGAGAAATTCAAATCCAAATTTGATGTTTCAATATTTGATATATATGACAATGTCCTACAGGAGCTCAAAAAGGATAATCTGATAGTAATTAAAAAAAAGAGAATCTGCCTGACTAAGAAGGGTTTAAACCTTGCTAATCTAGTTTTTTCAAAACTTATTTTATAATATATAAATTTGCTCATTTGAGTTTAAAAGTATTTGACAAAGTAAAGGCGATATGTTATTTTATTAATAGTTATTAGCACTCTATTTAGTTGAGTGCTAAAAAAAAGAGGTGAAGATGATGGTTAAAAATTTAGATGAACGTAAAAGTAGTATACTGCACGCCATCATTCAAGAACATATAATAACAGCATCTCCAGTTGGATCTCGTACTATAGCAAAAAAATACGACCTGGGTGTAAGTTCTGCTACGATAAGAAATGAGATGGCAGACTTAGAAGAACTGGGTTATTTGGAGCAGCCGCATACTTCGGCTGGTCGCATACCTTCTGATAAAGGTTATAGATATTATGTGGATATTCTGATGAATAATAAGGGAATTAATTCTGACAAGTTGATTAAAACCTTATCAGAAATAACCAAAGCGAAAAAAGGCATACATGGTATTGTATCTGGTATTACGACCATGTTATCTGAGTTTACCAAGTATGCTACAATGATTACGGAACCAGAATTTAAAAACATTAAACTTAGTGAAGTACAGTTGATTAAAGTCACCAATAATAAGCTGTTACTTGTAATGGTTACTGATAATGGATTTGTTAGTGATAAAATGATTAATATCCAGCAGGATTTGGATAAAAGAAAAATCAGATATATTAATAATTTTTTAGTTAATAAAATAACAGATAAAAATATTAATAATCTTGATAAAAATTACTTTGATGAAATCGAGGATGAACTTATAAAAAAGATTAATTTATCACAGCAGTTATTTAACATCATAAATAAAGAAATCAAAGAGATAAATGATCCTAGAGATATTAATATTTATATTGGTGGTACTTCCTATATTTTAGATCAACCTGAGTTTAATGATATAGAATATTTAAAAAAAGTTTTAAATATTTTAGATCATGAAGATACTTTAAAGAAGTTAATTACGGCTGAGAATAATAAAGAAATAGAGGTTAGAATAGGCCATGAGAATGAGATGAAAGAGATGCAGAGGTGTAGTGTTGTAATTGCTAATTATACAATAGGAGATAAAGCGGTCGGTAAAATAGGGGTTTTGGGACCGACTAGAATGGAATATCCACGGGTTATTTCTACAGTTAATATTGTATCAGATATTTTAAGTAAAATTATATCAGAGGTGAACAAATAAGATGATGGCAGAAAAAGATAAAAATTTTGAAAATGAAGGCAATAATGTTAAAGAAGAAAAATCAGATATTAAAAATGATAAACGAAGCACCGTAGAATTAGAAGAAGATATTGCTGAAGAAGTTTTGATAGAAAGATTTAAAGAAGTAAAGGATGAATTAGAGGTTGCAAATGAAGAAAAAGATCAATATCTAAATCAAATAAAGAGATTAAAGGCTGATTTTGTCAATTACAGAAACAGGGTTAAAAAGGATAAAAATAAGATAGAAATCAGGACAAAAATAGATATAATCAGTTCTTTAATACCGGTAATTGATAATTTCGAAAGAGCCCTAAAAACTGTTGATCAAGAAACAGAATTTCTTTCTGGTGTAAAAATGATAAAAAAACAGCTGATCAATGTGTTAAAAAAAGAGGGACTTGAGATCATTAAAACAGATGGTCAAGAATTTGACCCTGTATACCATGAAGCAGTTATGCAAGTTGAATCTGATGAACATGAATCAGGTTATATTGTTGAAGAAATACAGAAAGGTTATTTAATTGATGGAGAGGTTGTTAGACCAGCCATGGTCAAAGTGGCTATCTAGTATACTTTAAATAAATTACAGAATATAAAAGGAGGAATCTTAAATGAGTAAGATATTAGGAATTGATTTAGGAACAACTAATTCTTGTATGGCTATTATGGAAGGTGGAGAGCCTACTGTAATACCGAATAAAGAGGGAAAGAGAACCACCCCTTCAGTAGTTGCTTATTCAAAAAAAGGAGAAAGACTAGTAGGTGAATATGCGAAAAGGCAGGCCATAACTAACCCTGATAATACCGTTGCTTCCATAAAAAGAGAAATGGGTAAAGAGATTAAAAAGAAAATGGGTGATAAAGAGTATACACCCCAAGAAGTATCTGCAATGATTTTACAGAAGATGAAAAAAGATGCAGAAGAATACTTAGGTGAAAATATAGAAGAAACAGTTATTACTGTACCTGCTTATTTCTCAGATGCACAGAGACAGGCGACCAAGGATGCGGGAAAGATAGCTGGTTTAACTGTAAAAAGAATTATCAATGAGCCAACAGCTGCTTCTTTAGCATATGGTCTTGATGATAAAAAAGAGCAAACCATCCTTGTGTTTGATCTGGGTGGAGGAACTTTTGATGTATCAATCCTAGAATTAGGAGATGGAGTTTTTGAAGTAATCTCTACTAATGGTAATAATACTTTGGGTGGCGATGATTTTGATCAGAGGATTATAGATTATCTGGCAGATGAATTTAAAAAGGAAACCGGTATAAATCTTAAAGATGATAAGATGGCCCTACAGCGTTTAAAAGACTCAGCTGAAAAGGCTAAAATTGAATTATCAAGTGTTAAACAGACAAATGTAAATCTACCATTTATAACACAAACAGATACTGGTCCTAAGCATTTAGATGTAGATATTACAAGGGCTAAGTTTGAAGAACTAGTAGAAGATATGATTAATAAAACAATGGGTCCTATGGATAAGGCATTAGATGATGCTGGTTTTGGACCTTCTGAAATTGATGAAGTAATATTAGTAGGTGGTTCTACCAGAATACCAGCCGTCCAGAAGGCAGTTAAAGATAAAATTGGCAAAGAACCTCATAAAGGTATTAATCCTGATGAAGTAGTTGCTGTTGGAGCAGCTATCCAAGCCGGTGTATTATCTGGTGAGGTTGATGATATTGTATTATTAGATGTTACACCACTTTCTTTGGGTATAGAGACTCTGGGAGGAGTATTTACTAAACTTATAGATAGAAATACTACCATTCCTACCTCAAAGAGCAAGATATTCTCGACTGCACAAGATAACCAGACTGCTGTAGATATACATGTATTACAGGGTGAAAGAGAAATGGCTAAACACAATAAAACACTGGGCAGATTTCAGTTAACAGATATTCCACCCGCTCCTCGTGGGGTACCTCAAATTGGGGTTACTTTCGATATTGATGAAAATGGTATAGTCCATGTTTCTGCTAAAGATAAAGGAACAGGGAATGAACAAAATATAACAATAAAATCTTCCTCAGGTTTATCTGAAGAGGAAATTGAGGAAATGGTCAATGAGGCAGAAGAACATGCTGAAGAAGATGAAAGAAAAAGAAAAGAAGTTGAAACCAAAAATGAAGCTGATGCTTTAGTACACACTACTGATAAAACACTAAAAAAAGCAGAAGATAAAGTTTCTGAAGAGATTGTAAAGAAAGTAGAGTCTGCTAAAAAAGATCTCCAGGATGCTATTGGAAAAGATGATATAGATTTAATTGAAGATAAAATGGAGACACTCAACGAAGAATTAACTGAATTAAGTTCACAACTCTATGCGCAAACCCAAAAAGAAACTGAAGCACAAGCAGAGGCTGAAAAGCAAAAAAAATCAGGTTCTGAAAGCGCATCTGATGAAGATGAAACTGTTGATGTAGATTATGAAGAAGTAGATGATGAAAATAAAGAATAATTGTGATATAATACTAAAAAAGGGGTTAAACTCCCCTTTTTTAGGTTGTATAATATTATGAGGTGATTTTTATGCCAGGTAAAAAAGATTATTATGACATCCTGGGTGTCAGTAAAGATGCATCACAAAAGGAAATAAAAAGAGCATATAGGAAATTAGCAAAAAAATACCATCCTGATATGAATAATGGAGATGATAGTTCCAGTGAAAAATTTAAGCGGATATCAGAAGCCTATGAAATATTAAGTGATTCGGATAAGAGAAAGAGATATGATCAATACGGCCACTCCGGTATTAATGAAGATGATTTTAACTTTGATGATTTTGCACGGGGTGGTTTTGGCGGATTTGAAGATATATTTGATATGTTCTTTGGTGGTGGCATGAACGGTATGAGCGGTATGGGTGGTAGAGCTCGCCGTCAGAGCCGACCACAAAAAGGAAGGGATTTACAATATAGACTCAAAATATCTTTTAAAGAAGCTGCTTTTGGAACTGAAAAGAAAATCACAATTCCCCGCACAGAGGTGTGTCCTAAATGTAATGGGAGTGGAGCAGAGTCGAGTTCTGATGTGAAGCCTTGTCCTAAATGTAATGGCACAGGCCAGATCAGGGTAAAACAACAGACCCCTTTTGGTCAGTTTGTACAGACCAGAACTTGTGATAGGTGTGGGGGCTCTGGAGAGATAATTGAAAATCCATGTTCTAATTGTAATGGTACTGGAAAAGTTAAAAGAAGAAGAAACCTTACTATTAATATTCCTGCCGGGGTTAATGATGGCAGCAAGTTAAGAATGGCTAATGAAGGTGAAGCTGGAGATAAAAGTGCACCAAATGGAGATTTGTATATAATTGTTCAGGTTCAGCCACATGAAATATTTGAAAGAAAAGGTGATGATGTATATTGTGAGGTACCTATTAATTTTGTTCAGGCTGCTTTAGGAGATAAAATCAAGGTACCTACCATAGAGGGTAAAGTCAAGTTTGAAATACCTCAGGGAACCCAACCCGGTACTACATTTAGATTAAAAAATAAAGGAATTAAACACTTAAAAAGAAGTGGAAAAGGGGATCAATATATAAAGACCAAAGTTGTTATTCCAAAGAATTTGGATGAAGAACAAAAAGAACTATTAAAAAACTTTGCTGAGATAAGTGGAGATGAAATAAATCCTGAGAAAAAAGGGTTTTTTAGCAAAGTAAAAAATGCCTTTGGTGTATTATAAGGAATAATGATTTATGAAGGGTAGTATATATAATGAATAGATTTTTTATAAATGCAGAGCAAATTAATGATGTGGTTGAAATTAGAGGTGATGATTTCAACCACATTTCTAATTCTTTAAGATTAAAAAAAGGAGATAAGATCATCATATCTGATCAAAAAGGTTATGATTATATAGTTAAGTTGGATGAATTTAAGGATAGTTCTGTTAAAGCTATAGTTGTAAATAAAAAGAAAAATAATTCTGAGCCAAAGATAAAAATTGATTTAGGCCAGGCGATTCCTAAAAATAGAAATATGGAATACGTTATTCAGAAATGTGTTGAGATTGGTGTTCATGAAATTATACCAATTAGCACAAAAAGGACTATTGTTAAACTTTCTCATAAGAAAGAGCAAAAAAGACTGAAGAGGTGGCAGAAGATTTCTGAAGAGGCAGCCAAACAGTCTCAAAGAGGCATTATACCTGTTGTTAAAAGAGTTATATCTACAGATGATAAGAATAAATTTAAAAAATTATTTGCAAGATATGACTTAATTTTGCTTTTATATACTGGTGTTTCCTCGTCAAATTTTAAAAATATTTTAAGAGATTATCAACACGATCAAATCAGTAATATTTTGCTGTTGATAGGTCCAGAAGGTGGATTCACAAAAGGAGAAGTGAAATTTTTTGAAGAGACAAAAAGACAAACTAACTTAAAAAAAATCAGCTTAGGTAATAGAATCTTAAGAACCGAAACAGCCGGCCTTGTATCCTTAACTGCTGTATTATATGAATATGATGAATTAGGGGGAGAATGATGAGAACTGTTGCATTTTATACCCTCGGCTGTAAGGTTAATCATTATGAAACCGAGGTTATGATGGATGAATTTAGGAGAGCTGGATATGAGATTAAAAAATTTGCTGAAAAAGCTGATATATATATCATAAATAGCTGTACAGTAACAAATCAAGCTGCCAGTAAGTCCCGAAAATATGCCAGAAGAGCCAAAAGAAAAAACAAAGAGGCTCTGGTTATAATAGTGGGATGTTATCCCCAGGTTGAACAAAATGAAATAGAAGCAATCAAAGAAGTAGATTTGATTTTGGGCACACAGGGCAAAAGTAATATAGTTAATTTGATTGAAGGAAAGTCCATAAAAGAAAATAATAAGATGTTAAAGGAAAGTTTGTCTTATGATGATTTTACAGAATATGAAGAGATGAGTATCAAAAGATTAAATAAAACAACCAGAGCTTATATCAAAGTTCAGGAAGGCTGTGATCAATTTTGTAGCTACTGCATAATCCCTTATGCAAGGGGCCAGATGAGAAGCAGGGACCCAGAAAATATAATTAAGGAGATAGATCATCTCATAAATAAACAGGCAGTTAAAGAAATAGTTTTGACCGGTATTCATCTTGGCGCTTATGGTATTGAGAGAAAGGACAATTATGATTTAGCTGCACTTATTTCCAAGATAACTAAAATAAAAGGTTTGAAGAGAATTAGATTAAGTTCTATAGAAGTTACAGAAGTTGATGAACAACTGCTTAAGCTGATCAAAAATAATGATAAAGTATGCCCTCATCTACACCTGCCTTTGCAGAGTGCATCTAATCTCATATTAAAAAAAATGAACAGACCTTATACAAAAGATCAATTTAAAGAAAAAGTTTTAGAATGTAGAGATATGGTGCCCCAAATAGCAATAACTACAGATATAATTGTTGGTTTTCCCGGTGAAACAATTTCAGAATTTGCTAAAACATATAGCTTTGCCAAAGAGATTGCTTTCAGCCGCCTGCATGTTTTTCCTTTTTCCAGAAGGGAAAATACAGCTGCTTATAATATGAAACCTCGGGTTAGAGGAGATATCAAGAAAAAAAATGCTGCCCGCCTCCGAAAATTAAATAAAAGATTAATGAGTCAATATAACAAAAAATATCTCAATAAGACAAAAAAGGTGATCATTGAAGATAATATTGATAGTAAAACCGGATTTTATACTGCTTATACTGACAATTATATAAAAGTATTAGTAGATGCAAAGAAAAAAGATAAGGGAAAAATTAAGAAAGTAAAATTAACAGACTGTTATAACTACGGAGCTCTTCTTGGAAGTATTTTACAAAAGGAGGAATTTATTGAATAGTAAAGAATAGTTATAATTAAAAGGGGGTATTATTTAGTGTCGAATTGTCTGTTTTGTAAAATTATTAATAATGAAATAGAGACTGATTTTGTTTATGAAGATGATAAAGTTGTGGTTTTTGAGGACATTAATCCACAGGCCCCGGTTCATATATTAATCGTTCCTAAAGAACATAAAGAAAATATTATGGCTTTAAAAAAAGATGAATTTGATATTATAGCTCATATTCATAAAGTGGCGGTCAAAATGGCAAAAAAATATGATATATATGATGAAGGATTTAGATTGGTAAATAATAATAAAGAAAAGGCAGGTCAAACTGTATTTCACATCCACTATCACCTCTTAGGGGGTAGAGTAATGCAGTGGCCTCCAGGTTAAAATATCTTATAAATGAGGTGTGAGTTATGTTGAAAAATAAAATAATTTTAATCTTAATTATAATAATAATATTTTCTTTTAACTTAAATGCACAAGACATTGTCTATCAAATACCTGTGGAAGGGAATATTGATCAGGCGATGTTTTCTTTTTTTCAAAAAAGTTATTATAAGGCTGTTGAAAATAATGCCGATAAAATAGTTATAAAAATAGACACTTTTGGAGGTTATGTTGATTCTGCTGTTAAGATCAAAGATATTATCTTAAATTCTCAAGTTGAAACTGTAACATATGTTTCTAACCGCGCTTGGTCTGCGGGGGCTTTGGTTGCATTAGCCGGCCAAACACTAGTGATGAGGACCGGCAGCAGTATCGGGGCCGCCGAAACGAGACCTAAGGAAGAAAAATATATTTCGGCTTTCAGAAAAGAATTCAAAGCAACAGCAGAAGCACGCAATAGAAATCCTGATATCGCTGCAGCTATGGTAGATTCAGATCTTGTAATTGAAGGACTAAGTGAAAAAGGAAAATTATTAACATTAACTGCAGAAGAGTCTTATGCTAATAATATAGCAGATAATGTAGTCAAATCAGATCAGTTACTTTGGCCCTATCTGGGTCTAGAAGAGAGTACAGTTAATAAACTAAAGCCCACTGCTTCTGAAAACTTTGCCAGTGTTGTCACAAACCCCTATATTAGTACTTTTTTATTAATAATTGGGTTTAGTGCCATTATATTCGAATTATTGATACCCGGCTTTGGCATAGCTGGGACTATAGGATTTATTTCATTGGGATTGTTTTTCAGTGGTTATATTATTAATGGGGTTGCTAGTTGGGGTATTATAGTTTTGTTTTTAGTTGGTTTATTATTAATTTTATTAGAAGTATTTGTAGTACCCGGTTTTGGTGTGACGGGTATTGGTGGGATGGTTTCAATTTTTGTAAGCTTATACTATTTATTTCCCACACCTCAAATTGCTGTAAATATTATCGCTACAACTCTCTTAACGACAGTTGTTTTAACCTTTATAATAGGTAAATATTTTGGTAGTTCAAATATGTGGTCTAAAATTTCTTTAAGGACAAGTCAAACCAGTGATATTGGTTATACTGCTTATCATGGGGATGAGGATTTAATTGGTCAAAAAGGCACAGCGGTTACCCCATTAAGACCAGCTGGTATTATTGATCTGGATGGAAAGCGCATTGATGTTGTTAGTGAAGGCGGCTTTATTGATAAGGGAGAAACGGTAATTATTATAGATGTCAAAGGTAGTAAGGTTATAGTTAAACCATTTATAAAGAGGGGGAATAATCAATGACAATTGCATCATTACTAATTATATTTGGCGTAATAGCTTTTATTTTTCTTTTCATGTATTTCATACCTTTAGGTCTTTGGATATCAGCAATTGCAGCAGGGGTCAAAATAGGGTTCTTTAATTTAATCGGGATGAGGCTGAGAAGAGTAGTACCATCTTCTATAGTTGGACCCTTGATCAAATCACATAAAGCAGGCTTAGATCTAACCAGTGACAAATTGGAAGCTCATTATCTAGCAGGTGGTAATGTTAATAAGGTGGTAGATGCCTTAATTGCTGCCGAGCGGGCAGAAATACCCCTGCAGTTTGAAAGAGCTGCCGCCATCGATTTAGCCGGTAGAGATGTATTAGATGCTGTTAAAATGAGTGTTAATCCCAAGGTGATCAAAACACCATTAGTAACAGCTGTAGCAATGGACGGTATTCAGGTTATGGCTACTGCCCGGGTAACAGTAAGAGCTAATATTGATCGGCTGGTGGGTGGAGCCGGGGAAGAAACAGTTTTGGCCAGGGTAGGTGAAGGTATTGTTACAACTGTAGGTTCTGCCGAAACCCATAAAAGAGTATTGGAAAATCCTGATTCTATTTCCAAAACAGTTTTAAATAAGGGCCTTGATTCGGGTACCGCTTTTGAAATTTTGTCTATCGATATTGCCGATGTAGATGTAGGTAAAAACATTGGAGCACAATTACAAACTGATCAGGCTGAAGCGGATAAAGAAATTGCTCAAGCCAAAGCGGAAGAAAGAAGAGCTATGGCAGTGGCTAAGGAACAAGAAATGAGAGCAGAAGTTCAAGAAATGCAGGCAAAAGTTGTTGAAGCAGAAGCAGAAGTACCGCTTGCAATTGCAGATGCCTTTAAAAATGGTAATTTGGGTGTAATGGATTATATGAATTATAAGAATATAAAGGCTGATACAAATATGAGAGAAGGAATTTCTCAATATACAGGTGCAGAGGAAGAAGAAGGTTATGAAGAAGAAAAAGATGAATAACAAGAGGTGTAAGCTAATATGAATAATATCTTCAGTTATTGGCCTCTTTTGTTTTTGTTTTTTATTATAGGTTCTCGTCTGATAAATTTTATTAATAAGAATAAAAATAAGAATAAAAATAGTGATAATACTCTAAGTAAAGAAAAACCTATAGCGGAAAATAATAATTTAAATGAAAAAGAATATAAATTCGCATATGATGAACAGGTTAATAATAAAGCAGAAAATAATAATATTTCAAAAGATGTAGATCAAAAGACAAATAAAGAAAGCAAAAAAAAGATTAAAGTTAAAAAAATCAGTAAAAAGAAAAAAGGCAAACTATTTTTAAAAAAAGAAGACTTAGTTAAAGGAATAATCATGAAAGAAATATTAGATGAACCTCGGTTTAAGAAAAATAAAAAAGAAAAATAATTTATCATAAATTAATGTAATAAGCCCTAATATTAGGGCTTATTACATCATTTAATAATTAATTTTAAAAAACAATGTAGTAATACATGTTTTTATGATTATTAGTAGGTGATTATTGGCGTAATAGTTGAATTAATTTGATAATTGTGTTATATTATTCTTTGAATATAAATAACAGAGCAGGAGGTAATATATGGAATTATCAAAAAGACAGAAAGAAATTATTGATATAGTGAAAAAAGAAGGTCCTATTTCATCAAAACTAATTGCAGAGAAGCTTGATTTATCAAGAGCAACAATCCGTTCTGATTTATCGATTTTATCAATGTTGGAAATCTTAAATGCTAAACCAAATGTGGGCTATTATTTAATCCAAGAAGACTATAAATTAAAAGAGATAGAAAGACTATATAATAAAAAAGTAAGTGAAATAATGTCTGAACCTATCAAGGTTGAAGAAGAAACAAGTATTTATGATACGATTGTGAAGATGTTTTTAGAAGATGTGGGCTCTATAGTTGTTATAAATAATGGAGGCAAATTAAGTGGTGTTATTTCAAGAAAAGACCTGCTTAAAATGAGTATAGGCAAGAATAATCTCAAAAAGACACCAGTTAGTTTAGCAATGACGAGGAATCCTAAAATCATATCTGTATTTCCAGACACTACTTTTATAGAGGCGGCCCGCAAAATTAGATATCATAAAATAGATTTTCTTCCTGTTTTAAATGGGGTTAAAGAAGTAGTTGGAAGAATAAGCAAAACTACTATCATAAAAACATTTGTTGATTATACGGAGTAAAAAAAGGAGTTGAAAAAATATATGGATAGACAGTTGGGATTTGATTTTGTAAGAGTTACTGAAACGGCGGCTCTAGCAGCAGCTCCCTGGATGGGTAAAGGATG
This sequence comes from Halanaerobiales bacterium, assembly GCA_018399995.1. GTDB lineage: Bacteria > Bacillota > Halanaerobiia > Halanaerobiales > M55B127 > M55B127. Next base: position 13,906 of record JAGYMU010000022.1, on the reverse strand, counting down.
TAAAAACTGTGTTGATGGAGCGGCTGTAGATTGCATGAGAAACATTTTTGATACAATGGGTATTAATGGTACAGTAGTTATTGGGGAAGGTGAAAAAGATGAAGCACCCCACTTATATATAGGGGAAGTTATCGGTGATGGTAGTGCACAGCCCCAGCTTGATATTGCTGTAGATCCTGTAGAGGGTACATCCTTAGTTGCTAAGGGCTTACCTAATGCACTGGCTGTTTTGGTGGTTGCAGAAAGGCACAGTTTGATGAAGGCTCCTGATACATATATGGAAAAGATTGCAGTAGGTCCTAAGGCTAAAGGAGAAATAAATTTGGATGCTTCTGTTGAAGATAATTTAAGGGCCACAGCTGGGGCTCTTAATAAAAGTGTTAAGGACTTAACAATCGTTGTCTTAGATCGTCCCAGACATAAAAAGTTAATCAATGATATCAGGTCTATCGGTGCTAGAATTAAGCTAATCAGTGATGGTGATGTGGCTGGTGGTATTGCTACCGGTTTATCAGATTCTGGTGTAGACATGATGATGGGAATAGGTGGTGCTACTGAAGGTGTACTAACAGCTGCTGCGTTGCGATGTATGGGAGGAGAAATACAGGCTCGTTTAAAACCAAGAAATGAGAAGGATAGACAGAAAGCAAAAGACTTAGGTATAGAAAATATTGATAAACTGTATTTTACAAAAGAACTTGCTCAGGGTGATGATATTATATTTGTGGCAACAGGAATTACAGATGGAGATTTACTTAAGGGAATTCGTTACAGTACAAATAGTGCTTCTTCGCATACAATGTTACTTAGAAGCAAAACAGGTACAATCAGATTTATTAAAACCTATCATACTATTACTCGTAAACCTGAGTATTTTCCAAAAGATATTTTTAACCCTGATTTTTCTAAAATGATAAATGGCTAAAAATATAGATAGTCTAATAAAAAACCAGGATGTAGCTGCATACTAGGCTATAGACTGGTTTTTATATTTATTGGACTTGTAAGATTACAATAATATGTTATAATATTCTTAGTATGCTTTTCTCTATGAAAAGCTTTATTAAATTATGGAGGAATATTAAACTTCCTCTTGAATAAAATATAAGTAGGCATAACGTTAATTAAGGAGGGATCCGGTGGTACCGGTTGAAGATATTTTAGATATAAAAGATTATAAAATTTCCAGAAATGTTTTTGGGAATAAAGATGAGAATATTAAAGTTATAGAAGACATACTGGATGTTGAGATAATAGCCAGAGGCAGTAGTGTGAAGATAAAAGGCAGAACAGATAAAGTAAAGTTGGCAAAACGCGTAACAGAAGAAATGATAGATTTGGCTCAAACAGGCAAAAATATAGATAAAAGACAGGTTAAGTATGCCATCTTTCTGTTGAAAAAGGATAGTAGTATGGATTTATCTAATCTCTATGATGAAGTATTGCAGGTCAATTTTAAAGGTAGAAAGATCAAAGTTAAAACACTGGGACAAAAGTATTATGTAGAGGCTATTAAAAACTCGGATATTGTGTTTTCTATAGGCCCTGCAGGAACAGGTAAGACATATCTTGCGATGGTGATGGCTGTTAAGAGTTTATTAAACAATAATGCTAATCGAATAGTTTTAACAAGACCTGCTATCGAAGCAGGAGAAAATTTAGGATTTTTACCTGGTGATATGCAAGACAAGGTTGATCCATATTTGAGGCCGTTATATGATGCCTTGTATGATATTTTAGGCCCAGAAAAAGTAAGCGAGTATTTAGAGAAAGATATTATTGAAGTTGCTCCTTTAGCATATATGAGAGGCAGGACACTCGATGATTCATTTGTAATATTAGATGAAGCTCAAAATACAACTCCGGAACAAATGAAGATGTTTTTAACAAGAATAGGTTTTAATTCTCATGCTGTGATTACCGGCGATATTACCCAGATCGATTTGCCTAGAAACTCTAACTCAGGCTTAAATCAAGTTAGAAAAATATTGAAGCATATCAAAGGTATTGAATTCGTTTACCTTACAAACCAGGATGTTGTTAGACATAATTTAGTTAAAGATATCATAAAAGCGTATGAAAGGCATGAAAGTGGGAGTAAATAATGTATTTTTTTGAGCAAATAAAAGATCGGTTTAGTAAATGGTTCGATTTTGATATAAAATTAGAGGAAAAATATATAAGACGAATCAGTATTGCTGTTTTTTATATTATAATAGCAATTATTTTAACTATTAATTTTTTCCCCAACCGTATTGATTTGGAGGTTGGTGAGGTGAGTAAAAGTGATATAGTTGCACCAAGAACTGTCACCTTTATAGATCAGAAAAAAACGGAACAGCTAGAAGATATAGCTGTAGAATCAGCTTCTAAGGTATATGAAGAAGATAAATCACTTAGCCGAAGAATATTAAGTGAAATCGATAACTTATTCAATACTGTTTTAAGTGAACAGATAAATTATACAAAGGAGGATATTGAACAACTAAAAAAAAGTACTTTAACTAAGATCAAAGAAGAAAACAATATAAAAATTGGCACAGATGATCTTAGGCTATTACTTAAATCTGATCTAGAAAAAATTAGTGATTTCCAGAGTACTTCAAAGAAGATAATGGAAGATATTTTAAAACAGAGGATTTTTCCCGAGAATTTATCTGAGGTGCACAATGATATTAATCAACTAGCTTTAGAGACTAATTTTACTAAAGAATATAGACTGGTATTAGCAAATATTTTAAGTAATTATGTACAACCCAATATGATTTTAGATCTAGAGGCTACAGAAGATAGACAGGAAGATGCACTTAAACAGGTGGAACCTGTTAAAAGAACCGTGCTAAAGGGAGAAAATATTATTCGCAAAGGTGACATTGTTTCACAGGATGATATGAGAGTACTGGAGGCCTTAGGCCTCAGAAAACCCGGCATCAATTATGTCAATTTACTGGGTGTCTTATTAACTTTAAGTGTGTTGGTCTTATTATTGGGATTTTACACTAAATTTTATGCCACACAAGTTTGGGAAAATATTAATCAATTAATTTTGGTAGAAACGCTAATAATTTTAGTGGTCCTCTTGGCTAAAATAATCAGTATATTTCAGCCAGCCTATATGGTCTATTTGGTCCCTACAGCGATTATTTCTATACTTATAAAGGTTTTAGTTGATACTAGAATTGCTTTGGTAATTACTGCCTTTACAAGCTTTTTGATAGCATTAGTATTTGGAAGTCTATATATTGCAGCAGCTGCAGCATTTGTGGGTGGTATTGTTGGTATTATCAGTGTAAGTGATGTTAGTCAGAGAAGCGATCTTATCAGGGCAGGCTTTAATGTTAGTTTAGTTCTTGTGGTTTTTATTACTGGGTTAACATTAATGGATTTCAGTAATAACTGGATAGAACTTATTTGGTCAATTGTGATGGGGGTTTTAAATGGTATATTTGTTGCTATTTTGGCAAATGGTTTACTACCCTATCTGGAAAGTATATTTAATTTAACTTCATCGGTTAAATTATTGGAATTGTCAAATCCGAGTCATCCTTTATTAAAAAGATTATTAGTAGAGGCTCCGGGAACTTATCATCATAGTATAATTGTAGGTAATTTAGCTGAAAATGCTGCAGATAAAATTGGAGCGGATTCACTGTTAACCAGAGTTGGTGCATATTTTCATGATATAGGTAAATTAAAGAGACCTTATTTCTTTTCTGATAATCAATTTGGTGGAGATAATCCCCATGATAAGATTTCTCCCAATTTGAGCTCATTAATTATTAAATCTCATGTTAAAGATGGACTGGAAATGGCTGAAAAACATAACTTGCCTAAGGCGGTTAAAGATATTATTGAGCAACATCAGGGAACCGGTTTAATTTCTTTCTTTTATGGAGAGGCACTTAAAGAAAGTAAACATGATAATATAAATGAAAATGATTTTCGTTATGATGGGCCCAAACCCCAGTCTAAAGAAGCGGCCTTGATTATGCTAGCAGATACAGTAGAAGCAGCTGTAAGATCCAAGAATTTCAGTAAAAACAATCATAATCGAATAGAAATATTTGTTAAAGAATTGATAAAAGAAAAATTAAATGACGGGCAACTAGAAGAATCATCCTTAACATTAAAGGAATTAGATTTGATTGCAGATAGTTTTGTTCAAATTTTGACCGGAATATACCATCAGAGAGTTGAATATCCTGATCGGTTGTTAAAAGAAATGAAAGAAGTTGATAAAAATGATCAAAGTCAAAATAAATGATCAGCAGTCTGGGATTGATATTAATCAGGATATCTTGCAGAATTGTAAAGATATAGTCAGAAAAGCGACTAAAATGGAGGGTTATGATGGTGGGGAGATAAGTATTGCTTTTGTAGATAATAATAAAATTCGAGAATTGAATAATAAGTTTAGAAAGGTAGATGAGGTTACTGATGTATTAGCCTTTCCGATGGGAGAGGAAATATTAGGAGATATTATTATTTCTAAAGAGAGGGCCTTAACCCAATCTGAGGATTATGGTCATTCTTTAAAAAGAGAGATTTGTTACCTTGTTACACATGGTATATTACACCTCTTAGGTTATAAGCATAAGACAGTGGGAGAGAAAAATGAAATGCGAAAAAGAGAAGAGAGAATATTAAAAGAGTTGGAAATAAAAAGATAAATTATTTGTCTATGGTTTTGAATTGGAGGGCATTAGAGAATGTATATTAATTTAATTGGCTTTGTTTTTTTACTTATTCTTTCCGGTTTTTTTTCTGGATCAGAAACTGCTTTTATGTCAGCAAATAGGGTGAGAATAAGAGAGTTAGCCAATGAAGGTGATAAACAGGCCAAAAGGGTTGACCATTTATTGGAAAATCAAACGAAATTACTCACTACGATTCTGATAGGAAATAATCTGGTTAATATTGCAGCTTCTGCTATAGCTACTTCTATTGCCATAAAAATTTTTGGGAATAAAGGGGTAGGTATTGCAACTGGAGTAGTTACTTTTGTAATTTTAGTATTTGGTGAAATTACACCTAAATCGCTGGGCAATAGTAAACCAATCAAATTTGCTAAAAATGCGTCTATAGTACTTTTCTGGTTAGAAAGAATACTTTACCCTGTGATATTATTTTTTACATTTCTTGTCAAAAATTTAATAGGAGAAAATAAGATGATTTCTTCCGCATTCATTAGTGAGGAAGAGGTCAGAAGATTTGTAAATGTTAGTGAAGAAGAGGGTGCTATAAAGGAAAGCGAAAAGGAAATGATTCAGAGTGTGTTTGAATTTGATGATATTATTGTCAAAGAGATAATGGTACCCAGGATTGATATGGTATGTATAAATAAAAATGAAAGTATTGATCAATTAGTTAATCTCGCTGTAGAACAAGGACACTCTAGAATACCCGTTTATGAAGATAGTATAGATGAAATAATAGGGTTGATCTATGTAAAAGATTTACTAAAATTACTGCAAAAGGGTACAGAGGATTTGACCTTAGAAGACTTAATCAAGCCAATCTATTTTATCCCGGAAAGCAAACAGATTAACAAATTGTTAAAAGAGATGCAAAAAAGAAGAGAACATATGGCTGTTATCTTGGATGAATATGGTGGTACTTCTGGTTTAATTACTATAGAAGACCTATTGGAAGAAATTGTAGGTGATATCCAGGATGAATTTGATTTAGAAAATAAACAGATTAATTTGATTAATAACAAGGAACTACTAGTTGATGCTAGAGTTGATCTTGATGATTTAAATGAAATACTTCCTTCACCTTTATTGGATGAAGAAAGTTATGAGACCATAAGTGGTTTTGTTTTGCATAAATTGGGTTATTTACCCGAAGAAAATGAGAAAATAGAGCTTGATGGAATAACCATTGAAATAGAAAAAATCGATGAGCATAGAATACAAGAAATACGTATATTTACAGATCAACCTATTAAAAATATTTAAAAAGCTTATAAAATAGGATCTTCTCCATTTCCGTGGGTAAAAAATGTGAAATTTGTTTGCTACGCTGATTAGTGGCCATCATCTTAAATGAATAGGTTTTTTATACGATATTTATATTATCCTTTTATTATTAAAAAGCCCATCAATTAAAGAAAATGACTATAGATAATTTTATGTATAATCATAAATCGACCCACTAATTTGGAGAAGAACCATAAAATATAAGACACAATAAATTTTGTATTATTGGGGTGTAAAGATGAAAAAACCTTTTATATACGGACTGATCATATTAATTATAATAGTTACAGGTGCATTTTTACTGAGAAGCAGTTTATTAAATAACGTTTCTTCAAATGACCAATCAGAAAAAGAATCGACAACTGAAGTTGTAAAGGATGAAAAACAGGATAATCAAAAGCAAAGTGAGCAAGTCAAACAAGATAATAATGAAGAAAAAGAAGATATAAATTTGTCTAAATTCTCTTATTTACCCATAGAAAAAGAGGTTTCACATAGAGCTGTAATAGCCAGCATAGAGAATTCTCCCCAAGCAAGGCCACAGTCTGGTATTTCTGAAGCCCCGCTAGTTTATGAGTTTTTAGTAGAGGGTGGAATTACCAGATTTTTAGCTTTATATTGGTCTGATATACCAGAAAAGATAGGACCGATTAGGAGTTTGAGGCCTTATATGATAACAATTGCAAGGGAATATAATGCACTTTTACTGCATGCAGGAGCCAGCCCAGATGGTTTTGATTTAATTAAAGAACTTGAGTATAAAAGTCTTGATCAAATATATAACGGAAAATATTACTGGAGAGATGAACAAGAATCAATCCCTCATAATTTATACACAGGAGAATATAGGATATATGAATATCTAAATGATATGGAACATGTTGAATATGAAAATAGATTTAATTTTGAAGAAATAATGATTATCTCTGATGCAAAAGCCCCCGCAGAAGAAATCACAGTTGATTACTGGGGTAATTACAAAGTGTTATACCGTTATATTAGCGAAGAAAATAAATATAAGAGATATCTAGATAGTATAGATAATTCTCATCTATGTGAAGATGGCAGTCAAATTGAAGTAAGCAATATCATAGTACAATTTGTGGATACTTCAGTTAAAGATGATGTAGGCAGATTGAATATGGATCTGAAGAGTGGAGACAAAGCATTATATTTTAAAAATGGTCTGGCGAATGAAGGATATTGGGAAAAAAGTAATGAAGGCTATACTAATTTTTATGATAATGATAACAATATAATTACTTTAAATCCAGGTAAAACCTGGATTCAGATAGTACCTACTAATACAAATATTAGTTATAAAGAAAGTGATGATAATGATTGATAAAAAGTTAAAAGAAAAATTGAAAAAAGCTGCTCAAAGGGTAATAGATAATGCCTATGTGCCTTATTCGAACTTTCCTCTAGCAGCGGCTTTATTGACAAAAAATGGTAAAATATTTACAGGTGTAAATATAGAGAATGCTGCTTATGGTTCTACAATGTGTGCAGAAAGAACAGCGGTATTTAAAGCAGTTTCAGAGGGATATACTGAATTTCAAGCCTTATTAATATTGTCAAAAACTAAAAAGCCGGTTACTCCCTGCGGCAGCTGCAGACAGGTTATTAATGAATTTGGTAAGGAGATTGATATAATTATGATGACAATAGAAGGTAGGGAAATAATCAAAAAAAATAAAGAGCTATTACCAGGTGCATTTGATAAGGATGATATGGATCAATGACTTTTAAATCAGGATTTGTGACAGTGGTGGGAAGACCTAATGTCGGTAAATCAACATTAATAAATCATCTAATTGGAGAAAAGATATCTATTACTTCTCCCCGACCTCAAACCACCCGCAATAGTATAAAAGCTATTTATACTGCAGAGAGAGGGCAGATAATTTTTGTAGATACTCCCGGGATTTATAAAACAAAAAATGATCTTGATAGATATATGGTTAATGAAGCTTATAAAAGTTTAGATGGAATTGATATCATTATATTGATGTTGGAAGCTACCAAAAATTATAAAAAAACAGATCGAGTTATATATAATCAAATTAAGAACTCAGACCAGCCATTTTTAATAGTATTAAATAAGATAGACAGAATTAAAAAAACTAAATTACCCCGGGTAATTAATGACTATCAAATGAAAATTGAAGAGGAAATAATACCAATATCTTCTAAAACAGGCAGGAATGTAAAAACTCTATTAGATGAAATTTTTAAACATTTACCAGAGGGCCCCCAGTACTTTCCAGAAGATATGATAACTGATCAAATTGAACAATTTATCATAGCTGAGATGATAAGAGAAAAAATGTTTTATTTATTGAGAGAAGAAATTCCCTTTGGTATAGCAGTGTTGATAGAAGAAATGGAAGAAAGAAATGAAAATGTAATGTATATCAGATCAAATATTTATGTAGAAAAGAAGTCACATAAAGGTATACTTATAGGCAAGAATGGCAAGATGTTAAAAAAAATTGGAGTAAGAGCAAGAAAAGATATCGAAAAACTGCTCCAACAAAAAGTTTATCTCGATCTTTGGGTTAAGGTTGAAAAGGATTGGAGAGATAATAAAGCATTGTTAAGAAGGATGGGCTATAAGGGGTGATTATTAGATGACAGATTGAACATATGATCAATTTATTCCTGCTAGATATGATAATATAAATGACCTCTGGACTAATGGTTATCCTGCTGATAAAGCAGAGTTTTCAAACAGGCTGCTAGATGAAAAGCGGGCCGCGTTTTTAGAAACAATTGATCATATAAGTTTGAGTGAAGCTTTCAAATACTTGGATTACAAGATTAGTTATTTTATTGTTAAAACCTTTAGTGCTAAAATATTATCTGAGGTACTAACTACAATGTATCCGGATGATGCAGCTAATTTTTTAAAAACAATACTAGTGGGAAAGATTAAAAATATTTCAGACAACCTGAAAGCCAACCAGCCCGAAGAGCTACAGCGTCTTTTGGGCTCTAGTGAAAAATCGGCCGGTGGTTTAATGATTACAGATTATATTGATTTTTATCAGGATAATAGTGTAGAACAAATTTTAAAAAAATAAGAGAACGTATTTCTCAACCAGAGATGACCCACTATGTTTATATTATTTCTAGAACAAAAGAACTCTTAGGTGTAATATCAGTCAGACATCTTTTGACTGCTCTGCCGGGAGTTTTAATGAAAGATATTATGAATGTTGATGTGATAAATGTAGCAGTTAACTTAGATCAGGAAGTAGTAGCAGATATTTTATCAAAATATGATTTATTTGCAGTTCTGGTTGTTAACAAAAAGAATCAATTGATGAAAATTATAATGGTTGATGATATCCTGGAGATTATAGATTTTATCGGCAGAAAACCAGGCGAGCTTGCCCCGTGGAGCGTCAAAGAAGATGAAGCAACTGAGGATATTTACAAAATGGTCGCTGCAACCGATATTTATGATGTAAAGGGGGGAATGCTTTCTATAGTAAAAAAGAGAATTCCCTGGTTGTTGATCTTTTATCAGATTCAGTGATTCAAAATTTCGAAGCTTCCCTTCAGACAATGGTAACCTTAGCATTTTTTATTCCCGTTTTGATCGATATGGGAGGGAATATGGGGACATAGTTCCTTAAAGTTGTTGTGAGAGGTTTAGCTTCAGGTAAACTATATTTAGCCGATTTCTTTTTACATATTTATTGAGAAATAAAAATGGGATTGATAATGGCGATTTTACTGGGAGTAGCTATATCCGGTATAATTTTATTATGGCAAAGATATCCTATATTAGGTTTAATTGTTGGAACATCTATGTTTGTTACTTTATTGACAGCTATTTTTGTGGGGACTACAATACCATTTATAATGGATTTTTTAGGATTTGATCCTGCCCTTGCCTTGGGGTTCCTTCATAACTACAATTATCGATATTACCGAACTTTTTATATATTTTTATATGGTTTCAATTATGATTAATAATTTTTTATAAATGGAGAAGGAGTGATTAATAGTGGCTATTAAGCCGAGAGATATGGCGAAGATGATTGACCATACTAATTTAAATGCTACTGCAACAGTTGATCAAATCAAAAAATTATGTGAGGAGGCTTTAGAATATCAATTTGCATCTGTTTGTGTAAACCCGATATATGTTCCCTTGGCAACAAAATTATTAGAGGAATCTTCGGTCAAGGTTGCTACTGTGATTGGTTTTCCCTTAGGAGCTAATACTACAGAGACGAAGGCTTTCGAAACAAAAAATGCAATAAAAAATGGGGCAAAAGAAGTTGATATGGTGATGAATATAGGGGCTTTTAAATCGGGAGCTTATGACCTTGTGAGATCAGATATTAAAGCTATCATCGATGCTACAAGATCTTCTGGGGTAACCTCTGATGTCATTGTTAAGATTATCTTGGAGACCTGTTATTTAAATGATGAAGAGATAGTCAAGGCCTGTGAAATTGTCAAAGAAGTAGGAGGGGATTTTGTTAAAACCTCTACAGGATTTGGATCAGCTGGGGCAGAGGAAGAAAAGGTAAGTTTAATGAGGAAAGTTGTAGGCCGTGATATAGGAGTAAAGGCTTCAGGTGGCATTAAAAACTTTGAAGATGCTTTATCTATGCTTGATGCCGGAGCCAATAGAATTGGAGCAAGTTCTGGTGTTGAAATAGTAACTGATATTAAAGATTAGAAAGTGGGAAAATTGAATGTCTTTGATACAAACAGAGGCTTTAGTATTAAAGCAATTTGATTTGGGAGAAGCAGACAAAATAATAACTTTCTATACAAAAAAAGAGGGAAAGATTAGAGCTGTAGCTAAGAAAGCAAGGAATTCCAATAATAATAGAGTTTCAGCTGTGGTATTACCGTATTGCTATAATTTAATTAAGGTCTATAAAAGTAAATCATTGGATCGATTAAATAGTGTAGATAATATTCATAGATTTGAAGATTTGAGGAACAATCTCAATAAAATGGCTTATGCAGCCTATTTTTCAGAGATGGTTGAAAAAGCTGGTATGGAATACCATCCCAATCAAAATCTATTTAATTTGATATTAAAGACATTCTACAAAATGTCAAAAAGCCCTATAGAAAAATTAGAAAATATAAGTGTTGTGTTCAAATTACTTTTTTTAAAATATATAGGTGTTCAACCCAGAATAAATTATTGTTATGAATGTGGTGAAAAGCAAAAAACACTACATAGGCAGTACTTTAATGTAAGGGAAGGTGGATTAATCTGTTCTGAGTGTTTGAAAAAAAGGAATGAAAATTATCGTTTATTAAAACAAAATGAGTTAGATTTAATAAAAAGAGTATATAGATCTGAGATTAATTCTTTAGATGATTTAGACGTCAATATAGACTTGATTAGAAATTTAGATAAATTGATTGATCAATTTATATTATACCATCTAGATTTAAATTTAAAGTCAAATGATTTTTTGCAAATCATTAAAGATTTTGATAAAAATTAATATATAGGTAGCAAGTCCTACCTCGTCTCCAGATGGGATGAGGTATTTGTATTATATTAAAAGATATTTTGATTGGGAGGAATGGTTTTAATGAATTTTCAGGATATGATACAGAATCTACACAAATTTTGGAGTGATTATAATTGTATAATTGAACAACCCTATGATACCGAAGTTGGGGCTGGAACAATGAGTCCCTCTACATTTTTAAGATCATTAGGCCCGGAACCGTGGAAAACAGGTTATGTTCAACCAAGTAGAAGGCCGGCTGATGGTAGGTATGGTGAAAATCCCTTTCGCCTGCAAAGATATCTACAGTATCAGGTTATTATAAAACCCTCGCCTGATGATATACAGAACATCTATTTAGACAGTTTGAAATCAATCGGGATTGACCCCCAAAAACATGATATAAGGTTTGTTGAAGATAATTGGGAAGCCCCAACTTTAGGTGCCTGGGGGCTGGGCTGGGAAGTCTGGCTGGATGGGATGGAAATTACACAGTTCACATATTTTCAACAGGTGGGCAGCTTAGATTGTGAACCCGTTACAGCTGAGATAACATATGGTTTAGAAAGAATAGCAATGTATCTACAGGATGTAGAAAATATATTTGATATTGAATGGGTTGAAGATATTAGTTATCGGGATGTTAACTTACAGATTGAAAAAGAAAATTCAATATATAATTTTGAAGAAGCTGACAAAAAAAATTTAAATCGGCTTTTTAATATATATGAAGATGAGGCCCTTAGGTTAGTAAAAAAAGAGTTGGTTTATCCCGCTTATGATTATACATTAAAGTGTTCTCATGTATTTAACTTACTTGAAGCTCGGGGTGCGATCAGTGTTTCAGAAAGAACGGGTTATATTACAAGAGTTAGGGACCTGGCTCGCCAGTGTGCAAAGGCTTATGTTCAAAAACGTGAGTCTCTAGGTTTTCCCCTGCTGAAAGGAAGTGACAAAAATGAATAATTGTAGTCTTTTAGAAATAGGAACTGAAGAAATACCAGCTAAATTGGTCAAGCAAATATATGATAATTTACAAGGTAAAATTGATGAGCTTTTAGCTGAATATAGGATTGATTGTGAAGATATAGAAGTATATGGAGCGCCGAGGAGGATAGTAGTTAAACTAAATGGTCTGTCTGAATATCAAAAACTAGAAGTTAATGAAATCAAAGGTCCTCCTAAAAATATTGCTTTTGATCAAGAGGGAAACCCCACTAAAGCGGCAACAGGTTTTGCCCGGGGGCTGGGAATTAAAGTTTCAGAACTCATAGAAAGAGATACTCAAAAAGGTATTTATCTTTACGCTGTTATAGAAAAAGAAAGAAAGCAAGCTAAAGAACTACTCAAAATAATTTATAAAAGGTTAATTAAGGAAGTTAACCTGCCAATTAAAATGAGATGGGGTAGCCATAAGCTTAGTTTTATTCGACCAATTCATTGGCTATTAGCTTTATATAACGATGAGGTTATTGAGTTTGAAATTGAACATCTGAAATCAGATAATTTTACAAGGGGACACAGGTTTTTGTCTGACAAAAAGCTTGTTGTGGATTCAGTTGATCAATATCAAGAAGTATTAAAAAAAGCATATGTAATTGTAAGACCAAAGCAAAGAAGAGAGATAATATTAGAAGAAATTGAAACTATTATCTATGAAGAAGAATTATTATTTAATATAGATAAAAAACTGTTGGATGAGGTAATACACCTAGTTGAATATCCCAGTCCTTTTTTAGCAAATTTTAATCAAAAATATTTAAAATTACCTGAGCCTGTTATAGTTACTCCGCTTAAAGAGCATCAAAAGTATTTCCCACTCTGGAAGCAAAATGGAGAGCTAAGTAATAAATTTATAGTAGTCAAAGAAGGCAGCAAAAAAAATATAGATTTAGTTAGAAGTGGTAATGAAAATGTTTTAAAAGCAAGGTTGGAAGACGCAGAGTTTTATTATCAAAGAGATATTAATAAAGATTTAGATTATTTTTTAGAAAATTTAAAAGGGTTAATCTTAAGAGAAGAATTAGGCAGTATGTATGATAAAACACAGCGCAATATAAACTTAAGTAGCAAAATTGCTGAAAGCTTAGACTTCTCTGAAACAAATCTTGTTAAAGTAAAAAAAGCAGCCAAATATGCAAAAATAGATCTGGTTTCTCAAATGGTAAGAGAATTCCCTGAATTACAGGGAGTAATGGGAAGTATATATGTTGAAAACCACAACATAAATTCCGATATAGCTCTGGCTGTAAAAGAGCATTATTTACCCGATTCAGCTAAAAGTAGACTACCAAAAACCGAACTGGGTAAAATAGTAAGTTTGAGTGATAAAATCGATACATTGACCGGGTTTTTTGGCATTAACCTAATTCCAAGCGGATCTCAAGATCCATATGGGTTAAGGAGAGCAGCCATCGGTATTTT
>JAGYMU010000219.1 GCA_018399995.1 Halanaerobiales bacterium | reverse complement strand
CCAGAGTCAGAGTCAGAGCCAGAGCCGATAGAGGAAAAAGCGGAGAAACCAACACAACCAGAAACAGCAGAAGTAGAAAAAGAGGAGGTACAGCCAGAGCCAGAACCTAAACCAGAGCCAGACCCCGAGCCAGAATGGGTAGAGGTTATTGACTTTACAGCTAGAGACGCTAACAAACAGTCAGAGACATTTACACTATTAGGCGGAAAGCAAAAATTAGCATATACGATTTCAGGCGACGAGCAAAGCGAAGGTATGTGCTTAATTTATGTAATGGACGAGGGGACAAGTATAATGGAAAGCGGGGGGATACCAGTAGTTTGGCAGGACGGGAACACGAGCGATGATACCCTAATGAGAAAAAGTGCGGGAGATTATTATTTAGATTTACAAGTTGGCTGGGGAAGCTGTGCTGTTGAGATTTTTGAATTAAGGTAGTTTGTTTATAAAAGCTATGCCAAGAAAACGCACCATAGACAAAATAAAAAAAATCCTAACTTTAATCAATCGTTGGAAGGTGATCATGGCAATCCTTCTAATTGGAATTGGGTTATTTTACTGGTATGAATATAGACCATCAAGATCTTATATCGAATGTAATCAGGAAGCTTTAGAGTGGATGAGAGAAAACGCAGAAGATCTTTCTGATAATTTGGGATTATCTATTGATATTTATAACTTCAGATACATAAAATGTTTAAGAGAAAAAGGGATTAACAAATAAGCCCATGAAAGAAAAAATTAAGAAAGTCATTAGCTGGTTATTTAAAAGGTGGGCCAGAATTGTAGAAATTATTGTGGTAATTTGGGCTGTTAACGGAATGTGGGAAGTTGTAAGCTTAGATTTTTACTTTGAGAAATATTCTGGGAAATACACATCATTGCCACTAGACCAACACTTAGTATCTTTATTGTTTTATTTCCTCTCGGCAGTTTTAATTCTTTACTTATTAAGAAGATATGAAAGAGAAAATTAAGAAAATATTGAAGAAGATGTTGTTGATTATTTTACTTCTTGTGGGTGGAGGTGCATTAGCAGGGATTATCCAAGAGGAAATTGGCTATGGGTTTCTCCACGGATTAATAATTTTAGGAATGGCTTTTGGTTTTATAAAAATTATTGGTATAGATTCTTTATGGAGAAGGAGACATAAAAGAAAAGTAAAATAAATCTATGAGAGAAAAAATTAAGAAAATTTATGGAGTGTTCAGTATTGTTAAATAGTATTGGTTTGTTTTTTAGTATTGTCGGTACAGTATTCTTAATTTGTTATGGACTACCGTCAAAACTTCACCTTCCACCAAAAGCTTTATTAGATCAGGGCCTTACTGAAAAAGAAGAAATAGAAAATGAAAAAATCAAAAAGCTGGCACGTTTAGGAGTATTTTTCTTAATGGGTGGTTTTATACTGCAGCTAATGAGTAATTTTATATGAATTTGTTCTTGTTTAAGAATATATAGTG
>JAGYMU010000218.1 GCA_018399995.1 Halanaerobiales bacterium | reverse complement strand
CACCAGGAGATCCTATAAAAGAAGAAAATAGAGAAAGATTTTATAGTGAAATTTCTAAATGGCAAGAGATGTTAAAATAGTTTAGCTTTAAGTTTTATGTTAAAGAACTTATAATAATATAATTATATATAATATAAAAATATGACTAAAAAACATCAAGCACAATTTGTCTTTTATTATCTACTCTCACTTATTAGTTTAGGTGCTATGGCTTTAGGAATAGGAATTATTATCTTTGAAATTTTAGATAAAGTTTTTGTAGATGTTAGTAATTCATATTTTTCTATGCAAGCTTTAAAAACAGCTTTTTCAACCCTAATCATCTCTGCTCCTATATATTATGTTTGTTCACATCTTCTTTCTAAAAATATCAGAAAGCAAGAATTAAGCCTGGAGTCATCTTTAAGAAAATGGCTAATCTATTTAATACTTCTAGTTACTTCTATAATTATGTTAGTCTGGCTAGTTAGTATATTAAATAGTTTTTTAAACGGAGAAATGACTATCAAGTTTATCCTAAAAGCTTTAACAGCTCTTATCATTTCAGCTATGATCTTTAGTTATTATCTATATAACATTAGACAGAAGCTAGTAAAGAAGAGGGATAAGATAAAGTCCTTGTTTTTTATAGCTTCCTTGCTCTTGGTTGTGCTGGCTTTAGGGCTAGCTATAGCTCACATGGAATCTCCGCAAACTACTAGAGATAAAAAGATTGATGAAAAAACTTTAAGAGATTTTGATAACATAAATATGAATGTGAATATGTATTATAATAATAATGACGAGTTGCCAGAGTCTTTACAAGAATTAAAAAGTGATAGCAATTTAAATGTTTATCCTAATAGTGCTGTTTCTCTTGAAGATATAGAGTATAATAAATTGTCAGAAACTGAGTATGAATTTTGTGCAGACTTTGAGACCTCTAATTTAGATGATGAAAATACTAATTTAAGATATGGTAGCAATAGACTCCATGACAGTGGTTATCAGTGTTTAGAGCAGGAAATTATGAGTGTTAAATAGTCAGATATAGTTTAAAATATTGTTAAAATAAAAAAAAGAACCCCCCGTTTTTTTGGAGGGTTTGTTTTAATTATTTCAATCTCTTGAATCCGTTGAAAGTGCCTGCATAGTCGTAGCCGCCATCACCATTTGAAATAAAGTTTCCGCCATCCCAATGTTGGGGAAACCCTTGTTTATTTAATACAGCTGCTTCATACATAAGCCATATTTCATAACCACCAGGTTTCTGTCCGGCATAGGCATTTAGTGGAATCGTAGCAACATCATTGTTATTATTTGTCCTTTTGACCTTTTGACCAAAATCAACAAAATAATATGCAGTTCCTGATTCATCTAAATTCCAGTTAACTCCCGGAGGTCTACCTTCAGGATTTTTTTTGTCCGTCTTCGGTATACTGTTTTCTTTTAAGCCAGGAACTTGGCGTTATATCCACCTAAGAAAGAAGCGGCGGCAGGAGCGCCAATGAAACCCATAATTCCAACCAAAGCGGTCCGTCCAACATAACCAGCAGCC
>JAGYMU010000217.1 GCA_018399995.1 Halanaerobiales bacterium | reverse complement strand
CGAGGCGTACAAATTTACGTGCAGTAAGCACGAGGGCTCTTTTATGTTTATGCTTATTAGACTCACTATACTTTTTGTAGTAATATTGCTTGTACTCCTCATTGTGTACTCTCAATGAATTTGCAGCTTCTACCAGATAATATCGTAAATATTTATTACCCTTTTTAGTCAGTGAAGTCTCTTCAGCTTCAAAAGAGCCAGATTGATGCCTGGTCCAGGTAAGACCGGCATATGATGCGAGGCTAGCTTGATTGTCGAAACGGTCAATATTACCAATTTCAGATATAATACCTGCTGTAAGAATAGGCCCTATACCATCAACTGTATCAAGTGTTTGTGGAATTGTTTTAAGTTCCCTTGTGATAACCTTTTTTGCTCTTTTGAGTTGTCTTGCAAAAAAGCGAATGTTGTCAAAGGTCATAGCAAGGGTCTGGCTTATAGCTTGGTCCATTCGAGGTTTTAATCGATAGGAATTACGGGCCGCCTTTTTCAGGGTTTTAATGATGTTATCAATAGAGGTAGATCCACCTAGTCGATTATTACTATTTTTAAATAGAAAAGTTGCTAGTTCCTTGATATCAGTAGTTATTATTTCTTCCAGGGAGAACTTTTCCAGTAAGGCCATGGATGCATCTGAAAAGGTTCCGAAGGGTGACGAATCATCATAGTTCGAGAACTTAAGGAAGACCAGAGTTAGGGCTCTGTTTTTCTCCGTTTTCATACTCTCACCCAGTTTAAACCTGAAACGAGTAATCTGCCTTAATGGTCTATATACTTCTTCTGGAGTTGAAGAGTTTTTAACTCTGCCAAATCGGAGACGGTCAGCAATTACCCAGGCATCAACACTATCAGTCTTTGGCAGGTCATTATATGCCTTCTTGAAGTTTTTAACCACCTTAGGATTTATAGTATATAAAAGGAGTTTGAAATTGGTGTTTAGTTTATCACTATCTTGGATAAGTTGGTAACAGTGTTCCCAGTAAACATTAGTGGCTTCCATGCCAAGCTGAATAATGTCGATTTCATAATTATTTGCATGTTTAGCAATAAGATTGATAAGCTTGAGACAACCAGGATTGTTGTTTGCTACTTCAAAAGAATGGAAAACATCATCACCATTATTGTCCATAGCATGGGCTACGAGAGAATTTTTGGCAACATCAACACCAACAAATAGTTTTTCAATAGGAATCACCTCCTTTGGCTTGGGAGTATAAAAAAGATAGCCGGGTTTAGTCCCTGAATAACTGATAGCTCGACAGCCTCGCAATTAGAATTCATCATTAGGTTTTGAGTACAGTCCCTAGTTGCTGAGGTCAGGGAAAACAAAATGGGAAACAGAATACGAGTTAAAAGTACAGATCAGTTTCAGGGGATCATTCTTTACGAGTAGTCATGCAAAACATGCTACAGGAGCGATCAAATCTATCCTGGATATCTTCTGATATCATTGTATCAGAGACTAAGCCCAAACTTAAAAATCTTTAATATTAGATTAATGAATTATTTAGGTTTTTATGGTGACGTTAATCAATGTCACTAATCATATT
>JAGYMU010000216.1 GCA_018399995.1 Halanaerobiales bacterium | reverse complement strand
CGATAATATATCTTATGTAAAGAAGATATAAATTTTAATTAAGGCCGTTCAGGCCTTATTTTATTGATTGATTTTATCTATGATATCTTTGCCCTTTTCACTTATTTACTTTTCAGATTATTTCCTAAGATTATATTTGTCAAAAATAACAAATAAAATAAATATTGATTCTTTAATATTAGTAATTTTTTATAGCAAAAAGCCCAAATACTTCAAAAGTTGTCCGTATTTGAAAAAATTGTAGTTGACTAATGGTTTTGCAAAATATAATAAATCTTTAAAAAAAATATTTTAAAAAACAATCATTTTCTAAATTCTAAAATCATAGTCTATATCTTTTTTCAATATCTAGTAAAAATACTAATCCACGATTATTACTCTGATTTATGATCTGATTCTGCTCACTTTTGTAAGCATGGATATCTATTAATGTTTTACCTATCAGTCCAGCAATTCCCCCCAATTGAGCTGATATAGATAAAGACAAAAAAGATGATAGAAGTGGTGTAGCGCTGCCTCCTAAGACAAACATACTTGCCAACTTTCTAAATAGCTCACCTTTTAATGATTTTATTTTTAATTTAATATCATCAAGACGAGGTTTTATTCTTTTTGTAATAATTAAGTCTATATCATCATATTCACTTGGTTCAAGTTTCTTTGCAATAGCTTGCATTTCAGCTCTGAAATTTTTTAATTGCTCATCTCACTTTCCTCTTACTTCTAATATCTCTCCAGTATCGAGAGGTGGAAAATTTGGTAATAGTAATGACATTGATCTAAATGCAATATTGCTAGCCATTTCGCTCAGTGCCGGTTGATGAACTATATCTGATAACTTATTAACTGTTTCTGTAGCAAGAATACTAAGCTTATAATTATCACTAATAGGAATGTGTTCACTTTTTATCGCAAAATAGAGAGCTCCGGCAATATTCTGCCATCTGTATATCGCAAACCAGGGCGAATCAATATATATTCTTTCTTTTGGAACCAATCCTATAGATTGACCCCACATACCAAAGGCAATACCTTTACCATTTTTCAATAACTTCTTTTCGTAGGATTTATAACCTTCCCAATCTGGAGGAGTGTCATTTACTATTAAAGGTTGTAGAATATTATATTTTATTAATTCTTTATTATTTTTAGTGAAAGCCTTGCAACCATCTGAGTAAATCCTTGATAGTAGTTCATTTTCACAGGGAGATTTAGCAAAAAAAAGGACGTTTTTTGTCATAATTCCATTCTTTTTCCAGAGGCTCTAAATAATAATCAGGTGATAAATAGAAAGTTCGCACATGGTCAAATAATATACAGAGTTTTGTTAGCGTTGATTTATTTGATATAATTCCATCGGTATAGTAGAAACAATCCATTGATGTACGCTCCTATAATAATTTTACTTTTTCCACATAGTTCACATGCTTTTAGCTTTTTTAAAGTAACATCATTAATTGCTACCTTAGGAGGCCGCTCAATATTCTTATATTATAAAAAGCAAATCTTCTATGGTTATTATCTGTATCTTAGGGGATAAGGCTTCCTGGACGGTGCTTGATAAAAACCACTCGAGATACCTTCTTTAACCATAGGCCTTGTTGGTTTTTGCAAAATAATGAA
>JAGYMU010000215.1 GCA_018399995.1 Halanaerobiales bacterium | reverse complement strand
CATAATCCTCTTCAACTTCAACAAACTCAATTTTGCTAATTACTATCATTGTAAATCCCCTAATTAAATGGCGAGTCAGGAAGGATTCGAACCCTCAACCCTCGGATTTGGAGTCCGATGCTCTAGCCAATTGCCGCTACTGACTCGTGTTTTATTGTAAATCCTCTAGTTGTACTGCATAAGTTCCGGGCTTTCCTACTGCTACACCTGCTGCTCTTGTAGCCATCTCAAGAGCGGAGTAATGCTGGATACCCACCGCAATAGCAGTTCCATAAACAGCTATTAAAGTATCACCTGCTCCTGTTACATCAAACACCTTTTGCTCTATACTTGGCACTTTAAAATATTGATCTCCGTTATAAGAGATCAACCCTCTGTCACCCAAGGTCACAACAGCAGTATTACATTCTGTATAGCTTTTTAAATCTTTTAAAAAAGATTCATTGCTCTCTTCTGAAAAAGGTTTATCTAGTTCTAGTTCTCTACCAACTATCTCTTCCGCTTCTTTTTTATTAGGCATTACCGTTTCAACAAATTTGTAACAATCAATATTCTGTGGTTTAGGATCAACGATTATTTTTTTATCCATGCTTTTTATAACATCAACTATCTCTTTGGTTACAGTACCTTTAGCATAATCACTTATAATAACCAAGTCAATTTCTGGAAGTACAGCATATAAGTATTCTTTCATTAAGGGTGAAAATGCCCAAGCAGTATCCTCTTCATCAATTCTTGCTATCTGCTGACCATTGGCAATAATTCTGGTTTTAGTTATTGTAGGTTTCTCCCAACAAAATACTCCTTGTGTATTATCAAAAGACTCTTGTATAAATATCCTGGTATTGTCATTACCAACAAACCCACAAAGATAAGCTGTTGCCCCCAACCCCTCTACATTTTTAGCTACGTTAGCAGCACCGCCACAAACCAGTTTTTCTTCTTCAAATTTTACTACTGGTACTGGTGCTTCTGGAGATATTCTATCAGATGTTCCTATAATGTATCTATCAACAATAATATCACCTAGCACCAATATATTGACATCTGAAAAATCACGCATTATTCCTTACCCTTCCTATATTTTTTTAATGCTGCAACAGCCTTAGGATTAGCTTTTCTGGTTGAAGATGCTTTGGACGCCTTTTCATTTCTGAAAGGGTACAATGGGCAATGAGGGTCTGTACATAGCTCTACTTCCCCTGGTTGCCACCCCATACACTCTTTGCAAAAGGCAAATATAGCTGTTTTTCTAGTCAGGTCAACATCTTTAAACTTACCACGTTCTTCTGTGCGTATTGTGTGCATTGTCATTATTCATTTCCTTTCGGGATAAAGTCAAATATTTCATCAAGATAATGAATTATGTTTAAGGCAAATGATGGTTTTCTATTCCAGGGTCTGTCAAATACTACTGGTTTTGTATCTGCTTTATATCTAATTTCACAAAGGGTGTCAAGTCTGTCATCTATTATAATATCAATATTATTATCTGCACAGAATTTAGCTTTGTCAGGTGTATTTGTATTTGGGATACACTCTGGGATTAGTACTAATTGATAGTAGCTGTCTGATATTTCTAATTCACGCAAGTTGTTTATTATATGATCTCTAAATTCTTCCCTTCTATGTGACACAATATATACTTCA
>JAGYMU010000214.1 GCA_018399995.1 Halanaerobiales bacterium | reverse complement strand
TAAATTTTTTAAATATGTTTCTATTTCTGCATATATAAAAATCGGTTGACTGACAAAAATCAAATTTAGCTTAGAAGCCTTCTTTAAAGCTTGCTTGGTGGGCATTGCAGCATGTTCTATTCTTATTAAGGATGATTTTCCTAACAGTTCTTCTTGGTTATAGAATGTATTTACAACCAAATCAATCGCCCTCTCTCCCATAGCATGTACTACGAGTTGTATATTATTCTTTTTAGCAAATACAGCAGCTTCTAACAACTCCTTTTTATTGGTTATTGCAAAGCCAGAGTTGTTTTCATCCCCTAAATAAGGGGAATTAATCCAGGCAGTTTTACCCCCTACACTGCCATCAGCCATTATTTTTATTCCCCCAATATGAAGTTCTTTGCATTTGTTTGTTTTTGCTTTTTGAAAATCACCTTCATTTTTTATATCCCTCCAGCGATAATATAAAATGGTGCGTTGTTTTAAACCTTTTTCTTGAGCCAGTTGATATATATTAAAATAATCTTGAGGTTTACTTCGGGCATAAGCATCAGTAATAGTGGTGATTCCATATTTAAATAAAACTGAACTATATTCAGCTAGTAATTCTGCATCTTCTAAAATAGTACTAACAGTCTGGACCTCAGCTATTAATTCCCGTGCGTCCTCTCGTAGGATCCCGGTAGGTTCTCCCTTTGCATCTCTATCGATTTCTCCACCTTCAGGATCTTTGGTTTTCTTATCGATTCCTGCTAATTCTAGAGCTTTTGAATTCACAGCAACAATATGTCTGCAAGATCTAGTAATCACTACTGGAAAGTCAAGTACAGCTTGATCAAGATCATGCTTTGTAGGTAGGCGACCTTCTTCTAGTTTGCCTTCGTCATATCCCCAGCCCTCTATCCATTCACCTTGGTTTAACTCCATCTTTCTTTCTATTAATTTTACTTGCAGCTCTTTAATCGATCTAACATTAGGCGGCATACAAGCAATTCTATTCGAATCTCTAGCTAAGAATAAGGTGTGCATATGTGCATCAATAAAACCAGGTAAAACTCTTTTGCCTTTTAAATCTTCTTTGTCTAAATCATTTTTATACAGATTTTCTTTCTTGCCAATCCAATTGATTTTCCCATCTCTCACTACCATTGTATCAGCATAAGCCCTTTGAGAATCCGCAGTAAATATTTTAGCATTATAAAAGACCTTATTCTTTATATCTTTCATTATGTTTCCTCCTCTAACTTATATATGGTTATTTTATAACTGACTTTTATGTTGAAATATGTATCTTCTTTTGATTTCAACATTTAGATAATCTAAATAAGATTTAATATTTATATTCACACTATATTAAATAGAGTTCACCACATTAGCATTCAGCAATTTAAGTATCACTTTTTATGATAATGTATTTATACTAAAGTAGTAATGTACAAAAGGGCAATATAAAATGTACAGTCTGGTAAATAAAAAAAGCCTTTGCTGACATCCAAATAAATAATATAACCTCTAGGTATACTATCAAATATACAAGGAGATTGAGAAAAGATGTTAGCAATGGCTCAAATAAATTATATCAGAATTGAATTTGATATGAAAGATAAAAGCTAATAAAAAATTACCAAAAATTTAGGTGTTGATAAAATACTTTTAAAAAAATACGTCGAAATAGATGAATATTTATAAAAAATA
>JAGYMU010000213.1 GCA_018399995.1 Halanaerobiales bacterium | reverse complement strand
AAGAAGGTGGAGAAATGTTTTTACACATCGGTAGAGGAAATATGATAAAAAAAACAGATGTAGTTTTTATAGGTGATATAAAATCCAGTAAGGATTCAGATATTACAGAAGAGTTTTTTGAGATAATCCGTGAAGAGGGTTTTATTATAAATTATTTTGAAGAAGGTAAAGAGATAAGATCATTTATTTTAACAGGGGAAAAAATATATTTATCAATAATATCTTCAAAAACTTTAAAAAAGAGGATGGAAGAGATTATTTAGTAGAATTGGGGGATGATGATGGCAGATTTGAAAAATGAAAATTATGAAGCTGAAAATATTCAGGTATTAGAAGGCCTGGAAGCGGTCAGGAAAAGACCTGGTATGTATATTGGTTCTACCAGTCTGGACGGTTTATTACATCTTGTATATGAAGTTGTTGATAATAGTATTGATGAAGCTATGGCTGGTTACTGTGATAAAATTACCATTACAATAGAAGAAGATAATATTGTCACAGTTGTTGATAATGGCAGGGGAATCCCTATTGAGCAACATCCGAAGGTAAATAAGCCTGCTTTAGAAGTAGTAATGACCACCCTTCATGCTGGCGGTAAATTTGATAATAAAGGGTATAAAGTTTCAGGTGGGCTGCATGGTGTAGGGGTATCTGTTGTTAATGCCCTTTCCGAATGGATGACGGTTGAAGTTAAATGGAAGGATAAAAATATATATAAACAGAAATATAGAAGAGGCATACCTGTATATGATCTTAAGAAGATTGGTCATTGTGAAGAAGGTAGAGAGACAGGAACAAAAATTACATTTAAACCTGATGATGAAATTTTTGAAGAAATAGATTTTAGATATGATAAATTAATTCAAAGATTCAAGGAGATGGCTTTTTTAAATAAGGGGATTCTAATAAAAGTTATTGATAAGAGAAATCAAGAAAATATAAAAGAAAATGAATTTCATTATGAAGGTGGTATTGTTCAATTTGTAAAATATTTAAATAAAAACAAAAAGTGCTTATTTCCTGAACCAATCTATATAGAAGAAGAAGGGAAAAAAGAGGAATTAGAAATATCTTTTCAATATCATAGTGGTTTTAAGGAAAGAATTTTTACATTTGCCAATAATATAAATACGAGAGAAGGGGGTACCCATTTAAGTGGTTTTAAGAGTGCTTTAACGAGAACGGTTAATGGGTATGCAAGGAGCAAGGGTTTGCTGGAAGAAAAGGATGATAATTTAACAGGCGAAGATGTCAGAGAGGGAATTACCGCTATTATAAATATCAAATTGGAGGAACCACAATTTGAAGGCCAAACTAAAACAAAGTTAGGAAATAGTGATATAAGGGGTTTTGTTGATTCCTCTATTTCTCAAAATTTAAAGACTTTTATGGAAGAAAACCCATCTGTTGCAAAAATAATTGTAGAGAAGGGCATAAAGGCTGCTAAAGCCAGAAAGGCTGCAAAAAAAGCCCGAGATTTAACGAGAAGAAAAAATGCATTAATTTCGACTGCTTTACCCGGTAAATTGTCTGATTGCTCTTCTAGAGACACAGAAAATACAGAGCTATATATAGTTGAGGGAGATTCTGCAGGCGGATCGGCCAAGCAGGGTAGAGATAGAGAGTTCCAGGCAATTTTGCCTCTTAGAGGGAAAATCCTCAATGTAGAAAAATCAAGGTTGAATA
>JAGYMU010000212.1 GCA_018399995.1 Halanaerobiales bacterium | reverse complement strand
AATAAGTGTGGTCAGATCGCACATTTATATCTTCAATCCTCAATTCTATTTTATCTTTTCCCTTCCAGGTGTTCAAATATATCTTTGCTGCTAGGTCAAGTCTTTTGTCTTTGATCTTTAAATTAATATCTCCCATATTAAAAGCAATCCCAGAAATTCCATTATGTAGCTCTATCTTTAGATGTTTGGCCTGACTGCCAACTGTATAATGGTTTTTTAAATTTATATCACTTATTAAAAATTTTGGCCTGGGGTTGCCTATGCCAAAGGGCTGTAGTTTATTTAAATTTCTATATAGTTGCAAATTTATTTGATCTATTTTAAGGATGTCATCCAGATTGATTCCGGGAATGAAATTTATTGGATCTAAATTTTCTTTTACATATGTATTTATTTTTTTCACGAATTTATTTATATTTTTCTCTTTAACAGTTAAACCTGCTGCCATAGAGTGTCCACCGTAGTTTTCTAAAAATTCATTACAGTACTCAAGTCCTTCTGTTATATCAAAACCATTAATACTTCTGGCAGAACCATGTCCGATTCCATTCTTATCCACTGCAATTAATATTACAGGCAGGTAATATCTTTCAACCAGCCGGGAAGCTACAATCCCAATAACACCCCTGTGCCAATTTTTAGCAGCTAGCACAATAGGATTTTGTGCTTTTATATCTTCAGGCTTAACCATTTTTAATGCTTGATTATGAATCTCTTTTTCTTTCGTCTGGCGCTTTTTATTAATTGCAATCAATTTTTTGCTTATCCTAAGAGCAGTATCTTCTTGAGTAGTTGTTAACAGTTCTACGGCCTTTTCTGGTTCTTCCATACGACCAATAGCGTTGATTGGTGGAGCAATTATATAGCCTATTTGACCAGGATTAATTTCTTGATCAGATAAACCCAGATCCTCTAACAACTTTTTTAAACCTATTTTTTCGGTCTTTTTTAATTTATCTAAGCCTTCTTTAACCATGATCCTGTTATCGTTTTTTAAAGGAACAATGTCTGCAACTGTTCCCAGTCCTACTAAATCGAGATGATTTCTGCAAAATCCCGCCCCTAATTTTTGATCAACAGCCTGGATCAATTTATATGCTACACCGACTCCTGCCAATACCTTGAAGTAATCATCCGCTTGCCTTTGAGGATCTATAACCGCATCGGCCGGAGGTAATTGACTCTTTAATTTGTGGTGGTCAGTAATGATTACTTTTATATTTCTTTTCTTTAGATACTCCACTTCTTTTACAGCTGTTATTCCACAATCTACAGTAATCACTAGATCAAATTGATCAAGTTTAATCTTATGTAAACTCTTTAAACTTAATCCATAGCCCTCTTTAAGCCGGTTAGGAATATAATAATCAAAATTATTAAATTCAATATCTTTAAAAAAATTGATCAATAGAGCGGTCGAAGTAATCCCATCTACATCATAATCGCCATAGATTAATACTTTTTTGTTTTCTTTTATTACTTTGGTTAATACTTGAACTGCTTTTTTAAGATCTTTCAAAAGATAAGGGTCTTTAAGGTTTAAGTAATTAGGTTCTATGAAACGCTGCGCCGCAGCTTTTGTATTAATTCCTCTATTGTGTAAAATTTTATTCAAGATATTATTTTTGTGAACTTTATTTAATTTTGTTTTTTTTAGATACCACATATTTTTCAAATTTATCACCTATTGCTTTTTT
>JAGYMU010000211.1 GCA_018399995.1 Halanaerobiales bacterium | reverse complement strand
GCTCCTCTACAATTTTGGGCATTTTATCTTTAATGTCTTGAAATTGTAAGTTCGAACGAATCAACCTTACCCCACAGTTAATATCAAAACCTACTCCTCCTGGGGAGATTACTCCATCATCAATCCGAGTAGCTGCTACTCCACCAATAGGGAAACCATATCCCCAGTGAATATCAGGCATTGCCAGGGAATAACCGACAATTCCTGGTAAAAAAGCAACATTGACAACCTGTTTAGGTGATTGATCATTCATTATCTGCTCTATTAAAGTGTCTGAGGAATATATTCGTCCATTGACTCTCATACCCGGGTAAGATTCTTTTGAAATTTCCCAGATATAAGTATCCTTTCGCTTTAAAATATTTTCCCAATTATTTTTCATGAAAACTATTCCTTTTACCAATCAAAAAGGTTAAATTAATTATAAATCATTCAAAATTCAAAAAAATTATTAAATATCAAACACAATAGTTGCTTCCCAGTAACCCTTTTTATTGTTTATAACCTGTAAATTATGATAGGTTACTGCCTTTATTTCCTTTTCAATAATATAAGGTGATTCATTTATTTTTAATCCACGTGATTGTGCCTGGATATTATTGTTAGTCAGAACTTTGATGATAAAATCATTGAAAAACACAAAATCTGTACTATGGATATACAACAATTCACTTAACCATTCTACTAATAATTCCTCCAGATTAGACCCTTCACATTTTATGTTCCAGTATTGCTCGTTTTCCTGTTTGGCAAAGCCGGAAGATCCTGTAATAATAAAGAACATACCTCGGGCAGCATTTTCAAATAATTTCTCCTTTGTTTCACCAAATGCCTTTAGCCCAACATCGGCTGAATGTTCTAATATTTTATAATCCTTACCCATACTATAGTTTCCTTTAAACAAAAAACTCCCGCCTCTGGTAACTTCTACCTTAGGGACGAGAGCTAACTCACGTGGTGCCATCCTAATTCAATAGAATAATTATCTATCCTTAATTAAAAATAAAGCATCTAATTTACATAACTACACTGAGTATATATCAACATAGCAAGGTGGAATTCAATCATATTTATACCATGTTTACACCTTCCACGGTTCTCTGAAAAATCAATAATGATTTACTTTTCCTTTTATTCTCTATATTAATTTTAATAATTCTTACCTAAATTATAAATTTTTCTACCTTTTCTGTCAATGTATCGAATTGCCTCTAGGTATCATTATTAATGATAAGCCATGGTACCCTACTTATCTCAGGTAACAACCTACTTACATTTCTTACATAGAACAAATCTCTCCTATCCTTCTCCTCTCTGTCATTGCGAACAACCGAAGGGAGTGAAGCAATCTCATTCCATCCTACCTCAATTCTTTTTTGCCATTGCAACTAAACACATTTTTTATTCTTTACATCTTTCTTTAAATATATTTTAACTCGATACTGTTTTTTTTATTGCGAAGACAGTTTTCTTAACTCGCATCTTGAATCTTGCATCTTAATAATTGATAAACCGTATAGCTCATTACAAATTAACTGTTACTCATTACTGAATGTGATACGCAATACACACGACGCAATAAATGCTATTCTATAATGAATAGTCAAGAAAAGATACTAGTTACTTACTTTTCAGCTATAACCAGCATCTCAAAATCCTCTGTAGTTAATCTATTCTTCCGCGAAAAAGCACCTAATTTTGCTCCAAAAATATCTATTT
>JAGYMU010000210.1 GCA_018399995.1 Halanaerobiales bacterium | reverse complement strand
TGCGAGAACTACTGACTTTGCAAGCTGTGGTTTGTTGTTTAAACATAACGGTAAAAGATATTATATTGAGCATACTTTTGTATGCCATAAAGCTTTAGAGATTGAGAGCAGGCAGATTAAGTTTCCAGTTGATGAAATGGTTGAAAAAGGATTAATAACTATAATTAAAAAAGATGCAATTGGTGCTGATGATATGGCTAATTGGTTTTTAGAACAAGCGGAAAAGTATAACTTTAATATAAAAAAGATTGTTGCTGATAGATATAGATATAGTTTATTAGAATCAGAGTTTAATAAAAATGGATTGCCAATTGATGATATACCTTCCGGACCTAGAACTCATGCTAAAATAGCTCCGCTTTTAGAACAATTATTCGCTGAAGAAAATTTAGCACTGGGAGATAACCCGACAATGCGCTGGTATATCAATAACAGTTATGTTGAAGTAGATAAAAAAGGAAACACAACTTACAAAAAAATTGAGCCGAAAACTAGAAAAACTGACGGTTTCTTTGGATTGATTCATGCTTTAACTCAAGATGGAGAACTAGAAGAATATAGTGGAGAAGTACCAGACTTTGATATATTCGCTTTTTAAGGAGGTGAAATATGAGCCTATGGACCAGTTTTTTAAGTATGTTCAATCAAGATGATGGAACTTTACCTTTAGATGCTTATGTTGGCGAACTTGCAGAAAACATATATTACAAAGAACTTGCTATTCAATCGGCTATTAATTTGATTGCAAATGTAGTTTCTCGTAGTGAATTCCAAACTTATGAAGAGGGTTCGAAAACTAAAAAGGACAATTATTATTTATTTAATGTTGAGCCAAACCCAAATAAATCTGCTTCTAAGTTTTGGCGGAGTGTTATAAGTAAATTAATTTACAATAACGAATGCTTAATAGTGCAGCAAAGTGGCAACTTATATGTTGCTGATAGTTTCAATGTAAATAGATTTGCTTTCAAAGAATATGTTTATGACAACATAGTTATTGATGAGCTTAAGTTAAGAAGCTCCAGAGTTGAATCAGAAGTTTTTCATTTAGAACTTCATGATCAGAAAATCAGAAACATGCTAGAAAACTTAAATAAAGACTACTCAAAACTTGTCGCAGTCAGTCAACAGAATTATAAGAGAAATAACTCTCGGCGTGGAAAACTTAAGATAGAATCTAAGTATTCACAGAAGCTTAAGGATCAGGAAGATTTAGAAAAAGTATTTAAGGATAAATTTAAACGATTCTTTGAAGCTGAAAACGGAGCAATACTCCCACTTCCCGAAGGTTTAGACTATGAGGATTTAGATTCAAATATTGGAACAAAAGGTGGAGCTGACAACAATGCGATTAGGTCCTTTATTGACGATATATTTGATTTTGTGGCCATTGCTCTACAAATACCTCCGGTGATATTAAAGGGCCAGGTAGCAGACAGTGGTGATGCTTTTAATAATTTTATAACTTACTGCATTAACCCGCTCGCTGAATTGATAGAGGATGAAATTAATCGTAAGTACTACGGAAAGAAAGCTTACTTAGGCAACACTTACTTGAAAATTGATACTACAAATATTAAGGCTGTTGATATTACAAAAGTGGCTAATGCTCTTGATATATTAACTAGAATTGGCGGCTATTCAATTGACGATACATTGAAGAAATTAGGAATGGAACCACTTAACACTGATTGGAGTAAAGCACGCTGGATGACTAAAAACTATGAAAG
>JAGYMU010000021.1 GCA_018399995.1 Halanaerobiales bacterium | reverse complement strand
ACAAAATAAACTGAAGAATAATAAAGAAATTAAAATTATTGATAAAAAAATATTGCAGAGAAACAGAAAATGTGATAGAATATGAGCAGTGGCAGTAATGGAGGTTATTCCTATAATGATCAAGAAATTTTCTAAGTATTATATAAATCACTGGAGATTGTTTCTGTTGGATATGGTAAGTGCTTTATTAATGTCTGGTATTGATTTGATGTTTCCACTTATTGTCCAGCGATTGCTGGATCAACATTTTCCCAATAAAAATGCCGAATTAATTATCAGAGTACTAATCTTATTATTTATTTTATATGTTTTAAGGTTAATTTTCCAGTTTATTGTGCATTATTGGGGTCATGTAGTTGGTATAAGAATGGAAACAGATATGAGAAAAGAGCTCTTTAACCATCTACAAAAACTATCTTTTAAATTTTATGATAATACAAAAGTAGGATACCTTATGTCCAGGATTGTTAATGATTTAAATAATATATCAGAGCTTGCCCACCATGGTCCTGAAGATATTTTTATTTCAACTGTTATGCTTTTAGGATCATTTTTAATATTATTATTTATGAAATGGCAGTTAGCCTTATTCACATTTGCCATGTTACCGATTATGTTTTATTTTTCTATGATTTTGGGAGAAAAAATGTATATGTCATTTAAAGATATTCGAGAAAAAATAGCTGAGGTAAATTCTATTGTGGAGGACAGCTTAAGTGGAATTAGAGTTGTAAAATCTTTTACAAATGAAAGTCTAGAAGAAAATAAATTTGACGTTGGAAATCAACAATTTAGGCAGTCGCGAGAAACGGCCATGAAGAATATGGCATCTTTTCATTCCGGGATGAATTTTTTTGCTAATTTAATAAATTTATTTACACTTTCAGCAGGTGCTTATTTTATCTTTAATGATGCCTTAACAGCAGGGGAGCTAGTTGCTTTTATCTTTTATGTAAATATGTTCATGAATCCTATCAGAAGGCTGATTAATTTTAATGAACAATTTCAAAGAGGGATGGCCGGGTTTAGTAGATTTCTGGAATTACTCGATGTTAGGCCTGAAATAACAGACAGAGAAAATGCAAGAGAATTAAAAAATGTAAAAGGCAGCATAAAATATAATAATGCTACTTTTGGTTATGATAACCATACTAAGATCTTAAAAAATATCAATGTAGACATACAGTCGGGAGAAACAGTTGCATTTGTGGGTCCTTCTGGAGCTGGCAAGTCAACACTTTGTAATCTGTTGCCGAGGTTTTATGAACTAGATAATGGTGAAATAACTATAGATGGAATAAATATTCAGGATATTAAATTAAATTCTTTAAGAGAGAACATTGGTATTGTACAACAGGATGTATTTTTGTTTAATGGAGATATAAAAGATAATATTTCATATGGTAGTCCTAATGCTACACAAGAAGAAATAAGAGATGCTGCTATCAAAGCAAATGCTCATCAGTTTGTCTTAAACTTAAGTGATGGATATAATACAAGAATTGGAGAAAGAGGTGTAAAGCTATCGGGAGGGCAAAAACAGAGAATATCTATTGCCAGATCTTTTTTAAAGAATCCTCCAATTTTAATTCTAGATGAAGCGACATCTTCTTTAGATAATGAAAGTGAAAAAATTATACAGGTTTCTCTGGATAGATTATCAAAAGATAGGACCACTTTAGTTATTGCTCATAGATTATCAACGGTTAAAAATGCTGATAAAATAGTTGTTTTAACCGAAAAAGGTATTGTAGAGAAAGGAACACATGACCAACTAATTGATAAAGAAGGTGGGGTATATAACAGGCTATATAAAACTCAATTTAGTGAAGCAGAAGAAGATTTATACTTCGAATAACTAGATGGTATCTATAATTAACTTGACCACAATTGCCAAAGACATAGATACAAAGATGGGTTTTATTATTTTGCCACCGTGTTTTATAGCCATTTTTGTTCCCAAAAATGCCCCTAAAATCATTGATATGGCCATAGGGATACCTATTGAATAAACTATTCTACCATGGTAAGCAAAAAGAACTAAAGAAGTGATATTACTGGTGAAATTTAAAATTCTGGCATTAGCGGTACCCATTGTAAAATCAAATTCAAAAAACCGAATAAAGGCATATAATAATATTGAACCGGTACCGGGTCCAAAAAAACCGTCATAAAAGCCAATAGTAAAGCCGACGATACTGCCCATAACTATAATTTTGGTATTAACTCCCTGAAAGTTGTTAGTTGAGCCGATATTTTTGCTTAAGAGAGTATTAAGAGCAACAATAATTAGTAGTATTAGAATAATTATATTAAGATACTTTTCATTTATTTGCAAAACAGCAGTAACACCCAGGGCTGCTCCCAGAAAGCTAAAAGGAAGCATATATTTTATCAAAGGGAAATGTATTTTTTTAGAGTTTATAAAAGTTAGAGTACTTGTAAAAGAAGCATTAGTTGCAGAAAACTTATTAGTCCCTAAAGTTAGATGTGGTGGCAGGCCAGCAGCCATTAGGGCTGGTACGGTTAGAATACCCCCACCTCCTGCGATGGAATCGATAAAAGATGCAGCAAAGCCAACCATACATAAAATAATAATGGTAGTTATTGACAAAAATATCACCTAATTCATTTATATATTCATTGCTTAACTATATTCAAGATTTATTTGCATAATCCTTTAATATTTAGGGTTGATTATTATGGATAGATTTAATGAAGGTAAAAAAATTTCATATATAACAATAGTTGGCAATATATTTCTGGCGATTTTAAAGATCGTAGTTGGAATTTTAGTAGGTAGTTCTGCTTTGATAGCGGATGGCTTCCATTCAGTTTCAGATACTGTATCCACTTTTGCTGTATTAATAGCGATATTTGTTTCAAATAAACCTCCTGACCAAGAACATCATTATGGACACGGGCAAGCTGAATCAATTGCAGCAAAAATATTGGGGATATTACTACTGATGACGGGTTTTGTTTTGGGATATAATATAGTTTTAGATATTATAAAGCAAGAGTTCAATGTACCGGGGATTTATGGATTTTGGGCAGCTGCTATTTCTATTGTTGTTAAGGAGTTAATGTTCCGTTACACTTATCAAGTTGGAGCAAAAACGAATAATCAGGCCTTAATTGCAGATGCCTGGCACCATAGAAGTGATGCAATATCTTCTATAGCAGCTGCAGCAGGCATATTAGGTGCAAATATGGGATATCCCATCTTAGACCCAATTGCCGGCCTAATCGTAGCCGTTTTGATCATTAGAGTAGGATGGAGTATAATAGTAGATGCTATAAATTCTTTGATGGTAAAAGCCCCCAGTAAAGGAAAAAGTGATAAAATTAAAAATATTGTTATTAATACAAAAGGAGTCAAGGCGATAAAAGAATTTAGAGCCCATTTTAGTGGTGTTGATCTGTACATAGATTTAAGAATTATTGTTGATTCTAATTTGACTGTAAAAGAGGGCCATGATATTTCCAAAAAAGTTAGGGATAGGCTTTTGGAGGATCTTAAAGAGGTTAAGGAAGTTTTAGTGCATATTCATCCTGGATAATAGCTATAAATTGAAAAATAAGGAATGCAGATCATTTGCATAAAATTAATAAAGGAGGAAATTCATGACAAAGAAATTATATCGTTCTCAAAAAGACCAGATAATCGGTGGTGTATGTGGTGGTATAGCAGAATATTTTGCCGTTGATCCTACTCTTGTAAGACTAGCATTTGTACTCCTCGCTTTTGTTGAGGGAGCAGGAATAATTGGTTATATAATTGCCTGGATAATTATTCCTGAAAGGCCTAAAGATGATCATCAAGGTCAGGAGGAAGTCTATGATGTAGACTTTGATGAGGAAGATGAAGAGGGAGAATTTAAATCTAAAGAAGCATCATCTGAAGGGGAAAAAAAAAGTAAAGAACAGAGAAAAAACATCCTGGGTTTAATTTTAATTGCTTTGGGAGTATTTTTCATAGTTGATAACTGGATACCGGGGTTTTACTGGCGTAGATTTTGGCCTATAATATTAATAGTACTGGGCTCAATCTTGATATATAGGGAGGCTAAAAAATAAATGAATGAAAATAAAAATAGATCTGCCTATATTTTTGGGTTAATCTTAGTTGGAGTGGGTTTGATATTTTTGTTAAACACCCTGGGTATTGCGACTTTTAGGATATGGTATTTTATCATCAAGTTTTGGCCACTAATATTAATTATTATTGGTTTAAATATGATTTTGAAAAAGTCAAAACTATGGTGGATCATACCGATCTTGGTCCTGGTTATTTTTGTAGGAGCAATAATTATGCCAGAGGCTGTTATGAGACGCTTTAATACCGATGATATATTTATCATGGATTCAAATAATGGCGAACGGGAGGGTGTATATCAGGAATATAAAGAATATGAAAATGGGATAACAAATTTTGATGTTGACCTAATTTATGGTGCGAACAGATTACATATTGATAAAGTAAGAGATAATGATAATTTATATGATCTTGATTTAGATTATAAAAACGCACAACCTAACATTTATTATAAAGTGTTTAATAATAAAGCAGAATTAAAAATAGAGCAGTCCAAGAAAGTTAATATTGGTCTAAATTCCAAGATGTGGAGAGTGAGTTTGAACGGCAGGGTTCCCATTAATATCAATCTCAAAGCCGGAGCTGGAGACCTTCTTTTAGATTTAAAAGAATTACAGGTTAATAATTTACGAATAGATGCTGGTTTAGGGCAATTAGATATAAAATATCCAGATAGAGATAATAAAACAATAATAAATGCAGGAGCAGGTAATATCAAATTAAGTATTCCCTCACAAACCGCTCTACGTATTGAGACTAATTCTGTTATCAATAACAATAATTTTGAAGAAACAGGTTTAATTAAACTTTATAAAAATGTTTATCAATCAAAAAATTATGGTGAGGTTGAACATAGAATTGATATTAAAATTTCAACTTCTGCAGGCAATATTAACGTTGAACATAATTAGATAATTTAACTGAAAGAGAGGCACTTAAAAGCACTTTTAAAAGATCTCCAATCATAAAAGGCAAAACTCCTATTGTTACAGCATTGATCAAATTAACCTTTGTAATTAAGATCAACCCAGCAACACCCAAGACATATATAGCAGTTAATCCTAGTAACATATATAGTAATTTCATTAAAAATGTATTTTTACCAAGACCAGCAATATAAGCTGCTATCAGAAATCCAAAAATGTAACCACCTGTAGGACCAAATAAAATACCTATTCCACCTGCACCACCTGCAAATACAGGCAAGCCGATTGCACCAATTAGTAAATAAATTAACTGGGATAAAAAGCCGTATTTTTTACCCAGAACACTACCTGCTGTAAAAACAAAGAAGTTTTGTATGGTAATTGGCACAGGACTGATCGGTAGGGGTATATAAATATAGGCACCTATGGAAGTTAGTGCAGCAAAAAGGCCTGTTAATATTAAATATTTGGTTCGGTATATATTTTCCATTCTTTTGTTTTCACCCCAGAATTAATATTAAATTGTCATCATTATAACAACAAATATTTAATTGTGCAATATTTATAATTAAAGAAGGATATCTGCTATCGATAATGAAATTATATAAATAGATGAATAATAGTGGAGATGTTGATATTCTTTTTAATTATACGAGGAGGGTAAAGATGAAAAACAAAATGGAGGCCGTAGTTAAAGAAAAACCCGAGTATGGAGCAGTTTTCAAAAAAGTTGATATTCCCGAGATTGGGCCTGAACAAATTTTAATAAAAGTAGAGAGTACCTCGATATGTGGTACAGATCATCATATATATGTCTGGAACAATTGGGCACAGAATAATATCAAGCCTCCTCATATTATGGGGCATGAAGTCGCAGGGAAAGTAGTAAAAATAGGAAATAGAGTTAAAAAAGTTCAAGAAGGCGACTTTGTTTCAAGTGAAACACATATTCCATGTGGACATTGTTACCAGTGTCAAACTTCCCAACCACATATATGTAAGAACCTAAAAATATTGGGTGTTCATCAAAATGGTGTTTTTGCTGAATATGCTGTGATTGAAGAAGTAGATGTATGGAAAAACGATCCGAATATACCTAAGGATTTAACTTCAATACAGGAACCGT
The DNA here is from genome assembly GCA_018399995.1 of Halanaerobiales bacterium. GTDB lineage: Bacteria > Bacillota > Halanaerobiia > Halanaerobiales > M55B127 > M55B127. The sequence goes on along the minus strand of JAGYMU010000021.1, from coordinate 20,032 downwards.
TAGGTAATGCCATCGAAACAATCTTACCAGGTAATGTGGGTGGTAAAGATGTATTAATTACAGGAGCAGGGCCGATAGGTTTGATTTCAATAGCTGTAGCTAGGGTTTTTGGAGCCGCGAATATTTTGGTCAGTGAACCAAATAAATATAGAAGAGATTTGGCTTTAAAAGTTGGTGCAGATCATGTAGTTGACCCTGCTAACGAAGATTTGATGAGAGCTGTGGATGATATTTTTGGATCAAAAGGTGTAGATTTTACAGCTGAGATGTCCGGTAATCCTAAGGCGATTAGGGATGGAATAAAAGCAGTCACAGCTGGTGGGATAGTTTCTCTACTTGGTTTACCAGACCAAGAGGTTAGTTTAGATTTAACCAATGATATAATATTTAAAAACATCAAATTAATCGGCGTAACTGGTAGGAAGATGTTTTCAACCTGGCATATAGCTAGTAATTTATTAAAAAGTAAAAGACTGGATCTTTCTCCTATTATTACACATAAATTTCCTTTAAAAGATTTTGAAAAGGGCATGAAATTAATGACAGAGAATAATTGTGGAAAGATTATTTTAAAACCTTAGGGGGTTTTATGGTATGAATAATGATTTTCAAAGGTATATGGATAAAGAATTAAATCAGCTTGAAGAAGAAGGTTTATATAATAAAATTAGAACCTTAGAGGGTCCTCAGGGAGCCTGGGTTAAAATTGATGGGAAAGATGTCTTAAACTTTAGTTCGAATAATTATTTGGGCTTGGCTAACCATCCAGAAACTGTAAAGGCTGCCAAGCAGGCCCTTAAAAATTATGGTATAGGCCCAGGGGCTGTTAGAACAATAGCTGGTACCATGGAGCTACACAATGAATTAGAAAAAAAGTTAGCAGAGTTTAAAAGAGTTGAAGCTGCCTTAACCTTTCAATCTGGATATAATACTAATTTAGCGGTTATTCCTTCTATAGTAGGAAAAGGAGATGTTATATACAGTGATGAGCTAAACCACGCAAGTATAATTGATGCCTGTAGATTAACTGCTGCAAAAGTTAAGGTATATAAACATGGGGATATGAATTCTTTAGAAGATATTTTACAAGAAAAAAGGGAAGGTAAAACATTGATCGTCACAGATGGTGTATTTAGTATGGATGGTGACCTTGCTAAGTTACCTGAAATTGTGGAGTTGGCAGAAGATTACAATGCTATTACATTGGTTGATGATGCACATGGAGAAGGTGTTTTGGGTTCACATGGCAGGGGGATTGTTGACCATTTTAATTTGCATAATCAGGTTGACATTGAGGTAGGTACATTTTCCAAAGCAATAGGTACAGTAGGTGGTTGTGCGGCCGGCAGCAAAAAACTTGTTAAATATTTAAAACAAAAGGCAAGGCCGTTTTTATTTAGTTCCGCAGTTACTCCGCCAGATGTAGCTGCCACTTTAAAATCAATTGAAATTCTTTCACAGGATGATTCTTTAGTACAGAAATTATGGGATAATGGAGATTATTTTAAAACTAATATGAAAGAAATCGGTTTTGATGTGGGTAACAGTCAGACCCCCATTACACCTGTTATGCTTGGTAAAGCTAAATTGGCTTCTCAATTTTCAGCAGAATTATTCAAAGAAGATATATTTGCCCAATCAATAGGATTCCCTACAGTACCTAAGGGTAAAGCGCGCATCCGAGTTATGATTTCTGCTGTTCATAGTAAAGAAGATATCGATTATGCCTTAGAAAAATTTACAGAGGTTGGTAAAAAATTAAGTATTATCAATTAAGGTTTTAATCCAGAAATAAAGATATAAATTGATTATTTAGACCATTTATTAAAGCACAGGACATAAAACCCTGTGTTTTATTTTTTGGGAGGTGATCTTAAATAATGAAATATTTTAATATAATAAGTTTAATGATATTAATGATTATTATAATAACATTTCCAATTTTGGCACATAAACCAGTCAAAGTGAATGCCCCTGCAAGCAGGGAGCAACCAATTTGGATAGAAGATCATAAAATATCCTGGGCAGCCTATAATCAATTAAAAAAAGAAAACGAGATTCATTACTACAGTTTTAAAGTAAAAAAAAATGAAGAAATATATATTTCTTTAACCATCCCAATGTTGGAAAGGTTAAAAGATTTTAATCCAGCTATTGCTTTGATCGGACCAGGGTTATCTGATGAAAGGCATGAGACAGATGTTAATTTAAATGTTAAAAAAGATGAAAGTCTGATTATAAAAAGATATGAAGGAGGCGAACCCGAAGTATTTTTTGAACCATTTACTAGAACCAGTTATTATCGGAAACAGATCTTAACTATTAAAGCTCCTGTAAATGGGGTATATTATACAGCTGTATTTAATGAAAAAAATAAAACTGGGAAATATGTTTTAGCAATAGGAGAAAAAGAGAAGTGGAAGGTAAAAGATATAGTTAAACTGCCTAAAACTTGGTGGGATGTGAGGATCTTTATGGAAAAAGAAGAATCCACTTATGCTGTGGCAGTGGGTGCTGGGTTGATGGCGATATATTTTTTGAGTAGCTTGTTTAAATAATCTAATAAGATCATATATTAATTGTTTAAAATCACATTATATTTTAAATTTAGAGTATTAACAATTTAAATTTCTCATGAAAGGTGCCTTGAGTATGGACAAAGAAAAACTTAAAAAATATGTATGTTTTAAAATAAATGAATATCAAAATGAAATAATAGAAGTTGTTAAAAAATTATATAAAAATCCTGAAACAGGTTATAAGGAAAAAAAGTCTACCCAAATCGTATATGAGATTTTACAAAAGTTGAATCTACAGCCTCAAAAAAATATTGCAGTAACTGGAGTAAAAGCCCAAATCATTGGTAAAAGTAAAAAACCGCATATTGCTGTCTTAGGAGAGTTGGACGGAGTTATTTGTAAAGATCATCCAGATGCTGATTCTGAAACAGGAGTAGTACACGCTTGTGGACACAACAATCAAATTGGCATAATGTTAGGTCTTGCTTATGGTATTATTGATGCAAATATTGCAGAAAAACTCCCCGGGATAATAGATTTGCTAGCTGTTCCGGCAGAAGAGTATATCGAATTAGAACATAAAAAAGAATTAATTAATCAGGGTAAGATAAATTTTTATGGGGGTAAACAGGAACTAATTAGAAGAAATTTTTTTGAGAATGTTGATATAACTATAATGGCTCATTCGCTTGATATTGGTGACATGAAAGATGTCATTGCAGCTCCTACAGGAAGTGGATTTATATATAAAAAGATTGAAGTAAAGGAGAAGAAACTTACGAAAAAAGAGTCAACATTTTTAATTGAGTCTATTATTTCATTAAATAATAAGAATCAAAAATATGCCACTTATAAATTAGCTAAAAGTAGAGATTTAGATATAGTAAAAAAAGAAATGAAACCAACAGATATTCTCATAGATCCAAGACAGATTGAAGTATATGTAAGAGGTGAGTCGATTAAATCGATATTAACTGCAAATAGAAAACTTAATGAATTTTTAAAAAAGAAATCCTCTCAATTATCTGTTGAATTGAAGATTACAGATAAACCTGGTTACTTACCACTCTTAAGATATAGTGAATTAACAGATATTTTTAACAAAAATCTAGATGGTATTATTCCCGATTCGAAAAGAATTAGCCAAAAGCATTTTGTTGGTTCCTTTGATATAGGAGACGTTTCTCATATTATGCCGGTTTTACATCCTTTTTTCTCTGGAGTAAGTGGAAGACTTCACAGTAAAGACTTCCGTACAACAGATTATGAACTTGCAGTTATCAAACCGGCCAAGGTTTTAGCGAAGACGGTTATAGATATTTTATGGGAAGGGAAAACATCTTTGCAAAAATATAAAAAGGCTCCCTATACAAAAGATCAATACCTTAAAATACTTAAGCAAATGAGTTTAAATTAATAAATCGCACTTATCCAATTCTACTTAAAAGAGTCAGAATATTTCTGGCTATTTAATGATTTATCTTCATTTCAGATTGCAGGTAGATATAAAAGGCAAAGAAATGTTATTTATGTAGTTTTTTAATCTTTCTTTCATTTACTTATCCAAGATATTATGATTTAATATATATGTATGATACATTTTAAAAATATAGTTAGTGATAAAACTTATATTTGTTAATTTTTTCTTGAAATAAAATATTTATGTGGTTAACATTAAGTATATTATAAATACAAAAAATATTAGTCTGTAGTCTAATAAGACAATTATTTTCACATATGATTTTTTTATATTGTTTACAAAATAATGAAAATCTAGATTTTCATTATAAAATACTATTTTAAGATCAGCAGATTATATTTAATGATTTTTTTATAGATTGGTGGTGTTTTTATGCGGCAGCTGAAATTATTTGCATATGCAAAAATAAATTTATTTTTGGATGTTAAAAATTTACGGGATGATAACTATCATAATTTAAATATGTTAATGCAGTCAATAAAGTTGCATGATGAAATGATTATTAAAAAATCTAAAAGTGGTATAAAAATAAAAACCAATAATAAAAAAGTCCCTCTTAATAATAGTAATTTGGCTTATCAAGCTGCTGAGAAGATTTTTAAGAAAGCCGGTTATAAAGATGGTATCGATATATACATTGATAAAAAAATCCCAGTAGCGGCCGGTTTGGCTGGAGGTAGTACAGATGCGGCAGCTGTACTCAATGGTTTAAATACTTTGTGTAATTTAAATTTAGATCAAGAAGTTCTTTTTAAAATTGCTGCCCAAATAGGTTGTGATGTTCCGTTTTGTTTAAAAGGAGGAACTGCTTATGCAACTGGTAGGGGTGACAAATTAAAATTTTTAAAGCCCTTAAAAAAATATAAAGTAATTTTAATTAAGCCTCCCCAGATGGTAAGTACCGCAAGAATTTATCAGCTCTATGATAAAATAGGCCCCCAAAATAATTTGCCGGTTAAAAGGCTTGTGAATATAATCAAAAACCAATCAGAGATGAATATAAATGATGGCTGGGCCAATAATTTGGAGCCAATTACCAAAGAAATAATTACAGATATAAAAAAAATAAAACAAATATTAAAAAACTATGGTTTTGAATTTACTATGATGACAGGTAGTGGCCCAACAGTATTTTCCTTAATAAATAAAGAAAAAGAAGAATTAGCAAAAGAAGTTGTTAGAAACTGGGAAAGGGAACAGGACTTTATTACCATAACAGAGACTAAAAAAGACATTTAAAAATATTTTGAACGGAGGATTAAATATGAAATTTGATGCTCTTATTATGGCGGGCGGCAAAAATAACAAGGGCTTAGAAGAGTATTCTAATAAAGGATATGAATCACTTATTGAAGTTGCCGGAAAGCCAATGGTTCAACATGTAATAAAAGCAGTCGAAAGCAGTAAAAAAATTGATAATATAGTAATTTTAGGTCCTAAAGAAATAGCTGAAATATCTAATAACCGTTACAAAGTCATCAAGCCGGTAGGAGAATTAATAGAAAATATAAAAAAAGGTTTTGAAAGCTTTTCTGATAAGGACCACATCTTTTTAATAACTGCTGATATTCCCTTGGTGACTCCTGAGATTATTACAGATTTTATTGAAAAATGTGAAAAAGAAGCGGCATATGAGCTGTTTTATCCTTTAATATCTAAAAAGAAAAACGAAGAAATATTTCCGGGGGTTGAAAGGACTTATGTTCACTTAAAAGAAGGAACTTATACCGGTGGAAATTTTGTTCTGGTCAGTCCCAAAATAATAAAGGGCCCAATGGGATGGTATGGTAATATGCTTTCTTTAAGGAAGAAGCCTTTTAAGATGAGCAAAATGTTAGGCCTTAAATTTGTTATAAAACTTTTATTCAGGAAACTATCCATATCTGAAACAGAAAAGAGGATTTCAGAAATAATTGGTCATAGGTGTAAAGCACTCATTATAGAATATCCTGAAATTAGTTTTGATGTTGATAAACCAAGTGATTTGAAGATGATGAAAGAAAAATATTTAAAAATTTAGTGATAAAAAGTTGATATTTGAGCAGTTATTGTTATAATAAAATACATAATTAATATTATTAAAATAAAGGAGAAGTGAGTAGTAAATGAGCAAATTAACCAAGCAAGACATCTTAAAGAAGGCTGATGAATTGGGAGTCAAATTTGTTAGGCTGCAATTCGTTGATATTTTAGGCATAATAAAAAATGTTGCAATAACTATTGGGCAACTAAAAACAGCCCTGGATGGAAAGATTATGTTTGATGGGTCCTCTATAGAAGGGTTTACGAGAATTCATGAGTCTGATATGTACTTAATGCCCGATTATGATACGTTTGCCATATTCCCCTGGCACAAAGAAAAAGGGTCTATAGCCAGATTAATGTGTGATATATACACACCTGAGGGAGAACCATTTAAAGGTTGTCCTCGTACAACTTTAAAAAATGTAATTAAAGAAGCAAAGGAAATGGGTTATGAAATGCATGCTGGTCCAGAGCCGGAATTCTTTTTATTTGAAAAAGATGGCAATGGAAACCCCACAACAATAACCAATGATAATGGTGGATATTTTGATCTTTCTCCCGTAGATTTAGGTGAAAAAGCCAGAAGAGATATCGTTTTAGCTTTAGAAGAAATGGATTTTGAGGTTGAGGCTTCTCATCATGAGGTTGCACCCGGGCAGCATGAAATAGATTTCAAATATACTCCTGTTTTAAAGACAGCAGATAATGTTGCTACTTTTAAATTTGTTACTAAACGTATAGCAATGGAACATAACCTCCATGCAACTTTTATGCCCAAGCCAATATTTGGCGAGAATGGTTCAGGAATGCATGTACACCAATCGCTTTTTAAAGATGGCAAAAATGCATTTTATGATCCAGATGATGAATTACAATTAAGTGAAGAGGCGTATTATTATATTGGAGGTTTGCTCAAACATGCGAAGGCCTTTACTGCCATAACAAATCCAATTATTAATTCTTATAAAAGGCTTTTACCCGGTTATGAAGCCCCAGTTTATATAACCTGGTCTACGCAAAACCGCAGTGCTTTAGTTAGGGTTCCTTCTGCAAGAGAAAATAGCACCAGACTTGAGTTGAGAAATCCTGATCCAGCAGCTAATCCTTATTTAGCAATGGCTGTTACTTTAAAAGCAGGGTTAGATGGAATTAAAAACAAGATAGATCCAGGTCAACAAACAACAGATAATATTTATGATATGAATGCTTTAGAAAGATCAAAGCGTAAAATAGAAAGTCTTCCTGCGAATATTATGCAGGCTGTAGATTTTTTAAGTAAAGATAATTTAATTAAGGAAACTCTAGGAGAGCACATATATGAGCATTTTGTTGTAGCCAAAGAATTAGAAACAGAACAATATAATACTTTTGTTCATGACTGGGAGCTTGATCAGTATTTATTGAAATATTAGGTGAAGGATGATTTAAGATGAATAATGATATTAAAAATCAAATCCGTGATCTATCAATTAAAAATCTCAACACACGCATGATTTCTTATTTGTCTTTATTTATAGCCTTTGTTGCTGTGGCAACTTATTTACATATTCCAGGCCCGAGCTCATCTTATTTTAACTTGGGCGAAGTGGCTATTTATATAATTGCTTTAATTTTTGGTAGTAGGGCAGGAGGAATAGCCGGAGGCATAGGATCTGCTCTAATGGATATATTTTTGGGTTTTGCTTTATGGGCACCCTTCACTTTTATTATTAAAGCCCTGGAAGGATTTATAGTAGGTAAATTGGCTAAAGAAGGAGATTTAAAAAGTAATATTGTTGCGATTATAGTGGGAGGGAATATAATGGTTGCTGGTTATGCAATAACAAAGGGGTTTTTAATCAGCTGGCCGGCCGTAATTCCCGAAATTGGAATTGATTATGCCCAGATGATTATTGGTGCTCTGGTTGCACTTCCTTTAGCAAGGCAAATTAACAACTTACTATCTTGACAAAATAAAGTCATTCTGTTATACTTCTAACGGTTATTGAAGCTACTTTTTATTAGATTTGAGGTATTTTTATGAATCCTTATGTAAGTGAAAAAGATCTCTACAAATTTAAGCTTGCTCTAGTTTTAGGTAATGGTACTAGGTTAAAAAAATTATTAAGAAGATTTCCGACTGAAAAGAAATTTAAAAGTGCTGCCTTAGCTGATATCGCTGAGACAATTAATATCAACGATTTAAAATCAGAGATTATATTAAAATTAGAAGATATTGATGTTGTTTTTGATGAAATGGTTACTTTTAGACCAGATAGAAGATGGAGCAAAAAACCAGAAGCTAAGAAAATTATGGGTATTGACACCGAGTATTTAAAAAGTGAACTTGACTGTATTCAATATACAGTAATGGAAGGATTGAAAATTGTAGATAATGGATTCATCTTCACCAATGATCTTTTGGCACCATCTATCAGTATAAAAGAAGGTATTGATTATTTAAGAACTGTGATAGATAAACATAATCCTGAATTAATAGTAGGTCATAATTTTAATTCTGATATTAGTATATTGGAAAATGCTTACATGAAAGACATCCCGGAACTATACTACTATGATGATACTATGAATTTAATGCAGTGGAGTAATTTATCTAATATATTGGGTAGTGCAGGGTTGAATAAAGTTGTTACTAACTTATTTAATCTTGAGGTGGTTGATTTGTTTACTGCCTATAAAAATTTGAGTCTTTTAATGGAATATGGGATAAAAGATACTATTTATCCTATACTTGTCAGATATTATATAATAAATAATGAAATGCCTAGTTTAGATATAAATTTTGAGATAAATAATGTTATAAAGAATGAAAATCGAGAATTATTAGAAAATAATTCGATCTATTTGTAAGGGGGTTCTCATATGTCAGATTTACTGACTATAATATTGGCTGCTGGCAAAGGAACCAGAATGAAATCAAAAAAGAATAAGGTATTACATAAAATAGCTGGTAAAAAGATGATTAATCATGTGGTAGATACGGCTGAAAATATTCCTTCTGAAGTGATTTGTGTTGTTGGTCACCAGGCCGAGTCGGTTAAACAAGCTGTAAATAGTAAAAATATAAAATTTAAGCTGCAATCTGAGCAATTAGGTACAGCCCATGCTGTATTACAGGCGGGAAAGGAAATAAAAGACCACAGAGGAGATGTGTTAATATTATATGCAGATATACCATTAATTAAACAGGTTACCTTAAATCAGATGTTAGATAAGCATCATGATAATTCTGCAGACCTCACAATTATGACTTCTGTATTAAAAAACCCGACTGGATATGGTAGAATAGTTAAAAATAATAGTTCACAAATTATTAAAATTGTGGAGCATAAAGATACAGATGAAAAAGAAAAATCTATTAAGGAAATTAATAGTGGGATAATGTGTGTTGGTAGTAAGCTTTTAAATGATGCTCTCAATAATATAGATAATAATAATGAGCAAGAAGAGTATTATTTAACCGATATTGTTAGCTATATTAATGAGAAGGACGGCCGGGTAATATCCTATCAGACAGAAGAGCCAGCTGAGATAACCGGTGTTAATGATAGGATAGCCCTATCTAAAGCAGAAAAAACAATGAGAAAGAGAATTAACGAAAGACATATGGCAAATGGTGTTACAATTATTGATCCTGCTACTACATATATTGATGAGTCTGTAGAGATAGGTTCAGATACTATTATTTATCCCTTTACTTATATTGAAGGAGATACAGAGATTGGTGTAAATAATATGATTAAGCCACATAACCATATAATAAATTGTAAAATAGGGAAGAATAATATAATAATTAATAATAATTTGATAAAAAATAGTAAGATCGGTGATGAATGTCAAATAGGTCCATTTGCCCATATCAGGCCGGGTTGTGATCTGAAAAACGGAGTAAAAATCGGTGATTATGTGGAACTGAAAAAAGCAAATATTAATGCAGGAACAAAGGTTCCACATCTTGCATATGTAGGTGATGCTGAGATAGGAAGAAAAACAAATATAGGAGCAGGCACAATATTTGCTAATTATGATGGAGTTAATAAAAACAAAACGATTGTTGGCAACTCAGTATTTATAGGCAGCAATTCAACTCTTGTTGCACCCCTCACAATAAAAGATAATGGTAAAACAGGTGCAGGTTCGGTAGTTACAAAAGATGTAGAAGAAAATACTACCGTATTAGGAGTTCCCGCCCGTGAATATGTGAAAAAAAAAGATGATTAAAGGGGGATAATATGTCGACTTATAGTGATAAGTTAAAAATATTTCCTGGTAATTCCCATCCGGATTTGGCCCAAGATATATGTGAATACCTGGGGACAGAATTGTTAGATGCACGGGCCAAAAGATTTGCAGATGGTGAGATTACTGTTGAAATTAATGAAACAGTTCGAGGTGCTGATGTTTTTATCATTCAACCAACGAGCCCACCTGTTAATGAAAATATTATGGAACTTTTAGTAATTATTGATGCTTTAAGAAGGGCTTCTGCAAGAAGAATTACTGCTGTAGTACCCTATTATGGTTATGCAAGGCAGGATAGAAAAGCTCAGCCTCGACATCCCATTACTGCAAAACTAATAGCTAACTTATTAACTGCAGCTGGAGCTAGAAGACTTTTATCTATTGATTTACATGCACCACAGATTCAGGGTTTTTTTGATATACCGGTTGATAATTTATATGCAGCTCCGCTGATGATAGACTATTTCAGAAAAAAAGACCTTGATAATTTAACAGCAGTAGCACCTGATGTAGGTTCAGTCAAAAGGGTAAGATCAATAGCAGAGAGTTTGAATATACCGATGGCAATTATTGATAAAAGAAGACCCAAACCTAATGTGGCTGAAGTTATGCATGTGATAGGTCGTTCAAATATTAAAGGGTCTAATGTCATTTTATTTGATGATATTATTGATACAGGTGGAACTATAACAGAAGCGGCAGAAGCTTTAAAGCAAAATGGTGCTAAAAAAGTTTTTGCCTGTGCCAGTCATGGATTGTTCTCAGATCCGGCGTTAGAAAGGATGGAAAAATCAAATATTGATGAAGTTATTGTAACAGACTCTATTCCACAAACCCGCAGTAAAAACTTAAAGAATTTAACCGTGCTTTCATTAGCTTCCCTGGTAGGTGAGGCTATTGATAGAATATTTAAGGATTTATCTGTAAGTGTACTATTTTAATATTATTAAGGAGTGAATTATGTTATGCACAGATACAGTATTGAAGTGAAAAAAAGAGATGAAACTGGGAAAGGTGTTGCCCGCAGGTTAAGAAGAAATGGTCTTATTCCCGGTGTTGTTTATGGAAGAAACAGAGAACCACAGGCACTGACGGTTGATCCACTCGATTTAAAAGGAAAAGCTCAAAGTAATGCTATTATTGATCTTACTATTGATGGCAAAGAAGAAACTGTAATGATAAAGGATATTCAAGAAGATGTTATAAAAGAAGAAATTATCCATGTCGATTTCCAGCAAGTTTCAATGGATCAAACGATCAATATTACTGTACCGATTAAATTAATGGGAGAAGCGCCTGGTGTCAGAGAAGGTGGAGTTCTGCAACAATTAATGAGAGAAGTAGATATTGAAGTACTACCGACTAATATTCCTGATAAATTAGAACTTGATATCAGTGAGTTAACACTAAGTGATTCATTAGAAGTTAATGATTTAGATATTCCTGAAGAAGTTAATGTGTTGAATCCGTTAGATAATGTAATTGTTACAATTGTTGCTCCTTCCGAAGAAATAGAAGAAGAAGAGGAAGAAGAGTTAGAAGAAGAATTTATCGAACCAGAAGTTATTGGCGAAGAAGGCGAAGAGGGCGAAGAAGGCGAAGAGGGCGAAGAAGAAAAAGAAGATTGGCAGAAACAGGATTACTATCAACAAAGCTAATCATCTGAAGAATAAAAGCGTAACCCGATCGGGTTACGCTTAACATTTCTTAATTTTGTTGGCTGGGGGTTGTGAACTTGAAATTAATAGTAGGATTAGGAAATCCCGGCAAAAAATATGCTGAGACAAGGCATAATGTTGGTTTCATGGCTGTAAAAGAATTAGCCGATAAGTTTAAGATAATCAATGTAAATAAGGATTGTGAAGCCCTTGTTGCCCGAGGAAAGATTGAAGATAAAGAAGTTATGCTGGCTCAACCTTTAACATATATGAATGAAAGTGGTAGAGCAGTTTCTAAATTAGTTGAGAAATATGATGTTTTATTAAAAGATTTGTTAGTCATTTATGATGATCTTGATTTATCTGCTGGCAAAATAAGAATAAAGAAAATGGGCGGTAGTGGTGGACACAAGGGGCTTCGATCAATTATAGAGCATCTAAATACACTTGATATTAAAAGAATTAGAATTGGTATAGGCAGGCCATTTGATAATGAGGTCACCGAATATGTCTTGCAGCCTTTTGATAAAGATCAGCTAAAATGGATAGAAAAAGCATTAAATGATCTGGATCAAGCTGTAATAAAAATCATAAATGAAGATATTGATGGTGCAATGAACAAATTTAATTAATAAAGGCCCGTACTTATTTAGTAGGGGTCATTTTGGTATTTCATAAAACAATAGATTTAGGTGAAGTTATGCTTAAGATTAATGGTTTGTTTCATAATAGAAAAATAAAACAGCTTCTAAATTTAACCAAGGAAAACAGAAAGGTTAAAGTAACGGGAGCTGAGAGGGCATGCTTTTCTTTTTTAATTTCCAATATTATACAAAAATTAAATAAAAAGGTATTAATAATAACTCATGATAACAGCAGGGTTGAGAACATATATGAAGATTTAATCAGGTTAATAAGTGCCAAAAAGGTAAATATTTTTCCAGAAATAGAGGCTCTTCCTCATGAAAAGATTAATCCTGATCTAAATATCCTGCAAGAAAGAATCAAAGTTTTAAATAAGACACAGTTTGATGATAGTCAAAATGTTGTTATTGCTAGTGGAGTTTCTATTTTAAGAAAATTAATGCCAGAGGATTATTTCAAATCGAAGAGTTTGAAAATCAATATAAAAAGTCAGATTAATTTAAAAAATCTCAGCAGACGCTTATTAGAGATTGGTTATCGTAGAGAAAAAATGGTTGAAAGCCCCGGTCAATTTAGCATAAGGGGTGGTTTATTAGATATTTATAGCCTGGTATATGAAGACCCTATTAGGATTGAGTTTTTTGGTGATGAAGTTGATTCAATAAGATTTTTTAATGTAGAATCACAAAGGTCAATTAGAGAAGTAGATCAAATTATCTTAACACCCGTTAATGAAATCATTTTTAATAGACGAGAAATTAATAACTTTTTGCCAGAAATTAAATTGGATTTTAAAAAACAGATAAACAAATTAACAGATATGGGCAGTAAAGAAGAAGCTAAGTATTTAAAAGAACTAAATAATGAGTATTTAAATAAATTTAACGAGGGACATTATTTTGAAGGTTACGAACAATTTTTACCATATTTTTATAATTTAAAATTAAGTACCGTTTTTGATTATTTAGGAGGAGATTTCTATTTAGTTTATGATAATAGTGAAAGAGTATGGCAGCGCATTAAATCTTATTACAGAGATTTGGAAGAAACAACCAAGTCTCTATTAGAACAGGGAAATATTTTACCTTCTTATTCAGAAAATTTTCTTACTAAAGATGACTACATCATTTATGAAAAAGAATTTGAAGGACTTTATTTTACAGATAAATTAAAGGGTAGCCCTCTTAATGAAATTGATAAATCTTTAGAATTTAAAACAAGTGGAGTGGAGTCATTTAATGGCCAGTTTGATATTTTGATAAAAAGATTAAAGGAACTGAAAGAAAGTGGTTATACAGTATTATTATCATTAAATACTGAGTCAAAGGCTAAAAAAATATCTGAATATTTAAAGGATAAAGGTATAGAAAATATTTACAAAAATAAAATCAGCACAGGTCAAGTAAACATATTTGATGAAAGTTTTTCTGAAGGCTTTATTCTCGATGATCTTCAATTAGCAGTTTATACAGAAAAAGAAATTATAGGAAAAAAACAAAAAAGAAAAAGGAAAGTTTCTGACTTTGAAGAAGGAGTTAGAGTTTCTTCAATTAATGAACTAAACAAAGGTGATTATGTTGTGCACGAAAACCATGGTATTGGTAAATACCTTGGTGTTAAGACACTTAAAGTAGAAGACAATCATCAGGATTATTTATTGATTAAATATAAAGATACTGATAAGTTATATGTACCAACTGAAAAAATAGATCTGGTACAAAAATATATCGGAGCAGATACAAAGCCTCCAAAGTTATATAAGCTGGGAGGTAATAATTGGCAGAAGGTAAAAAAACGTGTTCAAAATTCAGTCAAGAAAATGGCTATCGGCCTTTTAGAACTTTATGCAGAAAGAGAAACTACTGAAGGCTATGTTTTTTCTGAAGATACAAAATGGCAGTGGGAATTCGAAAAAGATTTTTCCCATGAGCTGACCCCGGATCAATTTATCGCGATAGAGGACATTAAAGAGGATATGGAATCCACAACTCCTATGGATCGTTTGCTATGTGGAGATGTTGGTTATGGCAAGACTGAGGTGGCTATCCGGGCAGCTTTTAAAGCAGCCATGGATGGCAAACAGACGGCTGTTTTGGTACCAACTACCATCTTAGCCCAACAGCATTACAACACCTTTACTGATCGGATTAATGAGTACCCTGTTAAGGTGGATATGCTCAGTAGATTTCGTACTCCAGTTGAACAAAAGAAAATAATTAAAGATCTTGCAAAAGGTGAAATAGATATTATAATAGGTACCCACCGTCTAATTTCAAATGATGTTGTATTTAATGATCTTGGTTTATTGGTAGTGGATGAAGAACAAAGATTTGGTGTTGCCCATAAAGAAAAGTTAAAATCATTAAAGTCAAATGTTGATGTTTTAACTTTAACCGCTACACCAATTCCTAGGACTTTACATATGTCCTTAATTGGAGTCAGGGATATGAGTATAATTGAAACTCCCCCTAAAGATCGCTATCCAATTAGAACATATATAAGAGAATTCGACAGGACTTTAATAAAGGACTCTATCAATAAAGAACTGTCCCGCAATGGGCAGGTCTATTTTGTTCATAATAGGGTAGAGGATATTAACAAAAAGGCTGAATTAATCAATAAATTGAATCCAGAAGCTAGAATTGCTATTGCACATGGTCAAATGAGCGAAAGAAAATTAGAAAAGGTAATGTATGATTTTTATGAAGGCAGGTATGATGTATTAATATGTACAACAATAATAGAAAATGGCTTAGATATTTCTGACGTCAATACTATTATTATTAATAGAGCGGAGTATATGGGTCTAGCTCAACTTTATCAACTAAGAGGCAGGGTGGGCAGATCCAATAGAATAGCATATGCGTACTTATTATATGAGAGAGATAGAATTATAAACGAGGTTGCAGAAAAAAGGTTAAAAGCAATAAAAGAATTTACTAGTTTGGGCTCCGGATTTAAAATTGCTATGAGAGACTTAGAAATAAGAGGAGCAGGCAATCTCCTTGGTGGAGAGCAGAGTGGCCATATAGCTGCAGTTGGATTTTCACTGTATTGCAAATTGTTAGAAGGTGTAATCAAGGATCTAAAAGGTCAAAAGGAAAAAGAGCAAGATGTCTCAATAGATATTGACATTGATGCCTATATACCGGATAATTATATATCAGATTCAGGGCAAAAGATTGAAATGTATAAAAAGCTTAAAAAAGTAAAGACTGAAGCAGATATAATCTCATTAGTAGATGAATTTATTGACAGATATGCAGAACCCCCACAGCCTGTAATGAATTTAATTGAGTTGAGTAGACTTATAATTTTAGCTAAGAAGCTTAATATTAATACTATTACAGAAACCAATTCAGGCTATAGAATAATATTTAGTGAAGATCACAGAATAGAGGGGACTTATATTATCAGTTTACTGGAAACATACCCGAAAAAGATCAAAATGAAAAATGCAAGTAATCCTGAAATATTAGTTAAAGATAAAAATTTAAAAATATTAAAGAAGGTGCTTGAGTTCTTAAAAGATCAGCTGGTCAGTTTAGAGGAGTAATAGATAATGAATAAGAAAAGTTCAAGTTTTATAAAGGGAGCATTTATATTAAGTGCAGCGGGTATAGTTGCTAAAATTATGGGGTTTAGCTATCGTATTATTATTAGTCGTATATTAGGAGATGAGGGTATCGGATTATATCAAATGGCTTATCCTATATATACAACTTTACTGGTAGTTTCCAGGTCAGGTATTCCAATAGCTTTGGCAAAACTAATCTCTGATAGGATTGCAAAAGATCAACCCAAAGCTGCTTTCAAGATATTTACAGTTGGCAGGAAGTTGAGTTTTTTTGTAGGTTTGTTTTTTTCTGTACTGATGGCTATTTTGGCGAGACCTTTAGTTAATCTATTAAACTGGGACCCTCGTGCATTATATGCGGTTTTAGCACTTTCACCAGCGATATTTTTTGTTTCTATTATGGCAACGTATAGGGGTTTTTTCCAGGGGCTACAGAACATGGTTCCAACAGCTTATTCTCAAATATTAGAACAGTTCGTACGCATGATTACTATGATAGGTTTGGTATACTTTTTAATTAAATATGGATTAGGCTATGCTGCGGCAGGAGCTACTTTTGGGGCTGTTACAGGTTCGATTGCAGGTTTGCTTTTATTAGTTAAAATTTATAGGGATAAAAAAGAAGATATCTTTGTTTTTATTAAATCAGGTGGTATTGAAACCATCGATACTTTTAGAATAGTCAAAGATATTGCTTATCTGGGAATACCGATTACACTGGGAGCACTGGTTCAGCCCCTCATGAATTTAGTTGATGCAGCTATAGTTCCTAATAGACTGCAGATAGCAGGTTTTTCTATTGAAGTAGCTTCTCAGTTATATGGAAGATTGGCTGGCATGGCTCTAGTTTTAGTCAATTTTCCTACTATTATTACTGTGGCTTTAGCTGCAAGTTTAGTTCCATCAATATCTGAAGCCTTTGCATTAAACAAAAATGAATTAATAAAACGAAGAACTGAAACAGCTTTGAGATTAACAATACTGATAGGACTTCCATCTGCAGCAGGTCTTTTTATACTGGCAGAGCCCTTAACATCAGCAGTATTCAACAATTCTCTGGCAGCTGTCCCATTAAGAATCGTGTCCTGGGGTGTATTATTTATAGCTATACAACAGAGTACTTCGGGTATAATTCAGGGTATTGGTAAAACAAAGATTCCAGCCCGCAATCTTTTTATTGGAGCATTAGTTAATGCTGTGATTAATTATTATCTTACAGCTTTACCCGTTTTTGGTATTAAAGGTGCCTCCTTTGGCACGGTAGTTGGATTTGCTGTTGCGGCAATTCTAAATCTATTTTCTTTAAAGCATTATACTGATTTCCAAATTAAATATAAACAACTTATTATAAAACCAATAATCATGGTCGCAATTATGACGGTTTTTGCAAGATACAGTTTCAATTTACTTAATAATTATTTTTCAAGTTTGAGTATAACCAATACAAATATCTATTCTGTTTTTATAACTGTCTTTTTATCAATTATTATATATATAGGATTATTAATTGGATTCAATGAATTAAAATACTCTGATTTTATGATGATCCCATTTGTGGGAGAAAAAATTGGTAATTTTTTAAGGAAAATTAATATATTGTAGGTGAGTGAGATATATGGAAAAAGTGAATTTTAAAAGTGAATTCGAAAAGTTACTTTATGTAATGGAAAAGTTAAGAGGGCCTGAGGGATGTCCCTGGGATAAAAAACAGGATTTATATTCTTTAAAACCATATATAATAGAAGAGGCTTATGAAGTAGTAGAGGCATTAGAAAAAGAAGATATGGATTTATTAAAAGAGGAACTGGGGGATTTATTGTTACAGGTTATTTTTCAGGCGCAGATAGGTAAAGAAAGAAAATTATTTGATATAGATGATATTATAAAAGGGATAGTTGCAAAATTGATCAGGCGTCATCCACATGTTTTTGGAGAAAAACAGGTAAAATCTGTGCAAGAAGTTAACAAAACATGGGAGGAAA
The DNA here is from genome assembly GCA_018399995.1 of Halanaerobiales bacterium. Lineage (GTDB taxonomy): Bacteria > Bacillota > Halanaerobiia > Halanaerobiales > M55B127 > M55B127. Next base: position 1,904 of record JAGYMU010000021.1, on the reverse strand, counting down.
TTAAGCAGAAAGAAAGAATTAATAATAAAGAAGAGTCAATTTTAAGTGATATTTCCAAAATACAACCTTCATTAAATCAAGCTTATGAAGTTCAACAAAAAGCCGCCGAGGTTGGCTTTGATTGGAATGAAATTAAAGAGGTAATTGCTAAGATTGAAGAAGAGACTAAGGAGTTAAAAGAAGTTATTGACGATAAAGATACAGATAAAATAGAAGATGAGATGGGAGATTTACTATTTGCAGTAGTTAATTTATCAAGGTTTAAAAGTATTAACCCAGAAATTGCACTTTTAAGAACAATTAATAAGTTTAAAAAAAGATTCCAATATATTGAAACTTCTCTTAATAATAATAATAAAGATATAAATAAGATGTCAATTAAAGAACTAGATAAATTTTGGGAAGAAGCTAAAGAAAATAATTTATAGGAGGAAATAAATTGAAAAGATTGTCCACAATAATATTCTTTGTTTTGATCTTAATATTTAGCATATCGATAGTATCTGGGGCGCAGGATTTTAAAGTAGATGCCCAATCGGCTATTTTAATAGATGCAGAAAGTGGTCAAGTTTTATTTGAACAAAATCCTGATGAGCCTTTGCCCCCTGCCAGTTTAACCAAGATTATGACACTACTTTTAACAGTGGAAGAAATAGAAAGTGGCAAGTTGTCTTTAGACGATAAGGTTACAATAAGTAGATTAGCTCAATCAATGGGTGGTTCTCAAATATTTTTGGGAGAGGGTGATGTTGTTTCAGTTAGGGATTTATTAAAAGCTGTGACTATGGCTTCTGCCAATGATGCCTGTGTTGCTTTAGCTGAAACTGTGGCAGGTTCATATAATCGCTTCATTAACCTGATGAACGATAGAGCTGATGAATTAGGTTTAAGAAATACATATTTTTCTAATTCCACCGGTTTGCCTACAGAATCAGATCATTATACTACAGCCCGGGATGTAGCTAAGATGTCAAGGAAACTTGTTAAATATCCCATAATATTAGCGGATGCTTCTATTTGGTTAGATTATATACAGTTAAAAGATAGAAAAGTGATGATAACCAATACCAATCATCTTGTTAATACTTATCCAGGCTTAGACGGAATCAAGACCGGACATACAAGTGCAGCTGGTTTTTCATTGGCAGCTACAGCTCAAAGAGGTTCAATGCGATTGATTTCTGTAGTAATGAAATCAAATAGTGTAAAAGCAAGGGAGGATTTAACAGCTCAACTTTTAGATTATGGATTTAATAGATTTACTAGAAAAAATTATTTAGAACAAGGCAAGACCATTCAAAACATAAGTGTTAAGTTGGGCTCAAAAGAATATACTACGGGAGAAGTTGCCAAAGATTTAGCGGTGGTTGTAAAAAGAGGTTTTGAAGATACCATTAGTACCGAGATAGAAATTAATGAAAGTTTTGATTTCCCCATAGAAGTGGGAGACAAGATTGGACAGGCAAAGGCATTCAAAAATGAAGAGCTAATAACGACGTCAGAAATTATTGCTACTGAAAAAATTAACAAGGCAAATTTTATAGCTCTGTATTGGAGGAATTTTGTTAATTGGTTAAGGGGAGGAATGTCCAATTAACATAGATCAAAAATATTTAAAGATATCTAATACCACACCTATCAGCAGGTGTGGTATATTTTTCAAAAAAATAGTTGATAAATATATTTTTTCCTCTTGACAGCGGTCAAGTTAATTGATAAGATGTAAAATGTCGCTGAGGAAAAAATCTGGAGTATAACGAACTGTAAAATACTCTTGACAGCGGCCGCGAAAAGTGTTAATATAATTTCGCAGTAGAGGAATAGAACCTTGAAAAGTAAACAGCAGACCCTGACAGTTCTTATAAGTTTCAAGTTTAAGAATTTTCAATAGCGAGCAAAGTTTT
>JAGYMU010000209.1 GCA_018399995.1 Halanaerobiales bacterium | reverse complement strand
CGAAGAGTGGAAGAGTTGAGGAGTGGAAGCTTTTTATAATTATTTATAGAGGAGGATTTAAAGGATGATGAATTTTTCATGGCGTTGTCCTTTTTGCAACCACGATGTGACTATAGGAGAAGAAAATTATTCTGTTAATGAATTTCATTTTTGTGATAATAATCAGCACGGGCATCAATTAATAATAACAGAGGTAATCACTTGCCCAAATCCTGAATGTAAAGAATATTCTTTAAAACTATCTATTTATGATGGGAAGCTTGATGAATTTAGGCAATTCAGAGCAGAATCTAGGCCTAAAAAAACTTGGCAACTCATTCCTGAAGCTGAAACAAAAATATTTCCAGAATATGTTCCTGCTCCAATTATCTCTGATTATCAAGAAGCTTGTTTAATCAAAGATTTATCACCAAAAGCTTCTGCTACTTTAGCTCGTCGTTGTCTGCAAGGCATGATTAGGGATTTTTGGGGAATTCAAAAGGATAGATTGATAGACGAAATTAAAGCTATTGAAGATAAAGTAGATCCTAAAACTTGGCAAGCCATAGATGCTGTTCGAAAAATAGGGAATATTGGTGCACATATGGAAAAAGATATTAATCTAATTGTTGATGTTGAGCCAGGTGAAGCAAAACTTTTAATTGGCTTGATTGAGACCCTGATAAATGATTGGTATATTGTTAAACATAATAGAGAAGAAAGTATGAAACAAATAATAGATTTGGCAAAAAATAAGAAAAATAATAGTACAAAATGATTAATATATATTTTGTACTTGTATCCAAGCCCTAAATATATTAATAAAATATAAACAGGATGAAAAAAATATTTTATGAATTATGAACTTTTAATTAAAAAAGCAAAGAAAGAGATTGATAATGGTTTTAATAAAATGGGGAGAAAAATAGATAATCCTTCATTTTTAGAAAAACACTTAATAGTATCTACTCTAAAAGCTGTCAAATTAAGTGATGCTATTGTGTTTTTATGTAAGAATGACTTTAATAATGAATCCCTAATTATCTTACGCAGTTTAATAGAGCATTCTGTTAATATGCATTGGATAATAAAAGATAATACAAAAGAAAAGTTAAATAATTATATATCTGATTTAGAAAAAATTAATTATGGTGAGCGCTGGACAGAAGTTGACCTAAGTAAGAGGTTAGAAGATCTTGGATTTCAAAATAGAGATTATTATGATTTTGTAATTAAATTTACCTATTCACATGCCCATGTTAATGCTTCATCTTTAGAATGGGGGGAAGTGATAAAGATTGATGGCTTAAATAGTGAACCTTTTTCGGCACAAGCTATTTATTCAATTGTTGCACAAATGCTATGCCACGTATTGAAAAGCTTAGATATGCATTTTAATGGATTTTTCAGTTCATATAGTGATATTTGGAATGAAATCAAAGTTGATAAAAGTAGTTTAAGAAAGAAAATTGAAGAAATTGCAAAAAATCTAGATAAACAAGATATTAAATATTAATAGGTTAATGAAATTGAATTGAAACAAGCTTATAAATATAGATAAGTAATAGTATTTGATTCATATTTAAATAGATTTCAGTATTTATAGAAGGAGGCATAACCAGTGATAAAAAAAGTAGACATGCCTTCATTTCTTCGTAGCTTTAATGTTATGAATAAAGGCAGTATTGACCTGTTTCTGGGTTCAGGTGCCTCCGCCCAAGCTGGCATTCCAACAGCTGGAGGGTTAGTTTG
>JAGYMU010000208.1 GCA_018399995.1 Halanaerobiales bacterium | reverse complement strand
GTTGGCAACGTTTGCTGATGGGTCATAGTGCTGTAACTGATAGATGTTATTAGCTTCCTTAACTATAGCGGCAGCTTGTTTTGGTGAAAATTGAAATTGTTTTTCTAGTACATAGGCAAATTGACTATCCAGAGTTTTAACTGTTACGCGTTCTAATTGAGTTTTAGACATTTTTTGTCCCCCTTTAGACTATCTTACATTATCAAGCAAGATTAGTCGAGTTTGTTTATGGGCGGACAAATGTCCTTATTTAGAATACAATATTTTAATTAATTTATCAAATTTAAGAAAAGCGCTTAGCTTAAAAGAAGTTTGATTGGATGGTTGTGGCTTGCTTATATTGCTATATCCTACATCTCATAACTTTTTTATTATCTGTTTTTTTAATAGTTATTATTATCGTATCTTATATTGATATTTTTCAATCTTTCATTAATTTTTTTGCAATTTTAAATTCCTCTTCATAACCGATTTTTATCCCGGCCACATTGGAATTTACAGCCGCTTGAGAAACTGCTGCAGCTATAGTGGGCCCTATTCTGGGGTCAAAAGGTTTAGGAATAATATAGTTGGGTTTCAGTTGATCAACCTTAATTAAGCCTGCCAGGGCATATGCTGCTGCTCTTTTCATCTCTTCGTTTATCTCTTTAGCCCTCACATCAAGTGCTCCACGAAAAATACCAGGAAAAGCCAAAACATTATTGATTTGATTGGGATAATCCGAACGACCTGTGCCCACAACTCTCGCTCCTCCGGCAACTGCTTTTTCTGGAATTATTTCTGGATTAGGATTTGCCATGGCAAATATTATGGGATCATCGGCCATAGTTTTAACCATTTCTTTGGTCATTATATCAGCCACAGAAACACCTATAAATACATCTGCTTTTTTAATTAAATCCTTTAGCTCACCTTTCTTATTATCCTTATTAGTTAGATTAGAAAGTTCCTTTTTGCTTTGATTTAAATTGTCCCTACCTTCATAGATAGCACCCTTGCTATCCAACACGACTATATCTTGAACTCCTTCTAATAAAAGCATTTTGCTAATACTGAATCCGGCTGCCCCTGCTCCATTAACGACAACCTTAACATCTCTCATGTTTTTATCAACAATTTTTAAAGCATTGATTAAACCGGCCATAGTAATTACTGCGGTCCCATGTTGATCATCATGAAAAACAGGTATATCAAGTTCTTCTTTTAATCTTTTTTCTATATAAAAACATTCGGGTGCTTTAATGTCTTCTAAATTAATACCACCAAACACTACAGAAATCCTCTTGACCGTCTCAATTATTTGATCAGGATCTTGTTCTGCAAGACAGATTGGAAAGGCATCTACTCCAGCAAACTCTTTGAATAAAACCGCCTTCCCTTCCATTACAGGCATCGCAGCCTTTGCCCCAATATTTCCTAATCCTAAAACAGCACTCCCATTACTGACAACCGCTACAAAATTAGATTTATTGGTATAATCATATATCCGTTTACTATTTTTAAATATTTTTTTACAGGGCTCAGCAACCCCGGGTGAATATGCCAATGATAGATCATGTTCATCCTGAATTGAAACTTTTGATTTAACCGCCAATTTGCCTAAATTATCTTTATGTAGTTTGAGAGCTTCCTTTTTGAGATTCATCTTTAATCTCCACCTTTATTTTAATATTGGTTTAACCTCTTTATTTAAGTCTATATATACACTATAGCTTTTATATATTTAAAAAGATCTTCTC
>JAGYMU010000207.1 GCA_018399995.1 Halanaerobiales bacterium | reverse complement strand
TTTCCATTATCAACTTGAGGATTTGCCAATTTGGCCCACCATCTTCTTTTTATTACCAGAATATTCTTTATAAATTGTAATATTTAAATTCTTGCCTTTCATCTCATCCCATTTAACAACATAAAATTCGGCTTGGCCTATTTGTTCTATCCCTGTTTTTCGCAAATAATAATATCCATTGTCAATCATCCAAAGTATATCTGTGGTTTTGGCAATTGCAAATCCTAAAACAGTATTATTCTGCTCATTAAAATATCCTTGTATTGTTAAAATTGGATAAAGCCATTCTTTTTTAATGGCTTGTGATCTTTTTTCATACTCTGTTGATACTTGACTTTCTCTATTCTTACGAACAGTAAAAGTTCTCCAATTCTTATTACCAAATTGTATTCTGCTGGCTACACCTCTAATGCCATATTTAGGATTGAAATACCAAAGGTCAATACCAGCTAATTGGTCTAAGGTTTTAGCCATTTCATATTTAGTAACTCCCTCTACAACTTCAAAGTCACCATTAAAAATTTCTAAAATAAGATTTTTAAAATATTGATTAAAAACCAAAGAACTTTTTTTTAATTGATGCTGCCAATCATTCATATTAAACATCCTCTTTCTTTTGCAATGTTTAACATTTCTTGATTATTGTCACAAGCAAGCGATTTTCTATTTAATTTTGTTGCCACTAAAGAAACTGTTCCTGTGCCAGCAAAAGGATCACAGATAGTATCATTTTCTTTAGTGCTATGTCTGATAAATCTCTCTATTATTTCTTCTGGTTTTTGCCATGTATGATATCTATTTCCTAATCGACCGTCAGGAGCATTAATGTCATTCACAGTAAATTGTTCTAACATTATTGGACAGTCAAGAGGAGCTGCATCTTCATTGCGATAATAAAGAATTACCTGATAATTTAATTTATAATCAAATTTAGGAGAAGGCCCTAATGTATTGCGATAATCCCAAATAAGTAATTGTCTCGGCATTTTTATAGATAAATAAGCGCTTATTTCTTCTGGATATGCTCCGATAAAAATATAAGCTCTGCCGGTTGATTTTACTTTTGATAAAGCTAAAGGAAGCCATGATTGTGCAAACTCTTGAATATCATCTATATCGGTCATGTATGGTGGATCTGTAAGTAGTAAATCAACTTCTGGCTGATCTTTTAGCCATTCGATACAATCTTGTAAAACAATTCGAGGTTGATATAAAGATTGTTTTATTCCTTCCCTAGATTTTGCTATTTCAGAACGTATTTTTTTTAGCTCATATTCTTTAGCCACCCTAACCATACCAGCTGTTGTAAGCTCATTAACTGCCTTATTTACAGCATCTTTTTTTTGTACAATCTCCGCCTCAAATTTATCCTCTGGAATGGTTGCAATCATCTTATACGTCATACTTTGCTTTCTTGTAATATCAAGATCAGAGAGATTTTTAGTGGGTGGTTCCCTTCGGTAACTACCCATAAATTGATTCCCATGAAATGTTCCTTTTTCTGCTATCTCTCCCCGCTCCTGGCCATCCATAATTAGGCGACCGATAATTCGCTGTGTTCTAAGCTTTTGTTCAGCTATCATATTTTGCAGTTCAGCATCTTTTTTTTCTGCTTTAGCCCAAACTTCGATAGCCCTTACTTTATTTAAATAATCTACACCACTTTCAATATCCTTGATTTTTGCAAGTTGTTGTTTTGCATTATCTCTTAATTCAAGAGCCATCATAGAATCGTTATTATCTACCATACTTTCTC
>JAGYMU010000206.1 GCA_018399995.1 Halanaerobiales bacterium | reverse complement strand
AATTATATAAATATATTGGGTCTATAAATAATAAATTATATGGATTTATAGTAGAAATTGACGAAAATAACGAAGAAAATATAAAAATCTATGGTTCTGATACTATCACGGAAATTTTTGTGTAATTAAAGAAAAATAACTTTACCAGATGATTTCTAAGAGGTTTTCTATATGTTAGTAATGGTATTATATCAAAAAATATAAAAACCTCTTAAATCGTCTTAAAATAGCCTTAAATTAAATTTAGTAAAAAAAGTATGAAAACAATCATTTTAGACAGCAAAACAATTAATATTTACTTCACATCTGATTTACACCTGATGCATGGTGGTATTTTAAAGCATAGAACTATGTTTTCTGATAGAGATGACATGAATTATACTTTGTGTAGAAATTGGAATTATAAAATACCAGATGATATAGAACATACTTTAGTTTTTGTATTAGGTGATTTTTGTTTTGGTGGACGAAGTGAATGGAGAAATTATATAAATCGTCTACATGGTAAAATATGGTTAATACAAGGTAATCACGATAGAGAAAAAAATATTCCAAAAGATATATCAGAAGATAAATTTATTTGGAATGATGGTTTTGTAAACTTTAGAATCAAAGATGATGATTTTAAAGAAGGTGAACAAAGAGTAACAGTATGCCACTATCCAATGCTATCTTGGTATCAATCTCACAGAGGGGCATGGCAATTATTTGGACACATACATAGTGGACAAGGAAGTACTGCTAAAGAACGAAATTTACCACTAAGAGATACACAAATGGATGTAGGAGTAGATGCTAATGATTATTATATGCCTCTACATTGGAATGAAATTAAACGAAGATTAAAAAAAGATTAATATGAGAACAATTAAATTCAGAGCTTGGACAGGAAGCAAAATGGTTTATAATACTGAATTATTTGATTATTACGCAGAATGGGGTAGCGGTTCACTCCAAGCTCGTGAAATGTTTCCAGATGCGGGAATAAATGAATATCAAACATATCCACTCATGCAATATACAGGACTAACTGACAAGAACGGCAAGGAGATATATGAGGGAGATGTGTTAACAGCAAAATATGCTGGAAGTTCACAACCAGCATACAAAAATCAAGTTGTTTGGGATGGGGCAGAATATGGCTTTTCATTTGCCAATGCTTTTGCCAATGCTCCTTTATGGACATGGGAAGATATTGAAGTAATTGGTAACGTATTTGAGAATCCTGAACTTTTAAAATAAAATATTATGAAAACACTTTATTTTTTAGGCACTTTATTGTTTTTTATAGCATTTATAATAGTATATCACAAAGATGCGGAAATAAAAGATTTAATATTTTGGGCCATCCTTTATATTGGTCAACTTATAATATTCATAACAAATATGATAATTGATAAGATTAAAGATTTACTAAAATAAACTATAAAGAATTTAGAAAATGATAGACAATTTTGATTTAATAAAACCTTTATTAGTTTTTCCTGATGATGATACTTTTTACTTTGTTCAAATTATACAAAGGAAAAAAGATGGTAATGATATTACTGGAACAAATAATACTAATAGAACTGTACGTACATATCGTATTACCTCACAGGAAAAATTAATGAAACTGAAGGAGGAAATGATAGGACTTGCTGATTATTTTAATGCAAGAGTAGGAATAAATCTTAATAAGAGAAGTTTTGAAAAGACAGCATTCAACACCTTGCGTAAAATGGCAGAACAAATGCACAACAAAGATTATCGTAATG
>JAGYMU010000205.1 GCA_018399995.1 Halanaerobiales bacterium | reverse complement strand
ATGAGAGTTTAGCAGTAGATGGTATGGTAGGACCGGAAACTTTAGAAGCATATAATAACTGTGAGAGGAAATATAATATATATATAACACTTAACGTGTTGCAGGCTCAAAAGTATATAGAGATAGTTGAGAACAACCCCAGTCAGAAAGTGTTCTTAAACGGTTGGCTCAAAAGAGTAACACTTAATAAGGAGTGATTAAATGGAAGAAGTAAAAAAGGACTACAAAGAATTTTTTAGCAATGATACTACACAAAAGTTTATGATGGTTTTTTTCAGTGTGGCAATTTTGAAACTATTAAATATGATAGAATACAATGATTTTATATTGATACTCAAATGGAGTGTAGCTGGATTTTGGGGTGTCAACGGGCTGGACTTTTTAACAAATCTAAAGAGGTGATAAATTGAATCCAAAATATGTTAAATATATTATCTACATTGTTATTTTAATTGTTATTATGTTAGTCGGATTCTACTTCGGCAAAAGCATAGAAGCTGGAATCGGTGCTTTACTTGTATTCTTAGGTATTAGAAAGTCTAACAAAGATAAGTTGAAAGATGCTCAAAAAAATATAGATGAGGCAGGTGATGTTGATGCGAAAAAGCACGATACTGATTCTGCTCTTGATTTTTTTGATAAGTTTTTCGGTAATAACGACAGCTCAAAGTGATAGCATAATTGATGAATATGAGAATATAGAAGTTACTGAAGATAAGAAATTAATATTATCACCTGCACAGTTTGTTCAACTTGCTAATTATATCGAACAGTTGAAAGCTGAGAACAAAAGTTTAGAGGAAAAGCTAGATCAGGCAAACGAGGAACTTAAAAAGGCTTATGCTGATAATGATAATTCTATTGACTTAACTCAATTTAGTGGCGTGCTGACAGGAGCAGGAATAGCAACTTTACTTATCATCCTGGCAGGTAATGTTCAATGACAAAAATATTTGCTTTGTGGTTAGGAAGCAAATTATATATGCGGCTACCACCATAAAAATTTTATAGCTACTACCACTTGGGCTACCTTAACGGGTAGTCTATTTTTTATTTTATTTGACACACATATATATTTATGATATGATAAGTATAGAAGTTAAAGAGGGAGGTGGCAAGATGGCTGACACAATGATGATGAAGACACTTCACATAACTAAAGAACAGAAAAATTTAATTGAAAACGAAGCAAAAAAAACAGACAAAAGCGAAGCGCAGATTATTAGAGAAGCAATTGACAAATATTTGAAGGGGGAATAAAATGAAAGACTTAAACTGGCAGATTAAAAAACGTGCTGTATGGATAGCACATAACACTAAGTGGACTTATGACAGAGCATTAACAGCATTGAAAGCAAGTATAATAGAACAACTACAAAACACAGAGTATCCTATATTAATGACAATTAACACCTATTATGTAGCAGACTTTGGTGAGGGATTACCTTTTGATGATGAGAAGTATGAGGATGACTTTTTACCTTTTAAATAAGGGGGAATAACGATGAAATATGTAGCTATATTAACTGATAGTGGTTACAACACACTTAATGAATTTTGGTTTAGAAGTCAGTATAATACTTTGGATATGGACAAAGTTTGGCAACAAGCTAAAGAAATAGCTGATGAAAATGATTACGAATATGACAACTTGCACATTAAGGTTAAGGGGGAATAACAATGTTAAGACTATCAGAATTTAAACAGAAAATGGATGAGGAAGAAGTGCCACCTAGAGTACAAAAAGTTATGCTGGACATTTATAAGAATATAGATAGGAGTGAG
>JAGYMU010000204.1 GCA_018399995.1 Halanaerobiales bacterium | reverse complement strand
GATATCTTCATAGACTTAGATACTCCTGCTATGAGAAAGCTAGTAAAGATTTTAAGCAATAGTCCATTTATATTTAGCGAACACAATAACGAGAAGTAATATGAATAATTATGAACAGGTCGTTTTTATAAGCGACATCCATGCTCCGTTTCATGATGAAGATGCTTTAGAGGTACTTTATAGTTTTATACAATGGTTTAAACCACAGACAATATTTATTATGGGTGATCTACTTGATGCTTATGCTATATCAAGATTTACTAAAGATCCAAACGGTGCATTACATTTTCAAGAAGAGGTAGATGAGGCTATTAGTATACTGTCTCACATCAGAAAAGTAGCTGGCAAAAAAACTAAGATATATTTCATTAGAGGTAACCATGAACAAAGGATGCAAAAATATTTATGGAATAATGCTAAAGAATTAGCAGGATTACACGTCTTAGATGTTGGTCAATTATTAGAACTTAAGAGATTTAATATTGAATATATTGAACAAGGTATGATGATGTATAAAGGAGTAATGATTAAACACGGCAATGTGGTAAAGAAATATGCTGGTTACTCTGCTAAGGGTGAGTTTGAAAAGAATGGGTGCAGTGGTGTATCAGCTCACACCCATAGGCAAGCTATTTATATGCAAACAAATACAGCTGGCGATTACAAGTGGATGGAGTGCGGATGTTTATGTAAACTAGACCAAGAGTATATGGAAGGACAAACTCCTAATTGGCAACAAGGATTTGGTGTTGGATATTTTTCTAATGATTCAAATAGATATCAATTAGATTTAGTATCTATTATAGATGGCAAAGCTATTTATAATTGTAAAGAATTTACAAACTAATATAAACAAATATGACTACAAAACAATTTATAAAACACTTAGAAGATACTTTCAAAGGATGTCTTGATATAGCTAAAAAAAAGAATAGCGATTATGCTAATTCTAATGACCCTTTTAAAAACTTTGAGATGAGTTTACAGGTAGGAGTAGAACCTGATAGAGCAATACTTGTAAGAGTTAGTGATAAGATTTCTCGTATATCTAATTTACTTAATAGAGATGGTAATGTAAAAGATGAGAGATTAGAAGATACAATAGATGACGCAATTAATTACTTAGCCATATTAAAGGCTTATAAATCTAAATAGTATGAGAGATATAATAAAAAAATTAGCATTACACCACACAAAAATATTTTTAGATATAGATGTGGTTAAAGATAGTTTACCACTTATAACAAACCAAGAAATCAGCGATGCTATTAATTGTCCAATAGGATTACTGGCGATAGAAAATAATATTGAATACTATATAAACAAAAATTCTGTAATTGATAAAACAATTAACTAATTAACCTAAATAATATGAATAAAAAACAACTAAAAGAAAAAGTAAAAATGTTAGAAAATGGAGAGTTAGATATTTTACTTTTAATGTATAAAATGTCTGACCAGATAAGAGAAAATGAAAAGGTTATTGAAGCACTAAGAGAAAACCTTAACCTTGTATTAGATCACTTTAAATTAGAGTTAGATTTTATACCTGAACAGAAAGCTAAAAAGGTATTAAAGAAGAAACGCTAGCGTCCACACAGAAGCCACACAAGGCTCGTGGTGAAGCGTTAGGGTTAAAGTTGATATAATATAAAAGACTACCGATTAAGGTAGCCTTTTTATTATATATTATCCATTATATCTTTTAGGTCTTTTTTTATTTGTTTGTCTAATATATCAGACGATTCACTTTCTACAAAGTATGGCGACCAACCAAGTAATTGTGCTATGCCTAATTTATAATCACCATCTACTA
>JAGYMU010000203.1 GCA_018399995.1 Halanaerobiales bacterium | reverse complement strand
TACAGATAAAGCCAAAAAACAAATTGCAGAACTTGGTTTTGACCTTACTTATGGAGCAAGGCCATTAAAAAGAGTAATACAGAAAAAAATACAAAATAAAATAGCCATGGATTTGCTTGAAGGGAGAGTAAAAGAAAAAGATAGGATTAAAATAGATTACGATGAACAAAAATGTGACTTTGTAATAAAAAAATAACAATTCAGGGTTCATATTGCTACTGTAGTAAATAGATATGAAACTCTGATTTCTAACCATCCTTAAAATTTACTCTATAATTTTTACATATCAATTTATCATTTATGTTATAATGATTTTTGAAAAAAATGGGGAAACTCCAGTGTTTCACTTTATTGACAGACCAAATTTATAATGTTATAATTTACTTGATTGACTAAAAATGGAGCATATTTTAAAATTAAATAAACATAATCCGGAAAAAGAGATAGAGTTCGAATTAAATTATCTTAAATCTCTTTCAACTAAGAAAAGGTTTGAGATGATGTTTAAGAAAACAAAGGAGATAGTTGAACTGTTGGAGAGAAGTGGATACAGAAAATCTTTTAAAATCATTAAAAGAACATAAAGTGAAGTTTGTAATAATTGGAGCAACTGCTTTTCCAGTCCATGGATATGCTCGTGCGACTTTGGATATTGATATCTTTATAAGACCAACCGAGGATAATGCCGAAAGGACATGGCAGGCTTTAAAAGCATTTGGATATGATGTAACTGATATCAAGATAAAAGATTTACTTAAAAAGAAATTACTTATTCGGCAATATGCTGTAGAGACCGATATCCATCCATTTGTTAAAGGGATAAGCTTTGAGAAAATATGGAAAGATAAAGTCAGAGCAAAAATTGGTAATACCTTTGTTTATTTTGCTTCATTAGATGATTTGATAAAAATGAAACGTGTTGCAGGTAGAACTAAGGACCGTGAGGATCTTAAATATCTAAGGAGACTTAAAAAATTGTAATAATAAAAGAGTATTGCCTAGAAATGCGAAAGGAAGTTTGGCCTTATTAGGAAAGTTAGGAATTTGAAGACCAGATAGAAAACTTGAAATTTTAATTTACAAAGATAAAGATTAAGATAGATTGAGAGTAATTAACAAAGGTAATAGGTTATGTTAGAAGTAAGCTCTATAGAAGTAACTGTTGATAAATCTCACTTTAACTCAAGAAATTTCTTTAACGAAATCATCTCGCAACCCTCGTCAAGCTTATGAGTGGCAGAGTAAATTATTAAAAGATGCTTTAACTAAATAGAGAGTTAACGAAAGAGGTAGGAAGATGGAAATAGCAGCATATATTTTCAAGGTAGTTGTTCCTGTTATTATCACCATAGGTCTGGCTTTCTTCCTGATGCGTTTTATTGAGGGCAAAATTCGTGGTTTATCTAAGAAAAAAGATTTCTCTGAAGCAAATGTAACTATTTTGAAATTAATCATTCGGTGGATAATAATTATAGTTACTACTTTAGTAGTGGCTACTATTTTTGGAATAGAGCTTACTGTTCTATGGACAACAATATCTGTGCTCCTGGGCATGATTGTTTTTGGTTTATTTGCGGGCTGGAGTATTATTAGCAGTTTTCTAGCTACAATTATTATAATGGTCTGGCGTCCTTACAAAGTTGGAGATAATATTGAATTATTACCGGATGGTATAAAAGGTAAAGTTGTTGAAATGAGTATGATGTTTTCGGAACTTAAAGACGAAAATGAACACATTATACGTATTCCCAATTCGATGATGTTGCAGAAGATAATAAAAAAAATATAAGACAGGAGGTAGATAATGCAAATAGTTTCTTA
>JAGYMU010000202.1 GCA_018399995.1 Halanaerobiales bacterium | reverse complement strand
AGGGAGGTATTTTTATCAAATTTTTTAAAGATGAATCTAAAATTTATTTAATACCATTAGTATTTATTTCAGCAGTAATTCCGCTCATCGTTTTTCTTAAAAAAATTAAGCTTGGAAGCTTTATTGCATCATACTGGCCTGATGAAATTAATATGGATTTTTTCAGCTATTATAAATCAGCCTGGCTGATTATTGCATCAGCAGCAGCATTGATATTATTTTTAATATATTTATCTAAAAATAACAAAATCAAAAAAACATGGTATTATCCACCTATATTAATCTATTCTTTTTTTATAATATTCTCTTCTTTGTTTTCTGAGACACCATATATTTCTTTTCTTGGGTTTCCAGACCGCTTTGAAGGATTATTTGTCTTATTAGCTTATATGATTATCTTATTTATTACTATTAATCTTATAAATGATAAAAAAGATGTTAAGATTATTTTGGCAGGTATATTAATTTCTGCTGTAATATTAGGAGTGCAGGGCATATTTCAATACTTTGGCATGGATTTTTTTCAATCTGAGTTTGGAAGAAGATTAATTTTACCAAACCAACATCATAATTTAATTAATAACTTAAACTTTGAGTTTGCAAAAAATATCATTTATAGTACCATGTTTAATCCCAATTATGTGGGTTCTTATACAGCAATGCTCTTTAGTTTAACATTTGCACTTTTTATTTTAGTAAAAAAACAAAAATATAAGATAATTTTAGCTGTGATAAACCTGATAATGTTTGCTTATTGGCTTGGTTCACTTTCTCGGGCTGGTTTAGTTGGTGGAGGATTGGCAGTATTTTTTATACTTCTTTTCGCCAAAAATCATCTTAAAGAAAATTGGCAGCAGCTTTTAGTTATGAGTATTGCTTTTATTTTAATATTTAGTGGGATGAATTATTATGGTCAGGGTAATCTAGCAGCTGACCTGCTTTCATTTACTTCTGAAACTGAAATGGCTGTAAGTGGTGAAACAGAAGAACTGAGATTAGAAGATATTAGAACTGAAAACAGCAAATTATTAATAGAAACAAGTGAAGGTTTAATTAGTGCTCAGTTGGCGGATAATTCTTTAAACTTCTTTGATCAAGCTGGCGACAATCTTCTTTATTCATATGATAAGGAGAACGGAGATATCGATTTTAGAGATTCTGAATATGCTAATCATAATTTCAAGTTCAGTCCATCAAATAATATTTTAAATTGGAAATATGCAAATATGGAGGCTAATTTTAAAATAACTCAAGATGGATTTTATATAGTCGGCCACAACAGTAAGGCATATAAGATAGAAAAAGTTGATTATTTGGGATTTGAAGGTAGAGAAAGACTGGGTTCCGGCAGAGGCTATATTTGGTCAAGATCATTTTTATTGATGAAAGAAACCTGGTTATTAGGTACAGGAGCAGATACATATGCTGTTCACTTTCCACAGAAAGATTGGGTTGGCAAACTAAAGGCATTTGGAAAAACTACTCAAATTGTCGATAAACCACATAATTTATATCTGCAGACAGCTATCAATACAGGAGTCCCCTCTTTGCTGGCTTTAGTATTTTTGTTTGGCATGTATTTTTATCAGAGTATTAAACTATATTGGAAAAGTAATTTGGATGACTTTTATAGTGTGTTAGGTCTTGCTCTTTTTGCTGCCTTTATCGGTTATGCAGCGGCAGGATTTTTCAATGATAGTGTTGTTTCTGTTGCGCCGGTTTTTTGGATCTTATTAGGTATGGGGATTAGTATCAACTTAAAAATGCAGAGTTCAAAAGGTTAATTCTGCAATTGATAATCAGTAAATCTAATCAAATCGTCTTTTTTTAAAAATAA
>JAGYMU010000201.1 GCA_018399995.1 Halanaerobiales bacterium | reverse complement strand
TAGGTGGTTTTATATCAAAAATACCAGCTCCTATAAAAGCTACAACATTTTCAGGTGAAAAAATAAGTAGAGAAATAGGAAGGACAATAAATAAGAATATTTTAGATGAAAATGCTAGAAAAGAAATTAAAGATGAAACATTAAGAAGTATTGAAAGAATAACTGGGGCGTCTATACAAGATATAAATGATGATATTCTAACAATATTCTCACAAGGATCTAAATTTACAGGAAAAGAAAATGTAATAACAGTTTACAAAGATGGTAAACCACAATTTTATGAAATACACCCAGATTTGTATGAAGCTTTAAATGGTATAGATTCTATGAAGTTGGGGCCAGTTGTGAAAATACTTTCTAAATTTTCAAGATTATTAAGACTTGGTGCAACAGGATTGAAAGTTTCATTTGGTTTAGCTAGAAACCCTTTTAGAGATTCTTTATCTTATGTTGCATTTTCTAAAAGAAACAAAGTAACAATATTCGATCCAATAAAAGGAGTATATGCAGATTTAACAGCAGGAATAGAAACTCCGACTGGAAGATTTAAGGCATTAGGAGGAGGAATGTCAGGACAAATTGGTTTTGATAGAGCCGCTACAAAAATTGCTTATGATGAAGTTTTATTGAGAAGATTAGGCAAAAAAGGTAAATCTTTATATGTTGTAAAACATCCTTTATCAGCAATAAGGGATATTATAGGTATTACTGAAATGGGGCCTAGAAGTGTTGAAATGGAAGAGAATTATAAAATGTATATGTCAGATAAATGGAGAAAAAATCACCCAGATTGGACTGAAGAAGATGCATTTATTCGAGCATTTAATGATGCACAAGATATAACCGTTAATTTTACTAAATCAGGTAAATGGGCAAAACAATTAAATCAAGTTACTGCTTTCTTTAATGCTAGTATTAGGGGGCCAGAAAAATTAGTTAGAACATTTAAAGAAAGACCAATATCCACAACAGTAAAATCTGTTGGTTGGCTTACTTCACTTGCTTTATTATCTTGGTTTAGAAATAAAGACGAAGATTGGTATAAAAATCTAGATCTTACATATAAATATAGTAATTTATTCTTTGAAATAGATGGAGATGTATATAGACTTCCTATTCCATTTGAATTAGGTATTATGTTTATGGCTGTTCCACAAGCAGTGATGGATACATACAAAAATAAAGATACTGAATATATAATGAAAGCATTGGAATTATTAAAGAAACAAATTCCAGATCCTACTCCATCAGTTTTTGGCCCTTTATTAGATGTTGCTACAAACAAAAATTATCTAGGTAACCCTATTGTAAGTAAAGGAATGAGTTATAAATATCATACAGAAAGATATTATGATTGGACTTCTAAATTAGCAAAATCTTTATCTAAACTTGCAGATAAAACTGGAGTTGAATTATCACCTATACAAATTGATTATTTAGTAGATAACTATACAGGTGGAGTATTTAAACAATTTGAAGTTTCTGGAGATGAAAAATATAATTTGCCTGTTTTAAGTGATTTAATGTTAAACGATCCATTATATCCTAGAAGACAATTAAATGATTTCTTTGAGGACTATATGAAATTACAAAAAAAGGTAAATTCTGAAATAGATAACCAAGACGAAAATCGTGAATATTATAAGATAGCTTCCAAAAAAGAAATGAATAAATATGAAGAAATAAAAGGTTTTTATAATACTTATAGGGTTATGCAAGTTGATATAGTTGATGCTAAAGCAGAAGAAAATAAAGAGAAGTTAAAATATATTTATCAAGATCTAATAAGTGAATTAGAATATTATGGATACGATTAAAGATATTTTATTAAGTTTATTAA
>JAGYMU010000200.1 GCA_018399995.1 Halanaerobiales bacterium | reverse complement strand
AGATTGATATGGGAATGCCGAAAGAGAAAATAATACTGCTACGTGGCTCCTTGTATAAAGCAGGGAGCCCTTAATTTTGCTTAAATGAGACAGTGTCGAAGTGTTTGCAAAGCAGAGTACATTAAAAATGCCCTAGTGAGCAAAGAGTATAAATCGCTGCTTAGATATGAGGGTTATAGAACTCTGCCGGCTAAATATTTTAATGGTTTTTATTAAGTTCTGTTAAATGGTATCTGCCGGCTAATTACAGCATAGCAGCAATATTATCTTTATCTACAAGGCTGTGAAATACCTTGGCGCTCTTTCTCTTCTGGTTAAAATCCCTAAAAACTGCTTAATACAATATAGGTTAATTTGAGATGATAAATACTAGTCTTAACGGCAGGAAAATATTACGTTTTTTCTAACTGTTTTTTTGTTTCTATCAGATAGTTTATCCCTGCAAGATTAATATATTGTCTATTGTGAACTTTTATAAATATCTGATATAATCCAAGGGCAACAATTGATGTTGCGACAAAGGGATTAGCTAAAAAAGCTGCAACTCCAAGTATTTTACCACCTACTACTGCAGCACCAGTATAGGCCGCGAAAGGGAAAGTAACGTTTATAAGAGCACTAATACTTGATAGGCCGCTAGTTAATAACATGCATATACCTAAGTTACTCCCTGTTATTATTATTGCCCCTCCCTGAATTGCTAAAATTCCAGAACCTGTCACGAAACCCTGCCTGCCAACTTTTCTTAGATCATCAATTGTTGTTGAGTCAATACTATTCTCAATTTTTTGAATTAGCTTTTCGCGTTTCTTTTTAGA
Source organism: Halanaerobiales bacterium (assembly GCA_018399995.1). Taxonomy (GTDB): domain Bacteria; phylum Bacillota; class Halanaerobiia; order Halanaerobiales; family M55B127; genus M55B127. Next base: position 1,027 of record JAGYMU010000200.1, on the reverse strand, counting down.
CATTTTTTTTATGGCTTCATTTAACTTTTTACAAGTAAATACATATAGTTTATTTTTTAATAAATCAAGATTATCATTTTCGTCATACTTTTCTTTTAAAAGTTTTAGTGTTTTTTGATATTGTTCGATCATTTCCTTTTTGTTAGGATTTATTTTTTTATAAATCAAATCCCTTAATTCTTTTTCATTACTTTTAGAAAGGTATTCATTTTTGTCCTTATAGCCAATTAAGCGACAAGCTCGAATCAGTTCTTCTTTATTAAATATATTTAGCTCTATATCCATTTGTTTCACCTTCAAATTCTTTAAGAAAATCAACAATTAAACTATACTCATAAGGTGATAGTGTTTTAAAATTGTTGATTATTTCTTTCTTTTTATTAAATGGTACTTTATGAAAATTATCGGAAAATACTTTTAATTCTTCATCAGAAATATCATTTGGGGCATTGTCCTTGTTGACAAATCTATATGCATATCTAACAAATATTTTAATAGAATTATTTACTTCATCTTTTGTTAATTGCGATGAAAGAAGGCCTGCTATTGCTCCAGAAATTTCACCTGTCCAGTTTAATTCACCAACACCAGGGAATATCTCTTCAATACCTTCTTCAACTAAAGAACCTAGAATGGTTCCTCCAACAGTATACCAAAAATCTTTACTCATAATATTCTCTTTTATTGTTATTTAGATTCAACATATACGTCTAATATTCAATTAACTATTATATCAAATTTATACAATTATTTTTATGATTTCAATTTTTTTCTCAGATCTTTATGGTTTTTTAATAAATCTTCCTCAACCATCACCGGTACCGGCTAATTAAAGAAAGGTCTTCAGCATGGCCGAAACGTTATCTTTATTAAAAAGGCTGTAATACATCTTCACGCCTTTTCGCGTCTTGCGGACTAAGCCCACGCTTCTGATCTTTGCCAGGTGCTGGGATACAGTGGCTGCGGGAATGTCTATCCCTGTTTCCAGATTATTGACATTTTTTGGGCCGTTCTCAAGCAGGTCTCC
>JAGYMU010000020.1 GCA_018399995.1 Halanaerobiales bacterium | reverse complement strand
TCTACAGAGCTATTGGTATTTGCCGATCATAGGAATAATACAGAAGAAATTCTGCCTGTGGTCAATAAGTATTTGGAGGACAATAATATTGCAGGTAAGTATATGTCTATGTCATATAAAGAAGCAGGTGGATTGGTTGGTTGGCTGGAAATGGCCAAAGCCATATACAATTTTATCTATGTGTTTATAGTTGCATTGGCCAGTATTGTAATTATTAATACAATGATCATGATCGTCAATGAAAGGACAAAAGAGATAGGGATGATGAATGCCCTTGGCTTAGAACAAAGAGATATTTTGTATCTCTTTTTAATAGAAGGAGCAATTATGGGAGTAGTGGGCAGTCTGATTGGAGCAATTCTGGGTGGTGTTTTAACAAATCTCCTGAGTGGGATTGGCATCAACTTTGGTTCAATGACAGAAGGTTTTAGCTCAGAGCTATTATTCAGCAGTACCATATATCCTCAGTTTTCTTATGGTAATGTGTTGTTTGGCTTTATTTTGGGTTCTATTATTGTTACAATAACATGTGTAATACCGGCCAGAAGGGCTGCTAATTTAGAACCGACTGATGCATTAAGAGAAATTTAAATGATATTTAAGACAGAAGGTGATTATTATTTTTGCAAGATTACTTTTAATATTTATCGTAGTGCCCATTGTAGAATTGGCTCTTTTAATTGAAATAGGAAGCCGAATAGGACTATTACTCACATTATTATTGATAGGAGCCACAGGTGTTGTGGGTGCTACATTAGCCCGTAATCAGGGCATGATTGTCTATACCAAAATTAGAGAAAAGTTATCAGGTGGTCAGATTCCAGCCCATAATTTAATTGAGGGTCTTTTAATCTTGATTGGAGGTATAACACTTTTAACACCTGGTGTTTTAACTGACATAATAGGTTTTTTATTAATCATACCTTTTAGTAGGCCGTTTTTTGTCAAGTTGGCAAAGAATATTTTCCAAAGGTATATAAATAAAAATCAATTTAAAACAAAAAGTAATTTCTCTTTTCATTCTGATTTTTCTCATAAAGATGACTATGTAGATGTAGAATATGAAGAAGAGAAAGAAGATGATGATAGGTAATTATTATAAAAATATATTAAAGGGTGGTATAATGGCAGAAAAACTTTATGAAAAAGACCAATATCAGGATGAATTTACAGCTAATATTATTGATATAACTGCAAAAGAAGGTAAATATCATGTAAAACTTGATAAAACATATTTTTATCCCAAAGGAGGAGGACAACCTTCTGATCAAGGTAAAATTAATGGCTTAGATGTTGAATATGTTTATAAAAAAGACGAGGATATATTCCACGTCTTAGATGAGAAACCCTCAAAAGTAAAAGATATAAAATGTAATATAGATTGGCAGAGGAGATATGATTTTATGCAGCAGCATACAGGTCAGCATCTACTATCTGCAGTATTAAAAAATGATTATGATCTAAATACAGTTGGCTTTAGTTTATCGGCAAGCAATTTGCGCATTGATCTAGATAAACAATTATCTTGCCAGCAATTAAAACAAATAGAAGAGAAGACAAATCAATATATATATAAAGCTATAGATATAGAGAGCCTCTATCCTGATCAAACAACACTCGGAGAACTTAATTTAAGAAAAGAACCGGCCGTTGATCAAAATATAAGGGTTATAAAAATTGGTAATATAGATTTTTCACCCTGTGGGGGTACTCATCTTAAAAACACAGCTGAATTGGGTATGATAAAGATCATAGATGTTGAGAATTACAAAGGTGGTTTAAGATTAGAGTTTGTCTGTGGGAAAAGAGCTCTAAAGGACTATGATCTAAAAAATGAGATCTGTCTACAACTAAGAGATATTTTATCTGTGCCCGAACAGGAGATATTAAAAGAAGTAAAAAGGCATCAAAAAGCTATCAATACACATAAAGACAGGATATCAACCCTGGATAAAGAGCTGATGAATTATAAGGCAGAAGCCTTAAAAAAATCGGCCGACAGGGTAAATGGAATTCTCATTGTAAAAAAATTATGGACTGACCTTTCTTATGATAATGTCCAGCTTGTGGCAAATATACTCTGCAATCAGGCCAATATTATCTGTATTTTTGCCCATCGACAAAAAGAAACGGCCCGCTTGTTAATAGCCCGTTCTGAAAATATAAAAGCAATTGATGCAAGTGAAGTCATCAATGAACCACTTAGATGTATAAAAGGAAGGGGAGGAGGCAACAAACTTAATGCCCAGGGAGGCGGCAACCAGATTGATAAAATTCTGGATGCGCTTAATTTAGCTTACCAGACGGTTAAAGAGCAATTATAAAATATACAAGTATCAGTTAGTAGTTTTAAATATAAATATTTTGAGAAGATTCCTTTCTTTAAAAGAGAGGAATTTTTTTATGAATAAATTATTTTCAAAAATCTTGAAAAATATTTACTAAAAAAAAGGATTTTTAAAATTTATCCGGTATATAAGGGTTATACATAATATAAAAACAGTGTTTCACTATTATAAACAAGAGGTGATCAAATGACCAACGGCAAAAAAGATTATATTAATTCTATAAGAAGGGCTGTAAATATTTTAGATTTATTTGAGGCCAATATTAAATATCTTGGTATAACTGAAATTGCTCGGGCCATGAATTTAAATAAGAGTACGGTATATAGAATAGTTAACACATTAAAAAAAGAAGAAATTTTGATTCAGGATAGTAAAAGTCATAAATACAGATTGGGTTACAGAGTATTAGAGATTGCAAATAGGATGAATAAAAATTTTGATCATAAAGATATCGCGATTGAGGAGATGAAAAAGTTAAGGGATAAAACAGGAGAAGCGGTATTATTATCTGTTTATACCAATATTGGAGGGGTTTGTATTGAAAAAGTTGAAACGAAAAATGCGATAAAATTAACCTCTAAACCCGGACATACTACACCACTTCATAGTGGTGCCACCGGTAAAATACTCCTTGCATATGCACAAGAAGAAGAAATTGAGAAGGTTTTAAATCAAAAGATGAAATCATATACTGAAAATTCTACTACTGATCCAAAATTGTTAAGAGAACAAATAAAAGAGATAAAAAAACAGGGTTATATTATAAGTTGGGGTGAAGTAGATAAAGGTGCAATTGGGGTAGGTGCACCTGTTTTAGATAAAGACGGTAATCTTTTATATGGACTAAGTCTGGTCGGCCCAGAACAACGCATAAAATCGTTTGGACTAAACAAAACTATAAATATGGTTGTTAAAAGTGCTAAAAACATTTCAAAGAAAATAAATTTATTGGATATAAAATAACATTGTTATAATTAATGGGAGGTGATTTGTTCTTTGTTAACTACATTTTAAATTATTAATTTTAAAAGAACTTTTAATATTTTGGACTAACTATTGAGATCTATACAAATTAGCAAATTTATATCACATGTATTTTAAAGTATATAAATATGTTGATGCTAAAAGCATAAAAACCAAAACAACAAAGGAGTGGAGTAGATAGTATGGTTGAATGGTCAAAAAGAAATGATGCTTTAGGTACTGTAAATAGAGGTAATCCGACGGAAGCGGGGCTATGTACTCTCTGTCGTTCAGATTGTAAAGGTAAATGTGAAACATGGTTATCATCTTTAAAAGGCAGAAAGTTACTATATCCCCGTGATTTTGGTGAAATAACATCTGGTAGCCAAAACACTGTCTCAAAGGGCGTTGGCTATCATTCTGTAAGAATTCAGGGATATACACATGGGAGTGTAGGGTTAGAAGAGGAAGAATCCAGTCCGGACAATTGCATTTTTTCAAATGTAGAGATAGAAAGCCAATTCGGCAGTGATATTAAAACAAAAATAAGGTATCCCATAATGACGGGTGCCCTGGGCTCAACATTTATTGCTGCGAAATATTGGGATTCTTTTGCTGTAGGAGCAGCATTAACAGGTATTCCGATAGTTATTGGTGAAAATGTAGTGGGTGTAGATAAACAAGCAGAATTAAAAAATGGTAAAATTATTAAAGCACCTGAATTGGATAGAAGAATAGATATCTATGAGAGGTATAAAGATGATTATGGTACAATATTCGTTCAGCTAAATGTTGAGGATGCACGGAATGGAGTAGCTGAATATATTATAGAGAATTATGGTAACCAAGTAATTATAGAACTTAAATGGGGACAGGGAGCTAAAAATATCGGGGGTGAAATTCAGGTTAAGAGCCTTAAGTATGCTCAGTTTTTGGCTGAGCGTGGTTATTTGGTTGATCCTGATCCCACCAAAAAGACTGTAAGAGATGCTTTTAAGTCTGGGGCTATAAAAAGTTTTGCCCGGCACAGCAGACTGGGAGGTACAGAGTCAGATTCAACAGAATCTCTTAAGAGAGATTTTGTAAGCTCTATTCAATATTTGAGGGATTTAGGTTTTGATCGTATTTCACTAAAGACAGGTGCTTATGGAATGGAGGGGTTGGCGATGGCCCTTAAGTTTGCTTCAGAAACTAAATTAGACTTAGTGACTATAGATGGTGCTGGGGGAGGTACAGGAATGAGTCCCTGGAATATGATGAGTAATTGGGGGATCCCATCTCTACAACTGCATTCTAAAGCAACTGAATATGCAGATATATTAAATGAAAAGGGTGAAAGCGTACCTGACCTGGCCTTTGCAGGAGGTTTAAGTAGAGAAGATCATATATTTAAGGCATTGTCTTTAGGCTCACCTTATGTGAAGTTAGTTTGCATGGGAAGGGCACCTATGATACCTGGATTTTTGGGTTCGAATATTGAAGGAGTCTTCAAACCCGAGAAAAGAAAAGATTTAAATGGTCATTGGGAAGAATTACCGAAAACTGTCCAGAAGATAGGTACTAAGCCGGAAGGTATTTTTGCTGGATGGTATGATGTGATGGACAAGGTGGGTAAAAAAGAAATGAAGAATATACCCTATGGAGCAGTTGCATTTTGGACTCTGTTGGATAAGTTGGGGGCAGGTTTACAGCAGTTTATGGCCGGCGCACGAAAATTTAATTTAAATGAATTACAGCGTTCTGATCTAATGGCTGCCAATCGTGAAACAGCTGAAGAAACTAATCTAACCTATATGACTGAAGCACTTGATGAAACAGCCAGAAAGATATTAAAGGCTTAAAAAAAGATAATTTATGAGTTTAGATGATCAAATCTCAAATAAAAACACTTAATGTCTATAAAAACCTCTTGATTTTTGTTATAATATAAATAGAAAGAAGAAGAGCAAAATATATTGGGAGGGTTATAAATGACTGTTTTTAATAAGGAGTTTGTAATGAATTTAGTCAATGAAATTAATGAACCCTGTATTTCAATATATCTATCAACCGAAGCAGCCAGAGAGGGTAACTTTCAAAAGAGCACAATTAAATTAAAGAACTATCTCTCAGAGGCAAAAAGTATTTTAATGGATGAATGGGATTATAAAAAAGCTGAGGTTGAGAAATTGCTAAAACCAGCCTATAAACTAGTCGATGATATAAACTTTTGGCACCATCATGAGAAAGCCTTAGCACTTTTTATCAGCCCTGAAAAATTTGATTATGTAAGGCTCAATAATAGTATTAAAGAGGAATTATCGGTAAGTAAGTATTTTTATATAATTCCTTTATTATTTGAGTTATTAAGTGATAGTAAGTACTATATTTTAGCTTTAAGCAAAAATTCTAACAGATTTTTTGAAGCTAACAACCATAATATAAACAGGTTAAAAAAATATGAAGTTGATGAAAGTTTAGATGACTATTTAAATTATAAAGGGGATTCCAGAGATATTCAACACCATTCCCACAAGGTTTCTTCAACAAATACGATATTTCATGGCAGAGGGGTTATCAATCAAACAGAAGAAGAGGATCTCTCTAAGTATTTAAAAAGTATTGATAAAAGCATTAGAGCGGCCTTAAAAAACGGTGAAAAGCCTCTGATTTTATACTGCGATCAAGCCCTGTATCACTATTATAAAAAGATAAGTTCATATGACCATATTTTTGATAGTTTTATAAATGGAAATCCTGAAAATTTAAATCCGAATGAGATTCATCAAAGAACCTCGGAAATATTATACAACCATATTAAAAAACAAAAGGAAAAAATTATTGAGGAGTTTAAGGAATTAAAAGGTATTTCTCGGACTAAACTTGATATAAAATTGATTATACCTGATGCTTACTACAGTAAGGTGGATTCATTATTTATAGATGGCAAGCGGAGTTTAGAGGGTTATTTTGATCAGAATAGAAACAAGGTCCATATGATACAAAAAGGAAAAGAGAGTTATGATTTATTTAACTATGCCGCTATTTTAACATTAAGAAATGGTGGAGATGTTTATGTTTTAAAGGAAAATGTTCCGGATGACATTAATATTGAAGCACTCAACAGATATTAATAAATAAAAACAGAATCTATGATTTATTAATTAATTAACCTCTACTAATCTTAGAGTAGAGGTTAATTTTTTGATTTTATATACTATTTTCCTGTCCTCATCACAAAGCCTTCTATAAATGTTTTTTGCAGGATTAAAAGGACTATTAAGGGTGGTATCAAGGTTATAATTGCACCTGCCATAATAATATTCCACTGATTGATAGAACCGGTTGTCATCAACATCTTAATACCTATTTGAGCTACTCTCATTTCTTCAGAATTGGTTATAATTAAAGGCCATAAGTATCTATTCCACATGTAAACAAATTCAACTAAGAATAGAGCTCCAATATTATTCCAGGAAAGGGGTATTAAAACCTTTCTTAAAAAAGTCATGGGAGAACAACCATCAATTCTGGCGGCATCAACAAGATCATTAGGTACTGTTAAGAAAAATTGGCGAAACAAAAATGTACCTGTAGCTGTAGCAAAATAGGGAAATGTCAGGGCATAATATGAGTCAACCCAGTTAAAGGCCTTCATTAATTCAAAGGTAGGTACGATCTTTACCGGTACTGGCAGCAATTGTGTTAAGAAAACTGCTGCAAAGGCAACATACTTACCTCGAAAATCGAAAAAGACAACGGCAAAAGCAGCCATTATTGCGAGAATAATTTTAACCACACTTGTAGTTATGGCTACAATTCCAGAGTTAATTAGCAGCCTACCCATATTTACAGTAGTCCAAGCCTTTTTATATGTTTCAATAGCCTTTGAACCAAATTTTAGATTAGGAGGGGAAACAAAAGTACCCTGAAGATCTCTAGTACTTATTATGACAGCATAAATCAAAGGTAAACAAATAATTAATATAGAAATCCAGATTGTAATATGTAAGAGTATCCTTTTATGTTTTTTTCTATTAGCCATAAAAAACACCCCTTTGCGTATATTTGAACTGCAGGTATGTAAATCCTACTATAAATGCAAACAAAAGAACTGATTGTGCATTTGCCGAACCTGCATCAAAAAAAACAAAGGCATCTTTATATAATTTATAGGTTAGTATTTCGGTAGAAGTACCGGGTCCTCCCTGTGTAGCAACATCGACTAAACCAAAAGTTCTGAAAAAAGCATAAAGATAGTTCATTATTAATAAAAAGAACATGGTTGGTGTAATTAAAGGAATAGAGATTCTGAAAAAACTCTGAAATGAACTAGCACCATCAATTTCTGCGGACTCTAATACTTGTTTTGGTATATTTTGTAGAGCAGACATAAAGAAAATAACATTATAGCCGATATTTCTCCAGGCGGCAGCAATAGTGATAATCACAAAGGCTAGATTTCCGTTTGTTCGCCAGTTTATTCTAATCCCCGTTAAAACCTTAACAACATATGTAATAAGACCTATAGAAGGATCAAAAAGCAGAGCCCATAATACTCCAGCAATAACAGCTGATAAAGCATAAGGCCATATTATAGCAGTTCTATAAAATAATCTGCCCTTAATTTTTTGATTTAATAAAACAGCTAGTCCCAGAGAAATAGCCAGACCTATAAAGGTAACTAAACTGGCAAAAAGTAAAGTTCGACCCAAACTTGCTAAATATTTAGGTGAAGAAAATAAATTTATATAATTTTCTAAACCAACAAATATTTGATTTGTTCCCCAGGCCCCTCCCTGAAAAAAACTCAACTTGAAAGCCTCATAGAAAGGATATACCAAAAATATAATTATAACCAACACAGAAGGTAATACCAGCAAATATGGTAGAATTTTTTCCTTGAAATAGCTCTCGTTCATTTTTTAAACCCCTCTTTACTGAAAATATTAATTAGAGGTGAGGTGTTTCCACCTCACCCTTATTTGTAGTTTAAGATCTATTGTGATTCATTATATTGTTCTATAACCTGATTGGCTTCTTCAGCTGCATTATTCAATGCTTCTTCAACAGTTGCCTGACCTCCGAATATCGATGTAACTGCTCCATCGACAATATCCCTTATTTGTGGGAATCTACCAACTATAGCACCTGAAGTAGCGTTACTTTCTTTAGCGGTTAGTACCTGGATAAACGCAGTCAGGTAACTGGGGTGTTCTGAGAACCATCCCTGATTCATAAGCTTGGTAAGTGCACTATACCTGATGGGGAAATATCCGGTTTCCTTATGCCAGAAGACAGCATTATCGGTATTACTCAGCCATTTAACAAATTTCCAGGCAGCATCCATCTTTTCCTGGTCATCTTTAAAGATATAAAGGGATGCTCCACCGATTGTCGTACCACCTCTATTACCCCATTCTGGTCTGGGCAAGAAGGTTGTGCCAACTTCAAATGGTGCTGTTTCGATAACATCTTTCAAGTGAGAAGTTGATTGAACTAACATGGCTGTATTTTGTGAAATAAATGCAGCGTCTGGTTCATACTCTCTTCCACCATAAATCAAAATATCGTTTTCTTCCCAATCAGCCCAGGTCTGCATGATTTTCATACCGGGTTCCTGATTAAAGAGAACTTCTGTTGCTCTTTTTTCTCTACCATTACCGTTATTAACATAGTTGTTATCTGTCCAATAGTGAGTTTGTTCAAAAACCCAGGTCGGCCAGCCGAATGTAATAGCTTTTTCTACAGTTTCAGTATCTATTAATTGTCTACCCATATTTTCTAATTCAGCATATGTTGAAGGAGGATTTAAGGGATCCAGTCCGGCTTCTTTGAACATATCTTTGTTATAGTAAAGTATTGCAGTTGATGAATTGAAGGGCATAGAAACAAGTTTACCTTCAGGATTTGTATAGTATCTTCTGACAACAGATAGATAGTCACCCCAATCAACTTCTCCCGGTTCAGCTAAGTCTTCAATGGGAACCACATAAGGGCTGTCCCACATCATTTGGGTACCAACTTCGTATGTTTGAATTATATTAGGAGGATTACCTGCTTGAGCAGCTGTTATTGCTTTGTTCAATGTCTCCTGATAAGAACCAGTAAAAGTCGCATTAACAGTAATATCCGGGTGAGACTGATTAAATTCTTCTACAAGTTGTTTGACCGGTTCTAAACGTCCACCACTCATTGCATGCCACCAGGTAACTTCAACTTCCTCAGCTTTAGCTGTATTAAAGACAAACATCAAAGAAAAAATAAGTGTGAAGACAAACACAATAGATAGAATTTTTTTCATTAATATAACCCCCTATCTTTTTTAAAACCAAAACCAATTTATAGAAATATCACCTCCTATTACTGAACTTAATCAATGTCAATGAATTAAAAAAATGAAAAATTGACATAATATGAAATGATATATAATCTATAGATGAAGTTTTTGTAATTTAATATTTGAGAGGTTATACCGATTGATTAAGGAATTAATCGGGAGCATTAGAGTAGAATTTTAGTCTTCAAAAGTGAGATGATAAATTAGTTTTATGTCAATCATCTTACATTTATTATTATATCTAAAATAGGAAATTTAGTCAAAAGTTTTAGAGTGATAATTTTTACTGATTTTTTTAATAAAACCTCAGTTCATAAAAATATAAGTCTGTGATTTACAGATAGAAATCTTGATTTTTTTATTATAAAAATACCTGTTTTTTGACTAAATTTGTTTTTTTATTCAAACGTGTGATCTGAATTCAATGATTAAATATGCAAGAATATCATTTAAAATATATTATTTATCAAATTTTTTTATATATTGGCGTAATTTGACTGGATTTTTAGGTAGATATAATGTTATAATAACAACAGTGTTATATAAAATAATGATTTTTATTAAAGCAAAAGAGGTGCTGTACACATTTGAATCCTTTTACCCACGCTATGTTAGCTCGTGAAACACATCAATATATTGAAAAAAGCTATAATTTAAATCTACCTTTAAAAACATTTATATGGGGTAATATGAAACCCGATTTTAAAAAAAGATAAAAAATTACATTATATAGATAAAAGCCTTAAGGAAACCCTAAAAATATATGACGAATTAAATACAGTAGACTACCATAATGTGAAAAACTATACTGTACGGTTAGGTGAATTTTGTCATTATATAACTGATTTTTTTTGTTATGCCCACAGTATAGATTTCTTTAAAAAAAATTTAGGAAAGCATTTTTTATATGAAATAAAGGCACATAAAAAAATATCAATGTTCAAAGGTTTCTTCACACAAAATAAATTTAATAAAAAGCAGACCATCCATGGCAGTAAAAATTTAATTGAGTTTCTTCTATACCATCATACAAAATACAAGAAAAACTGGCGCAAACCAGAGCATGATTTTATTTACACCCTTAAAATATGTCCTGTGTTAATAAATAATATTTTAGTTAATGATAATAAGGTTTTATCTGCTGTTCATTAAAAAAATATTTTTCACTTTTCAATCATTTTAATTACTTATAATTATCCTTTCTTTTAATAATTCAATCTTTTCTATTTAGCTTTATATTTATAATGAAAAATTTTGTTTTGTATTGATGTGTGAATACCTTAACTTAATTTTTGCGTTAAAATATTATTTGTTTATATCAATAATAATATTAAATTTATTATGTAGTAATTTAGGAGGATCAAAATGAAGAATTATTATCTGATTATTTTAGTAGTAATTATAATAATAAGTGTAACTTTCCTGAATTATAATAATATTATTTTTAGTAATGATAGATTAGTAAAGTCAACTACATATAATACGGATTTAAAGTATACTGAGGTGAGTGAGGTATATAATAATAATTATTATGAGAACACAGATAATTTTATATTAGATTTAAATATTAGAAACAATTATTTAAAAAATCAAAATATTGACAGATGCTTAATGGAACGGATCCATGTTCATGTTGTACAGCCGGGAGAAACCTTATGGTCAATAGCACATGATCATAATGTTAATATTGATACCCTTATTGGTGCTAATAATATAGATAATATGAACAGGATTAAACCGGGAGACAGTTTGTTGATCTTGCCTGTAAAAGGAATACTATATAAAATAGGGCCAGGCCAGAACATTGAAAGTATAGCAGAGAACTTTAATATTAACAGTGATTTGATTAAAAATGCTAATAATATAAGTAAAAATAAAAAAGTTGAAATAGGACGTTTAGTATTAATTCCTTCCGTCAAACCTGAATTTGGCTATCAAGATAGATTAGAAAAAATGCTTATTGCCCCGGCCAATGCTCGCATTTCTTCCTATTATGGAATGAGATGGGGTAGAATGCATGAGGGAGTTGATTATGCTGTAAACACGGGTACTTCAATTAAAGCTGCGGGAGCCGGTCGTGTTGTTTTCAGTGGGTGGTCAAATGGTTATGGTAATACAATAATTATTGAACACAGAAAGGGGTTAAGAACACTATATGCTCACAATTCACAACTTTTAGCCAGGACGGGAGAATGGGTAGAAAGGGGTGAAGTGATCTGTTACTCTGGTAATACCGGCAATAGCACAGGTCCTCACTTACATTTTGAAGTACAGATAAACAGTAGGGCTGTAAATCCCCTTAATTATTTGCGATAGTAGAAGTATTTTAAGTTTTTAAATATGAAAGAAAAAAAGTTATCTTATTTTTATTTAAAAAATATGTTGACTACATATAAATGATATAAAAGGCCCTTTAAGGGCTTTTTATTTATTGAAGGCTAAGTCAGCAGGTATTGTTCTTTTTTTAAGGAATATTAATTTTAGAGGAGTTGATTATGTAATGGAGAAATTGTATCTTCTAGATGGACACAGTTTGGCTCATCGTGCCTTCTATGCCTTACCTCTCTTAACAAATGAAGCTGGTGAATATACAAATTCGGTTTTTGGCTTTGTTAGGATGCTTTTTAAGATAATAGATGAAGAACAGCCCGATCACCTTGCTGTTGCTTTTGATCTAAAAGGGCCCACCTTTCGTCATAAAGAATATAAGGATTATAAAGCTGGTCGTAAAAAAACACCTGAGGAATTAATTCCTCAGATAAGTCTCATCAAAAATGTATTGAAATCACTCAATATACCTATAGTAGAAAAAAAAGGATATGAAGCCGATGATGTAATTGGAACTATCGCCAAGGAGGCGGCTGAAAAAAGCATCAATGTAAAAATTGTCACCGGAGATAGAGATGCCCTACAATTGATAGATGATAGGATAAATGTTATTTATACCCGTAAAGGCATTACTGATATAATTGAATATAACATTGAAAAAGTAAAAGATCAATATGAGCTAGTACCTAAGCAGTTAATTGATATGAAAGGGTTGATGGGAGATAGTTCTGATAATATACCAGGTGTGCCGGGGATAGGAGAAAAAACTGCTACCAAATTATTAAAAGAATATGAGAATATGGAAAATGTGCTGAACAATATCGATAATATTTCAGGTAAAAAAAGAAAGGAAAACTTAAAAAAGTATTCTAAACAGGCCAGGATGAGTAAAAGACTGGGTAAAATTGTAACCGATTTATCTATAGATTTAGATTTTGCAGAACTTAAAATGGAAAAGCCAAATTATCAAGAAGTTGTAGATTTATTTAAAAGATTGGAATTCAATTCCCTTTTGGAACGTTTTGATGATAACATAGAAAAAGAATTAAAAGAATTAAGTTATGATAATGTAAAAGGCAAAGATTCTGTTGATAAAATAGTTGACCAGATAAAAAAGAATAAGAAAGTTGCCTTTGTTATTAATAGAAATGAAGATGAATTATTAATTAAGTTAAATGGTAAAATCAGTCAATTTCAGCCATTTAATGAATATAAAGCAAAGTTTATTGAAATATTTGAGGATGAAAGAATTAAGAAGCTTTCTTTTAACAGCAAAGACAATATTGTATATTTAAGTAATCGTGGCATTGATTTTTCTGGTTTATCATTTGATCCACAGCTTGCGTCATATCTTTTAAATCCTGACCAGACTCCACTGAAACTGAAAAATATGATTATGAGAGAATTTGATGTTCCTAAAGGTGAAATAGAGAAATCAGATAACAAAGATGCTCAGTTATTAAATTATTTATTTGATCTAAAAGATGTATATATTAAAAAACTAAAAGAAAAAGAACTCTGGGATTTATATAATGATATAGAACTACCCTTAATTAAGGTTTTAGCACAACTGGAGATTAATGGGATTTATACAGATTGTGATTTTTTAAAAGATCTCTCAAAAGAGATCAGTGAAAAACTAAAAAGAATTGAAAAAGAGTCCTATGAAATAGCGGGAGAGAAGTTCAATTTAAATTCTCCCAAACAGCTGGGAGAGATTTTATTTGATAAATTAAATTTGCCTATAATCAAAAAAACAAAAACAGGTTATTCGACCAGTATAGATGTTTTAGAAAAGTTAGAAAACAAGCATGACATTATTCCCTTTATAATGGAGTTTCGCAAGTATTCTAAATTAAAATCCACCTATGTTGATCCTTTATTAGATCTTGTTGATGAACAAACAGGGCGCATACATACTAATTTTAATCAGATGGTAACGGCTACGGGACGTTTGAGTAGCACTGAGCCTAATTTACAAAATATACCAATCAGAACAGAGGAGGGCAGAAAAATCAGGCAGGCATTTGTGCCTGAAAAAGAGGACTGGGTTTTTCTATCGGCTGATTATTCACAGATTGAATTGAGGGTTCTTGCTCATATTAGTGATGATCAACAACTTATTAAGGCTTTTAATCAAGGCCAGGACATACATACTCAAACTGCTTCTGAGGTATTTGAGGTAAAAAAAGAAGAAGTTAATTCTGATTTGAGAAGACATGCCAAAGTAATTAATTTTGGTATTGCATATGGAATGAGTTCTTATGGACTGGCTCAGGATTTAGATATCTCAAATCAAAAGGCACAGGCTTATATAGATAAGTACTTTAAGCGATTTCCCGGAGTAAAAAGATATATGGATGATATTGTTAATAAAGCCCAAAAGGATGGTTATGTTCGCACAATTTTCAATCGTTTGAGGTATATAAAGGGGATAAATAGCAGTAATTATCACAGGAGGTCATTTGCAGAGAGAGCAGCCATTAATACCCCCATCCAGGGCAGTGCTGCTGATATTATGAAAATAGCAATGTTAGATGTTTATAAAGCCCTGCATTCTAGTAATCTACAGGTCAAGATGTTGCTACAGATTCATGATGAGATAGTCTTTGAAGCTGCCGCATCAGAGCTTGCAGAGATTGCGAAATTGGTCAAAAATAAGATGGAAGAAGCAGTACAATTAAAGGTTCCGCTAATAGTTGATTTGAAAAAAGGCAAAAATTTAATGGAACAAAATGGATATTCACTAAAATAATAAGAGGTGTTTAAACTATGCCAGAGCTTCCTGAAGTACAGACTATAGTGACTGGATTAAATGACATTTTAAAGGGTAAAACTATTACTAGTACTTATATATATGATGATATGGTAATCGGTTATCCTGAGAAAGAACAATTTATTGAAAAAAGCAGGGGTAAAAAGATAATGTCTTTATCCAGAAAAGGGAAATATATCATAGTTAATTTTGATAATAATCAATATAGATTGGTGATACATTTAAGGATGTCGGGTAAATTGTTGTATAAAGAACGTCAGGAGGGAAGAGAAAAACATACTCATGTAGTATTTGAATTTAATGATAACACAGATCTCAGGTTTAACAACGTCAGAAAATTTGGTAGATTGTATCTTATTAAAGATGATAAGTTCGAAAATGCTGGTAACATAGATAATTTGGGTCTTGAACCACTTAGTGACAAATTTAATCTTAAGTTATTTAAAGAGATGTTAAATAAAAGAAAAGGGATGATAAAACCCCTTTTGATGAACCAAGAATTTATTGCAGGAATAGGAAATATATATGCTGATGAGGCATTGTTTTTAGCAAAGATAAGACCAGATAGAAAGGCAAATAACTTAAAAGAAAAAGAGATTAGAGAACTTTATAAACAGCTGAGAAAAATATTGCAAAAAGGCATAAAAATGGGTGGTACATCAATCAGTGATTATGTAAATGCCCTGGGAGAAACCGGCAAGTTTCAAAAAGAGTTAAATGTATATCAGAGAGAAGGTCAAAAATGTAAAATCTGTAGTGAAGAAATTCAAAAGAAGAAGATCAGCGGCAGGTCAGCGAGATTTTGCCCTAACTGTCAAAAATAGGGGGGTATTTATTTTGATAATTGGACTGACGGGAGGTATTGCAACCGGGAAAAGCCTCGTCTCTAAAACATTACGAGAGCTCAAAATTAAGGTTATAGATGCAGACCAGATAGCTCATAGGGTGCTAAATAGAACTGAAGTTATTGATAAAGTTAAAGAAGAGTTTGGCAAAGAAATAATCAATAGTAAGGGGAAAATAAATAGAAAAAAACTGGGTGAGATTGTTTTCTCAAAACATGACAAATTAAAAAAAATAGAGGAAATTACGCATCCGGCTATTTTAGATGTTATTGATCAAAAATTAAAAAAATATAAAAACCAGGATCTGATTGTAATAGATGCCCCTCTTTTATTTGAGACTTCTTTAGATAAAAAGGTGGATGAAACCTGGGTGGTTTATGCAGAAGAATCAACGCAAATTGAGAGATTACAAAAAAGAGATGGTTTAGATTATTCTGAGGCTAAATGTAGAATTGATGCTCAAATGCCTTTAAAGAGAAAAGTCCAAAGGGCTGATCAGGTTATAAATAATGAAGGTACAAAACAAGAATTAAAAAGAAAAGTTGTAAAATTAGTTGAGAAGAGAATTTAATATGATATAATAAAGAAAATAACAATTAGATCTTATTTAATAGTTAACTCTAGGCTATATGGCAAATATTTTTATATTAAAAGGAAGGAATTCATCCAGATTCATAGAATATAATAATGTAGAGTTTGTAAAGAATTTTGGTATCTAAGCTTTATTGGTCTTTATAAAGATCAAAATAACTCTTTTTATATTTCAGGGGGGTGAATTTAAGGAGATTTGAAATACAATTTGATATGATGTTTTTTAAGAATGATTAGTATTAATTCAAGGAGGGAAAAATTTTAAATGAAGAAAAAAATTGGTGTATTATTGTTGTCATTAGTTTTAGTTTTTTCATTAGCCAGTATAGTAGGAGCACAAGAAGTTAAAAAAGAAGACACTTTAACCTATGTTACGATAGGTAATCAAAACACATTAGATCCTCATTTTTCTTATGATACTGGTAGTGCAGAAATTATTTACAATGTATATGAAAATCTAATTGCATACCAGGGAGAATCTGTTACTGAATTTGTTCCATTATTAGCAACTGAAGTACCATCTGAAGATAATGGTCTTATTAAAGATGACGGGAAGTCCTATGTGTTTCCGATTCGTGAAGGAGTAGAGTTTAGTAATGGTAATCCATTAACTCCTGAAGATGTTAAATACAGTATTTTAAGAGGCATGATCAATGACCGTGATGGTGGTCCTATCTGGATGCTTTATGAACCTCTCTTAGGCCTAACAGGCTTACAGGATTTAGTAAGTGAAGTACTGGGTGAAGATATTAGTCCTGCTGATTTGAGTTCTGAACAATCGGCAGAGGTTTTTGCAGAACTTGAAAAAGTTATAGAAGTAAATGGAAGTAATGTTGTATTCCATCTAAGACAACCTTATCCTCCATTCTTAAATATTTTAGCTCAGGGTGCTTCCTGGGGCTCAGTAATTGATAAAGAGTGGAGTATAGAACAGGGTGCATGGGATGGTAGTCCATACACTATTGCTGAATACTATAATCCACCCAAAGAAGATGATCCATTATATGATAAAATGATGGGTACAGGACCATTTACCCTAGAAGAATGGGAAAATGGCGACCATGTATATATGAAACGTAATGATAATTACTGGAGAAGGACTGCTAACTTTAAAACTGTAGTAATACAAAATATCGATGAGTTCAGTACAAGGAGATTATTACTACAACGTGGCGATGCAGATATTATTTATGTTCCGAATCAGTTCTTGTCACAAGTGGAAGATATGGATGGTGTAACAATTACAACCGGAATTCCTACTCAGCAAAATATGGTTGGAATAATGAACTGGGAAATCAATACTAAAGGTAATGACAATGTTGGTAGTGGAAAATTAGACGGAGAAGGAGTTCCATCTAATTTCTTTGCTGATAAAGATGTAAGAATGGGCTTTATTAAAGCATTTAACTATAAAGCATTTATCGAAGATGTAAGAATGGGTAATTCTATACAAATAGGTGGACCCATTGTAAGACCTCTGCTTGGCACAAGTGAAGATCAGCCAGTATACCATCAAGACTTGGCAGCAGCAGAAGAACATTTCAAAAATGCCTTTGATGGAGAGTTATGGGAAAAAGGATTCCAAATAACCTTACTTTTCAATACTGGTAATAGTGCTCGTCAAACTGGGGCTGATATCTTAAAAACTTATATAGAAGGTATTAATCCTAAGTTTAAAGTTGATGTGAGAGGAATTCAATGGTCATCCTATCTAGATGCTTTAGTACAAGGTAATTTTACTCTTGGATTTATGGGTTGGTTAGGTGACTTCCCAGATCCACATAACTGGGTAACCCCTTATCTAGCTGGTGATGGTACATTTGGTGGCTACAAAGGTGATTTATATAAAGAGTGGGCTAATGAAACTGTAGAACCACTGATTGAAGAAGGTATTACAACAGTAGATCCTGCTAAACGTAAAGAAATTTATAAGGAACTACAAACAATTGCCTTTGAAGAAGGAATCGACCTTTGGTTAGATCAGCCTACCGGACATAATGTAAGAAGAACTTGGGTAAAAGGTTGGTACCCAAATGCTATGAGACCTGGATTAGATGCATATATTCTTGATAAAAATTAAAATGAAGCGAGAATATATTAAGATTGATTAGATAGTATTAAAAGCATCGGGTTTCTTGACCCGATGCTTTTTTACGAAATAATTTTTAACAGTAAGATATAATAAATTATGAAGGGGGGATTTATATGATAAATTATATCATTAGACGATTATTAATCTTACCAGTTATTTTATTTGGTGTTTCAGTATTAGTTTTTGCGATGTTGATGTTAGTAGGGCCCTATCAAAGATTAAGTACTTATATAAAATCTCCAGCTGAATTAAAAACAGCAAATTTAGATTCATTAGTAGAGAAATATGGCTTAAATGATCCATTTCATCAACAATATGGTAGATGGATTTCGGGGGTTTTAAAAGGAGATTTTGGCTGGTCAGAAACTGCAGGAGCTACAGTTACAGAGGCAGTGTTGCAGAGGTTTCCTGCCACTCTAGAGTTGGCTTTGTTGGCATTAATACCTGTTATTATGGGTGGTATTAATTTAGGTGTGTTCTCTGCTGTTCACCATAATGATCCCTGGGATCACGTTACTCGTGTATTTTCGATAGTTGGATGGTCAATACCTACTTTTGTTTTTGGTTTAGTGGTACTTATGATTTTTTATGGAGTTTTAGGGTGGTTTCCACCCGGTAGATTAAGTGTCTGGGCTTCTGATATAATTCGTTCAAGCGAATTTGTACAATATACCCACTTAAATATAATTGACGGTCTTTTAAATGCAAATCTAAAAGTTGTAGGAGATGCCATAAGACATTTAGTTGCTCCAGTATTTTCTATATCTATTTTATGGTGGGCATATATTTTAAGGATTACCCGTTCAAGCATGTTAGAAACTTTGAGGAAAGACTATATTAGGACTGCAAGATCTAAGGGTGTAAAAGAAAGAGTAGTTGTAAAAAAACATGCCAGGAAAAATGCATTAATTCCTGTAGTAACTGTTGCCGGACACATGGTGTTAGGTTTATTAGGTGGTTTAGTAATTACTGAAACTATATTTGGTTATCAAGGTTTAGGTCAATTTTTTGCTTCAGCTGCTTCTCAATTGGATTACGCCGCTGTATTGGGTCTAGCATTATATTTTGGATTTTTACTAATTTTAATTAATTTATGTGTTGATGTATCTTATGCAATTATAGATCCAAGAATTAGATTGGAGTGATAAATAGATGGAATGGCAAGAAGTATTAATTAATTTATTGCGAAATAAAATATCTTTGTTAGGTATTTTTATTATATTATTTTTTGTTATAATAGCAGTTTTTGCACCATGGATAGCTCCTCCTGCTTCGCCTAGAGATCCTTATATGATACCAAGAGCTGGCTGGAGTCCTCAACCAAAACCGCCCAATGAAGAACATATTTTTGGCACAAGCGAAAACCAATATGACATATTTTATGGAATTATATGGGGAACAAGAACTGCCTTTAGAGTTGGCCTTATTGTCGTAGGAATTAGTACTTTTATCGGTATTACAATTGGTACAATTTCTGCATTTTATGGAGGCATGGTAGATGAAGTTATGATGCGGGTTACTGATATATTTTTGTCAATGCCCTTTTTAGTAGCAGCCATTGTACTGACGACAATTTTAGGTAAAGGGTTGGATAATGTTATGATAGCTTTAGTTACATTTGGTTGGATGAGTACAGCCAGGTTGATGAGATCCCAGGTTTTAGAAATCAAAACTGAGGAATTTGTTGAGGCTGCAGAAGCCCTAGGTGCAAGTGATATGAGAATAATCATGAGACATGTTTTATTAAATACTATTTTTCCAGTTGTTATAAATGCTTCTATGAGGATGGGCTCAATTGTTATTACAGCTTCTTCCTTGAGTTTTCTTGGAGTGGGAGCCCCAACTGGATATGCAGATTGGGGACAAATGATATCGTTTTCTCGTAATTGGATTTTAGGTACCCAGGGTAATGCACTACAGTTTTGGTATACTGTGGTATTTCCAGGAGTAGCAATTACATTGTTCTGTTTATCATGGAACCTTGTTGGAGATGCTTTTAGAGATATTCTCGATCCCAAGTTACAAAATTAAATTAGATAAAGTAGGTGATAATTTTGAGTAAAGAAAAGCTGATAGACGTTAAGAATTTAGCTACATACTTTCATACTGAAGAGGGCACCGTAAAAGCGGTAGATGGGGTAAGTTTTGAGATTTACCCAGGTGAAACCCTGGGTGTGGTAGGTGAATCAGGTTGTGGTAAGAGTGTTACCTCTCTGTCAATCATGAGGTTGATTGAATCACCACCAGGTAAGATAGAAACAGGGGAGATAATATTCGACAATAAAGATTTAACTAAATCCACCCAGAAAGAGATGAGAAAGATCAGGGGTAATGATATTTCGATGATTTTTCAGGAACCGATGACATCATTAAACCCGGTTTATACGGTGGGCGATCAGATTATGGAAGCCATTTTAATCCACAAGGATGTAAACAAGAAACAGGCTCGCCAGGAGTCCATAGATATGCTGACAAAGGTAGGGATACCATTACCCGAACAGAGGGTTGATGAATATCCTCATCAATTAAGCGGTGGTATGAGACAGCGTGTAATGATAGCGATGGCTCTTTCCTGTGATCCCCAGTTATTGATAGCAGATGAGCCGACTACGGCCTTAGATGTAACGATACAGGCTCAGATACTAGAGTTAATGAATGGTTTAAAGGATCAATTTGGCATGGCAATCATGATGATCACCCATGATTTAGGTGTAATAGCAGAGGTATCAGACAGGGTAGCGGTGATGTATGCAGGTAAAATAGTAGAATATACTGATGTTGAGACTTTGTATGCCAATCCCAAACACCCTTATACCTGGGGTTTAATGCACTCGATTCCCCATATAGAAAAGGATGTGGACCGTTTGCAAGCTATACCGGGAAGTGTACCGAACCCACTGGACTTTCCCCAGGGTTGTAAGTATAATACAAGGTGTCCATTTGCGACGGATAAATGTAGGGAAGTCGAGCCAGAGATAGAAGAGATAGAAGAAAGCCATCAGGTAGCCTGTTGGCATGTAGATAAATTAGAAGAGGCAAAAGCGAAAGAGAAAAAGGAAAAGGAAAAGGAATAATGGAGGTGAAAATAATTGACAGAAGAAAGATTACTTGAGATAAAGAACTTAAAGAAGTACTTTCCGGTCAAAGCGGGTGTATTCCGCAGGACAGTAGCCCATGTCAAGGCAGTAGATGACATATCATTTCATATCAATAAAGGTGAGACTTTAGGATTAGTAGGGGAGTCAGGCTGTGGTAAATCGACGGCTGGCCGTACTATTTTAAGGTTATTGGAGGCAACAGAAGGAGAGATCACATTTGAGGGTCACAACCTTTTAGAATTGGATAAAAGGGAATTAAGAGAGATGCGCAAGGAGATGCAGATTATTTTTCAGGATCCCTATGCTTCTCTGAACCCGAGGATGACGGTAGCAGATATAGTGGGAGAGCCGATAGATATACACGGTTTAGCAGCCAATAAGAAGGAGCGAAACGAGCGTGTAACTGAAATTTTAGACACAGTTGGTTTAGGAACGGAGTATATGAAGAGGTATCCCCATGAATTCAGTGGAGGTCAGAGGCAGCGCATAGGAGTGGCGAGAGCCCTGGCAGTTGATCCATCGTTGATTATAGCAGATGAGCCAGTGTCGGCTTTAGATGTATCGATACAGGCTCAGGTAATAAACTTACTGCAGGATTTACAGAAGGACTTTAGTTTAACTTATTTATTTATAGCACATGATTTAAGTGTGGTCAAACATATTAGTGATCGTGTAGCGGTAATGTATTTAGGTAAGCTAGTGGAGGTAGCAGATAAGCAGAAGCTGTTTGATGATCCTAAACACCCCTATACACAGTCTTTGCTGTCAGCGATTCCGGTAGCCGATCCGACTTACAAGTCAGATCGGATAATCTTAGAGGGAGATGTGCCCTCACCGGTTAATCCACCTTCAGGTTGCAGGTTTCATCCCCGCTGTCCATATGCTATGGAGATATGCAGTGAGGTGGAGCCAGAATATAAAGATTACGGGGAAGGCCATTATGCCGCCTGTCATTTATTGGAGCAGGAATAAAAAAATATAATTTATATTGAGATTGGAAAGCCCTTTCTTTTAATTAAGAAAGGGTTTTTTTGATTTTGGGCTTTATAAATTGTGATAAAGATATCTGTGTTAATGCAGTTTGATAAAGGCTGCCAGCTAAAAAGCTTATTTCACTCTTTATTTTTATTAATAATATTTTCAATTTGCGGGCTAACTGATTTCAAATGCATATCCTGTTGGGGGAAAGGAATTTCAATATCATTTTCTTTAAATAGCTGCCAGATATTTTTATTAACTTTACTGGTGATATTTTGAATACCATTTTCAGGATCTTTTATCCAAAACTTGATTTCCAGATTAATTGAATTATCTCCAAATTCCTGCAAAAATATTTTGGGTGGAGGATTTTTTAAAATCCTTTCGATATCTTCTACAGATTTTTCCAATAGATTTAAAGCCTGATCTACATCACTATTATAAGATACCCCTATTTTTACATTTGCTCTAACCAGGTTATTACTATACGACCAATTTATAACCTTTTTTGTTATCAAATCTTCATTAGGAATTATATATTCTTTTCCATCCAGTGTTAAAACAGAGATATACCTCAATCCAATTGACTTAATTTGTCCATATACATTTTCTATTTCTATTATATCACCTGGTTTAACTGATTTATCTAAAAGTATGATTATGCCGCTGATAAAGTTCGACACCACCTTTTGCAGTCCAAAACCTAATCCAACACCTACAGCACCACCAACTACTGCAAAGGCTGTTAAATCAATACCTATACTACTCATTGTTAATAATATTACAGCTGTAAATATTATAAACTTCAACAGTTTTGTTATCAGAACTTTAATAGATGGTGTTATAGTTGATAAATTTGCAATTTTTCTCTCTGAATAAGTTGCTAGTTTAGTAGCAACCCAAAAGAAAATAGATAAGGTTAATACACCTTTTATTATCATCATCAATGAGATATTAATATTACCACTGGAAAAAGAGATATTTTTTAATATATTAACAACCGGGTCATATATACTTAAAATATGTAAGGCTGCTATTACCCAGATTAATATAGCAAATATCTTTGATATCAATTTATTTTTAATAATTTCAGATAATAGATTAATAACAATCCAGGCGGTTAATAAATTAGCTACAATGATTACTGAATAATATGGTATATTCAAAATAATACTTATCAATATATATAACCACAAAAAGCTGAAGTAAATAATAAGACGGAACAGATCAGATAAAATTGTCTTCAATATAAATGAATCAGGAATTTTACTAAATAATCTATCATGATATTTATTGGATAAAATATGGCTTATTCCAAATAAAAGAAGGAGAAATACAATCTGTAACAAATTATAATATGAGAGCAAATATTTATTTACAAATGATAAAAAGGATAATCTTAATGAATTATACATACCCTGCAATTGCAATTTTAGAGACCTCCTTTAATATTATCAATCTATTATTTATATTATTCAGCAAACAAAGTTAAAATCCTTTTTAGGTATTTGTTAAATCTGGGGGGTACAGGTATGACTGAATACTTTCTTATTTCATTGTTATTTATTATCTTAGCAGTTATTATTATATATATTCATAAAAAAAACAAAATAAGCTTAAGGCTTTTAAATATTATTTTTTATATAGCCATAGCTAATTTGTTATTTATTCCTTTTATATTATCATATTGGGAATTGAGTGGTATGTATATAATAATTTATCATGTAATGGCAGCAGCTGCAGTTTTACTGCTTAATATTGTTTTTAGTTATTATCTTTTCGATGAAAAACGAAAATCGTTATTAACTTCTTATCTAATATACTTAATTTTAATTTTTATTTTTATCCAGTATAGTAATAATTCTTATTATCCATTACTTTTATCAAAAATATTAATTGCAGCATATTTTTTAGATATATGTGTACTTATCAAAAAAGATAAAAACATTGGCGAGTATCATAAAAATATTGCCTTAATGATAATTTTAAGCTGGGTTATACTTGATTTTTTCACAATATTTTTTAACAATAACATTTTGAATTTATTGAGTGCAATTTTTGCTCTTGCCTTGGTAGTAGAATTTTTTCATATAAAATTAAACTTAAAGGAAAAGAAAATTAGCAAATTTGATCGATATATTATGAATATATTAGATGATTTTTTAGAAGCATTTTTTATAGTTGATATAGAAGATTTTACAATTAAGAATTATAACAATTTGGCTGCTGTTTATTTTAATTTAAATAATAATGATAAAAATCTTGAATTAAAAAATATTTTTTCAGTAAAATCCCTGCTTAAACTGAAAAACAAAATAAATAAAGCGGAAGAATCCAAAAATTTAGCTGTGAAAACAAAAAATAGAGAAGATATTGTTCAAGAATGGTATATTGATATTAAATATTTAGATTTTAAGCAAAATAATGAAGTATTGATAATCTTGAAAGATAAGACAAAAGAAAATATTTTAAAAGGTAGGCTTACAGAAAGCAAGAATAAAATTACCAAACTGCATCATGTGGCTTTAGAGATGCAAAGGTTTGAGAAAAAAGAAGAGGTTTATCAGCTGACGGTTAAAACAGCTCAGGGTTTATTGGACTATGATGTAATTTCGCTGGATATAGTTAAGGGCAATAGATTAGTAACCATATGTAGATCACAGAATTTAACAAAGCAAGATGTCAAACCAATGGATTTAGATGAACCAAGCCTGGCTGCTAAGACATATCACACACAACAATCATATATATGTGAGAATGTAAAAAAAGATAAAAATGCCGCCCCTGTGAAAAATAGTTATAAGTCTGCTCTATCAGTTCCCATTGATAAATTTGGGGTATTTCAGATAATTTCTGAGGAATACGACTATTTTAAGGATGAGGATAAAAAAATTGTGGAACTTCTAATTTCACATACAATAGCAGCGCTAAAGAGGCTTAAAAGAGAAGACGATTTGAAGTATTTTGGTTTTCATGACTATCTCACCGGTCTATATAATAGAGATTATCTGGAAGAAGAAATAAAAAGATTAGATAATAAGAGAAGCTTACCTCTAAGTATTATTATAGGTGATGTGAATGGTTTGAAGTTAATTAATGATACTTTTGGACATAACAAGGGTGATCAATTACTAAAAAACATAGCAAGGGTTTTAGATAGAACAAGCAGACATACAGATATTTTAGGCAGATGGGGTGGAGATGAATTTTTGATTGTACTTCCCCATACTTCTAAACAGGATGCGAAAAGTTTAGTGCATAGAATTAAAAATAATCTAAAGATTAAAGATTATGAAGGAATCCCCTTATCAGTATCATTTGGCCAGGCAATTAAGATTAAAAAATCTGAGGATATAAAAGATATAATTAATGAAGCAGACCGATTGATGTATAATAACAAGAGCAAGTCTCATGAAAAACATAGTCAGCAGATGTTAGAGGTATTATATAATAAATTACATGAGATGGGGCATGAAAAAAAGGAACATTGTCAGCGGGTTATGAAAATGTCGGAGGAGTTTGCCTTACACTTAAATTTAGATAAAGAGGAAATAGAGGATTTAAAAAAAGCAGCTCGGCTGCATGATATCGGAATGATTAATATTTCTTCTGATATCGTATGCAAAAATGATGAATTAACAGAAGAGGAATATGAAATAATAAAATCCCATACAGAAATTGGATTCCGTATTGCAAATTCATTAAACGAATCCAATGAAATATCACATGCAATATTATTTCATCATGAATGGTGGAATGGGAATGGTTATCCAGATCGACGACAGGGAAAAGAAATACCTCTTTATGCAAGGATAATTAGTATTACTGATGCCTTTGATATTATGATTAATGATCAGGTATATAGGGGGAAAATGAGTAAAGAAAAAGCTGTAAAAAAAATTAAAAAAAGTGCAGGTACACAATTTGATCCCGAACTTGTAGAAACATTTGTTAATGAAGTTATATAATCCTAGACATATAATTAAATTTATAAAGTTTATTTAAGACATTTATTAAATAATAAGGGAAAAAAGGATAAAATAATTGCAAAACCAGATTAAAATACAAAAGATTATGCACTAAATATAAGTTGTTGATTTATAAGATAAATTTATAAATACTATTTAACTAAGTGTAGATAACATTGATATAAAAAGATTATTTAAAAGTAAAGGGCCTTAAATTTAAGGCCCTTATTCTATGGTGTGCCTTGTAAATTCAAAAGATAGTAGGTGGAATTAGAATCCTACCCATGCTGTTTTGGTCGTATCGGTATGTGAACCCAACAATGAT
>JAGYMU010000002.1 GCA_018399995.1 Halanaerobiales bacterium | reverse complement strand
ATGTGTTCTTTAAGGTCTCATAAGGTATACGGCCGTTATATTAGGCAATTAAAAGATGGTCGTTTAAAACTTGATAAAATGCAAATTAGAGAAGATGCTAAATATGATGGCAAATATTTGATATTAACTTCAGATGACATGATGGCAGCTGAAGATGTAGCCTTAGGGTATAAACAGTTAGTAGATATTGAAAGTGCCTTTAGGACCTTAAAACAGGATTTATCGATCAGACCGGTATATCACCGTTTAGAAGATAGAATCAAAGCCCATGTAATGCTTAACTGGTTAGCTTTACTTTTAGTTCGTATTGCTGAGAATAGGGCAAATCACAGCTGGAAAAAGTTAAAACATCAATTAAACAAGATCCTACTTGGTAAATTTATTTTTAATTCTGAAGAAATTTATCAGACTTCAAATATAGATAACAAACACCGTAACATCTTTAATATGATGAAGATATCAAGTCCTTAAAAATATCTAGAATTCAAACAAAATACCTAGTAACAAAGAATTCAAGAACAAATATAGCTTAGAGTATTGTTATGTCAACTATTCTGGGCTATTATTTATTTATGAACTG
This sequence comes from Halanaerobiales bacterium, assembly GCA_018399995.1. Lineage (GTDB taxonomy): Bacteria > Bacillota > Halanaerobiia > Halanaerobiales > M55B127 > M55B127. The sequence continues at coordinate 71,823 of JAGYMU010000002.1, read as the reverse complement.
TCAAACTCGGGTTCAATTTTTATCGAAATTATTTAAAAAACACATCACTACGTAAAAAGGCAGGCCTTAGTTTTAAACCTGGCCTGCCTTTATCTCTTTTATGTGTTAATTACTTTTTCACCCTTATAATATCCGCAGTTTGGACATGCTCGGTGTGATAATATCAATTCATCGCATTCCGGACAATTTACTAAATTTGGAGCTTTCAACTTCCAATGTGTACGGCGTTTTCTTTTTCTTGATTTAGAAGTTCTTCTTTTAGGAACCGCCATATCCTAACACCTCCCCTATGTTTTCTATTTTTGTTTAAATTCTTTTAATTTTTCCAATCTTGGATCAATATTTTCAACTTCACAATCACAATCACCTTCATTTAGATTCTGACCACAAATTGGACAGAGCCCCTTACAGTTTTCATCGTGAAGAGGTTTGATCGGAATTTCCAGTATAATATCGCTGACCAAGTGAGGAAATATATTTATATTGTGTAAGTCTTCGATGTCTTCAATATTCAGCTCATCACTAATCTCAACTTCAATCATGTAATCAAAATATTTCAAACATCTGCTGCACTGTAAAACCAATGTGCATTCCAAATCTCCCTTTAAGACAAATGATCTTTCGGTTTTTAATACATCCAAATTTACTTTTATAGGGCCTTTTAATTTTATCTCTTTGTGTCTGTAATCAATCTTAGACACTTCAATTTCTTTTACATAGTTCTTTTGGCTTCCAACTTCTTTGAGATCACTAAGATCCAAAATCATTTTTTTCACCTCTATATATATGAGCCAGACTTAATTATATAAAAAATAATAAATAATTGTCAAGCTATTTATTTATTTTCTACAATTCTTTTCGTATCTCTGGCAATAACTAATTCCTCATTAGTTGGGATCACAAAAACCTTTATTTTTGATTTATCGGTGGTAATCTCTTTTTCTTCACCCCTTACTTTATTTGCTTTATGATCTAAATCAAAACCTAAATTATTAAGGTCTTTTAGGATATTTGCCCTAACTGGTCCAGCGTTTTCACCAATACCTCCTGTGAAAACAACTGCATCTACCCCGTTTAATACAGCCATATATGATCCAATATATTTTCTTACCCTGTAGTTAAAAATTTGATCTGCCAGGGCTGCCCTGTGGTTACCATTACTGGCAGCCTGTCGTACATCACGTGAATCATTACTCAAACCTGAAATACCCAATAGACCACTTTCTTTATTTAATATATTATCAATTTCTTCTGTATCTAAATCTTCTTTTTCCATTAAAAAAGGTATGATAGCAGGATCCAAATCACCACTTCTTGTTCCCATTACCAAACCTTCTAGAGGTGTCATACCCATACTAGTATCAACGGATTTTCCTTTATCTACTGCTGTAATTGATGCTCCATTACCCAAATGACAGGTAATAATTTTAAGGTCTTTTATATCCTTACCCATTAATTCAGCTGCTCGATTAGCAACATATTGATGAGATGTCCCATGAAAACCATAGCGCCTAACTTCATATTCTTTATAGTATTCATAGGGTATAGCATATATATATGCCTTTTCCGGCATAGATTGGTGAAAAGCCGTATCAAAAACACCTACCTGCGGTTTGCCAGGCAATAGCTCTTTACAAACTTTGATACCAGATATGTTATGCGGATTATGTAAAGGAGCTAAAGAAGATACATCCTCTATTTTATCGAGTACTTCATCGGTAATTAAAGTTGAGTGAGCAAATTGTTCGCCCCCATGAACAACTCTATGTCCAACAGCATAAATTTCATCTATATCCTCTAACATGCCCACCTCAGGATCAAGGAGTATATCCATCACATCCTGAATTCCATCCCGGTGATTGGAGATATCTAATGTTTTATTAACTTCCTTACCTTCAATATTTTCATATTCTATGGCTGAATCACCAATGCCGATTCTCTCCACAAGGCCTTTAGCCAGTACTTTTTCTTCTTCGATATTGAATAATTGGAATTTTATTGATGAACTCCCACTATTTAATACTAAAATTTTCATTATTTCCCTCCTAGTTAAGATGATTTTAAGTCATTTATATTATACAGAGCCCTTTGATATATAAAATTAACTATACAATAAAAGATCTCTTATTAAAACAAAATTTCATTATTTAATAAAGCATAAAAATAACCGCTAATACAAAGGATCAAGGTGATTAAACAGATCTATAAGGATATTATACTGAACTTAAAAATCAATAATCCTTTGATTATCTATTAGATATTATTTTCATCTTAGTAATATATTGTGCCTTTATATCTTTAATCATTATTAGTACTATTTAGTTTTTTAATTTCTAACTCTCAATATTTTTTGGAGGTTAATATTTTAAAAAAATTATTCCCTTCTTCACTTCACAATAATTTAATTATAATTTATTTTAAGTTTTGGGCCTGAACTGCTGTAATAGCTACAACATTTACAATATCCTGAACTGAACATCCTCTAGATAGATCATTAACTGGCTTTGCCATCCCCTGTAAAATGGGTCCAATTGCATCTGCCTTAGCCAACCTCTGTACTAATTTATACCCTATATTTCCAGCCTGTAGATCAGGAAATATTAATACATTGGCTTTGCCGGCAACAGGACTCTCCGGTGACTTTTTTTCGGCAACAGAAGGTACTATTGCAGCATCCAGCTGTAGTTCGCCATCAATAAGTATATCAGGAGCCTGTTCTTGAGCTAAATTAGTAGCTACAATCACCTTATCAGCCAATTCGTGTTTAGCACTGCCTTTTGTGGAAAATGAAAGCATTGCTACCACGGGATCTAAATTAGGTAGAAGCCCTGCTGTTTCTGCTGATGATACAGCTATTTCAGCTAGCTGATTGGCATCAGGATTGGGATTAACCGCAACATCAGAAAATATAAAGATTCCTTCCTGACCAAATTCAGTATCAGGAACATCCATGATCATTGCACCCGATACAACCGATATATCGTCTTTTGTTTTTATAATCTGTAAAGCAGGTCTTAAAACATCACCTGTTGCATTTATAGAACCAGCTAATAGACCATCTGCTCTTTCAGTATAAACCATTAAAGCTCCAAAATATAGGGGATCTGAAACTTTTTTAAAAGCATCCTCTTTTAGAAGCCCTTTCTCTTTGCGTAATTTAAATAAAGTTTCTGTAAACTCCTCTCTAAGTACTGAATCATGGGGATTTATTATTTCTATATCAGTTAAATCCACATCTGCCTGCTGAGCAATATTTTTAATCTCACTCTCTTGGCCTAATAGAATAATATCTGCCAATTTTTCTTCTTTTATTTGAGTTAAGGCATTAATTATCCTTGGTTCAATACCTTCTGGTAATACAATTTTTTGTTTGTTCTGTCGGGCTTTGTTTTTAAATACCTTCATAACATTCATCTTTATATGCCTCCTATCTTATATTACATTATATTATAAAAATTAAAATAATTCTATATGTAAACTTTATATAAATAGGTCTTTGTTATTATGTATATTTTCTGATAATATTAAAATATACACATATTTTTATAAAGGATGATAAAAATGAAAATAGTCGGTATTATCGTTGAATATAATCCTTTTCACAAAGGCCACCTATATCACATTAATAAAACGCGGGAAATAACAAAGGCCGATTATATAATAGCCATAATGTCTGGACATTTTACACAACGTGGCACCCCTGCTCTCTGTGATAAGTGGAATAGAACGAAAATGGCCTTAAAGGGGGGCGTAGACCTGTTAATAGAACTGCCCTTATGTTTTAGCATAAGGAGTGCTGAATACTTTGCACAGTCTTCTCTGCGCCTTCTAGATAGTCTGAATATAGTTGACCAGGTCGTTTTTGGCAGTGAGCTAGGCCAAATTGAAATTCTAGCTAAAATTTCCTCCCTGATGCTCAGCAGTAATCAATATTATGAAAAACGACTTAAAAATTACCTAAAAAAGGGACAGGCCTATCCAGTTGCCCGAAAAAATGCCCTGCTTGATATTATAAAGGTAAAAAAATTAGAATCGATCAGTAAAAAGGAAAATATTTATAAAATTCTAGGTGGTTCTAATAACATCCTTGGTATAGAATATCTGAAAGCAAAACAGAAATATCAATTAAATATTGATCTTAAGACTATCAAAAGAATTGGTCAAAACTATCATTCTGATAACATTGAGGACAAATACATCAGTGCCACATCGATCAGGCGTGCTATATATAAAAATAATCTAGATAAAATAAAAGATAAAATACCGAACTATTCTTATAAAATCTTAAGAGATGAGATCAGAAAAAATAAAATACCTTTGATAAAAGATAATTTAGCCCTTATTATACTGGCTAAATTAAGGCATTTAGATGTGAATAATTTAAAAAAAATTCATGATGTTAACCCGAATTTAGCCCAAAGGATTAAAGCTGTGGCTCAAAAAACAGGCAACTATAATCAGCTTATATCTGCTTTAAATACCAGGTCTTATACAAAAACCAGATTTCAGAGAATTTTACTGAATATATTATTTGATTTAGATCAAAAAACAATAGAAAAACATGATAAAAAAGGACCTTCTTATCTACGTATATTGGGAGTTAGTCTTAAAGCAGAAAATCTGCTTTCGATTTTATCTAAAGAAGCAGACCTGCCTCTCATCTATAATCCATCCCAATATTTAAATGATCTTTCTTTCAAAACGAAGGATCTTTTAAAAAATTCTTTAAGTTACGATCTTTACGCAACTGATATTTTCAGCCTTTTATATCAAGATCCCTCATATAGAATTGCCAAAATGGATTACAAAAATAAGGTTATTAAAATAAATTAAGCGGCAGTTTTTAGCTTTTGTTTATTTAGATAGTCAATAACATCATCAAATGTTCTAACTGGAACGAGTTTCATATTTAGATTGGCTTTTTTTGCCTCCTCTTGATTCTTAATCGGTAAAATAAATATTTCTGCCCCAGCTTTTTTAGCAGCCAATATTTTCTGCACAACACCATCTATTTCTCCAATTTCTCCTTTTAAGTTTATGGTTCCTGTTCCGGCAATCTTTTTACCCATTGTCAGGTCTTCTTTAACCAACTGATTATAAATTTCAAGGGCGAACATACCACCGGCTGATGGACCAACAATATTGCCGGTTTTATACTCAACCTTAACCGGAAAATCATAACTTAAATTCTTGGTTGTTATCAAGATACCAATTGAAGCCTTACCGGGGTCTTCAGCAAGTTCTATTGTCTCAACATTTATGGTTATTTTGTTATTATTACGCATTACCGCCAATTTTACCTCATCACCAATCTCGCGTTTTCTTATTATATCAACTGCCTCAGAGGCAAGCTCAGTCTTCTGTCCATCAACTTCTACAATAGTGTCACCACTTTTTAATCTATTATAGGCAGCACTGCTTTCTAAAACTTCAATTATTTCTACCCCACCACCATGAACCTGAATATCATAGCCATTTTTTTGTAAAGCAACGGCTTCGGCTGTTAATTTGCTTTCCTCCATTAAATCAGCCATCATCTGTAAATACCTCTCCATATTTATATTTTCAGGTAATTGATCTGTTAATAACTCCAGCTCATAACCAGCAGGATTAAATGCTTTGAGATAAATATAATCCCAAACAGTCGCTTTCTGGCTGCCTACAGCAGTTAACAGAAAGCTGCCCTCTATCTGATCCTTATATCCACCTTCAACTGTAATTATCGAAGATAATTCTTTAGCCAGTCCGGGTGACATAAGATAATAGGAAGTAGGTATGAAATTTATGATTATAAAAATGATAATTAAAATTCCGATTCCTTTTGTCAATTTATCTTTATTCATAACAAGACCACTCCTGATATCTATCTTATTGTTCTTTGAATTTTTTTTGCAAGGCTTTTTCGACCGGTTCTGGCACAACATTATTCAAATTACCACCAAACTTTGCCACCTCTTTAACCAAACTGGAACTCAAAAAAGCATATTTTGTATCGGTCATCAAAAAGATGGTCTCAATACTGTCATCAAGTTCTTTATTCATAGAAGCCATTTGAAATTCTCCTTCAAAATCCGATACAGCTCTAAGCCCTCTTAAAATAGCTTTAGCCTTTTGTGATTTCACATAATTTGTAGTAAGGCCTGTAAAGGAATCTATTTTTACCTTATCTATATCACTTATAGTCACTTTTAACAGGCTTACTCTTTCTTCCATAGAAAAAATATGATCTTTATTGGGATTATTAAAAACCGCCACAATAACCTCATCAAATAAATTAACAGCTCTCTTTATGATATTAATATGGCCCTTTGTAATAGGATCAAAACTACCGGGATATACTACCGTATCCATTATAATGTATCACTCCTTTTTAAATATACTTCAATTACAGTCTTATTATAATTTTTATCTTTAATCTTGATTAAACTATTAAATTTTTCAATTTTTTCTTCTTCATGATGCTCCACAATTATTAGTGCATCAGTGTTCAACAATTTATTGTTAACCAGGCTTTTTATGGTTTTGTTAACTAAATATTTATTATAGGGAGGATCTAAAAATACTATATCAAACTTCTGGTTCACAGTTTGAAGATATTTCAAAACATCATTAACTTCAACTTGACACTGATTTGCAAACCCACATTTATCAATATTTTCTTTTATTATACCGGCAAATTTAGGTTTTTTTTCAACAAAGGTTAATTTTTCTACTCCCCTGCTAACTGCTTCAAGGCCCAGGTTACCAAATCCAGCATAGAGATCAAGACCACTTGCTTTAGGAAAATATGGTAAAATAATACTGAATAATGCTTCTTTAACCCTATCCAGGGTGGGCCTTACTTTTTTAGTATTTATACTTTTTAATGTTATTCCACCAGCCTGCCCGGCAATTACTCTCATCTTTTACCACTCTTTTTTATATTATTATTTTTAATTCTTCTACTTTTTTAGCTAACTTTTTGTACTTCTGAGACCAGTTATAAATTTCTGTAAGCTGATTGGCTTCCTGGTTGGCCTTAGCTAATATTTTTCTGTCTTTTAAGATATCAGCTATCTTTAAATCGGTTATACCATGCTGTCTAGTACCAAAAAATTCACCCGGCCCCCTGATCTCAAGATCAGCTTCTGAAATTTTGAATCCATCATTAGTTTCTGTCATCACTTCCAATCTTTTTTTAGCTTCTTCAGTACTGGGATCAGCAATCATAATGCAGTATGCCTGTTTTTGACCACGTCCTATTCGACCCCGTAGTTGATGAAGTTGTGCCAGCCCAAATCTTTCGGCATTTTCTATCACCATAATATTAGCAGTATCAACATCAACACCAACTTCGATGATGGTTGTAGAGATCAATACATCTATTTTATGGTTAACAAAATCACTCATTATTTTATTTTTTTCATTACTACTCAGCTGACCATGAAGGGCTATAACATTAAATTCGGAAAGATAATTTTTATCTAAAATTTCTTTTATCTCTAAAACAGAATTAGCCTCCAATTCTTCAGAAGGTTCTATTAGGGGGCAAACCACATACACCTGTTCGCCTTTTTTAATCTTTTCTTTAACAAAATTATATATTTTAGAACGACTTTTTTCGGTCCTCCATGTTGTAATAACGGGTTTTCTTCCCGGTGGCATTTCATCAATAATTGAAAGATCAAGATCCCCATATAAAGTTAAGGCTAAAGACCTGGGAATGGGAGTAGCTGTCATTACCAACAGATCAGGATTATCACCTTTTTGTTTAAGCTGATATCTCTGTTCAACACCAAATCTGTGTTGTTCATCAATAACGATTAAGCCAATATTGTAATATTCAATATCATTTTGAAAAAGAGCATGTGTTCCAATAATAAGATCAGCCTGGCTGTTTTTTATCCTTTTGATAGTATCTTTCCGCTCTGTGCCCTTAACTCCACCCACCAATATATCAACATTATAATCAAATCCCTTAAGGATTTTGTTGATTTTAATATAGTGCTGTTCAGCCAGTATTTCGGTAGGCGCCATTAAGATACCCTGATATCCATTTTCTATTGTTTTAATTAAAGACATCACCGCAATTATAGTTTTTCCCGAACCAACATCACCCTGTAGAAGCCTCTGCATGGGTTCTTTTTTTTCCATATCACTCTTGATCTGCTGCCAGGCTTTCTTTTGAGCATCCGTTAAATTAAAATGGAGTCTATCTAAAAAATCATCCATCTTTTCATTAAAGCTATGGTGTTTAATCCCATTAACTTTTTTATATTCCTTTTTCCTTTTTAACATTACTATTTGCAGTAAAAATAATTCCTGAAAGGCAAGCCTATTTCTGGCTTTTACAAAAATCTGCCTGTTCTGCGGAAAGTGCATATTAAAAATAGCTTTTTTCAATTCAATATAATTATATTTATCAATAATATATTCAGGTAAAAAGTCAGTAATTTTATGTATATGATCTTTTAAGGCCCTGTATATTATATACCTCAGCCTCTTTTGTGTTAATCCCTCTGTTAAAGAGTAGATTGGAACTACTCGGCCGGTATGGATAATGGTATTTTTATTATCAATCTCTTCATAGGTTGGGTTTATCATCTCTTTTTTATTATACTTAAAAAAACTCTTCTTACTTAACTCACCGTATAAATTATACTTTTGACCTGATTCAAATACATCATTCAGATAAGATTGATTAAACCATGTGCCGATTAATGTATCAGTCCCATCTGTAAAAGTTACTTTAAAAACGGACTTATATTTGCCTCTTTTTATCAAGTCTTTATCTAAAACCTCGGCCTTAATACTAACCATCTCATTTGGCCTTATAAATCGAATTTCCTTGAAATCCGAACGATCCTGGTAAGTGCGGGGAAAGTAATAAAAGAGATCCTTCAAGTTATTAATCCCTAAATTATTTAATCTCTTCTCAAATTTTGGACCCACCCCTTTTAAAAATCTAATCTCTTCTTCTTCTTTAAGATTACTCATTTAAATATTTACCACCCTTAAATAAAACAACACCATATACAGTAGGCCCCGTATGACTGCCAATAACAGCACCAACAGTATTTTGATAGTATTTACAACCAACAGATAAATTATCTATTTTGTTCTGATACATTTTTTTAAAAGTAGTGGTGTACTTTAACTCACCGTGAACAAAACCGAACCAATATTCACTTTGATTATCCTTGTCTTTAGCTATATATTTGTCTACTAATTCTAGTAGTTTTTTATGTGTGTTTTTTCTTCCTCTTACTTTATCCAGAGGCTCAACAGCTTTAGAATTAAAATCTAATTTCAAAATTGGTTTTAAATTAATCAGATCTCCTATAAAAGATCCCGCTTTACTAATACGTCCTCCTTTTTCAAAAAAAGAAAGATTATCTACGGTTAAATAGATTTCTATATCACGGCGTGCTTTTTTTAAAAGCTCTACAATTTTTTCTAATTTTAGGCCTTTTGCAATCAGCTTGGCAGCCAAAATATCTAAAAACCCCAGGCCAATTGAGGCTGTTTTGGAATCAATCACTGTGATATTGAACTCTGGATTTTCCTTAATAGCCAGTTGAGCTGAATGAACTGTTCCACTTAGATGGCTGGATAAGTGTATTGATATTATATGATCATAATCTTTATTCAACTCTCTATAGATAACCTCAAATTCGCCAACTGAAGGTTGTGAAGTGGTCGGCATTACATCAGATTGCTTTATCCTGTTTAAAAATTGATCAGAATTTATCTCCTTTCTATCCTTATACTGTTCTTCTCCAATTCTAAGGGTTAAAGGAATAATATGAATATTATATTCATCTATTAGTTTTTTTGGCAAGTCACATGTGCTATCTGTTAAAATACCTATTTTCATAATTAATCTCCTCACTTATAATTTATTCTAAAGAAATAATATATGGATATAATGGTTGACCACCTTCATATATTTCTATTTCCACATCTTTTGAAAACTCTTCAAATTTCTCTTTGATCTTTTCAGCTTCTTTATAATCTGCTCCATCACCATAGTAGATAGTAATTAAATCCTCGCATTCCCATTCTTTATCTATAAGCTCTTCAATAACATCTAATTCGTCATCACCTACAGCTTTGATGGTACCGTTGACAATCCCTATCACATCTTCTTGATTAATCTTAAAACCATTTACTTTAGAATCCTTAACAGCATTTGTAATCTCAATCGTCTTTACCTGTTTTGTTTCCTTTTCCATTCTGGTTTTTAATTCATCTAATTCATTTTGGTCATTAAAGATTAATAATGCTGCTATTGCTTCCGGTATGGTCCTTGTTTCAATTATTCTTACTTCTTTATCAGAAAGTGATTTTGCCTGTTTAGCGGCTGATATAATGTTTTTATTATTGGGAAAAATTATTATTTCTTCCTGTTTTATCTCTTTAACAGCTTCTACAAAATCATTGGTACTAGGATTCATAGATTGTCCTCCATCAATGATTAAATCTACACCAAGTTCCAACAATATATTTTTAATGCCATCCCCTTTAGCAACAGCAATTATACCTATCTTCTTATGCATTTGTGTGGTTTTTTTATTTTTGACAATCTTCTCTTCGCTTTCCTCTTGGATCTGTTCAAATTCTTGTTGTTGTTGTTTCTCGCTTTCTTTTCTCATCTCGGCACTTTGTATTCTCATATTATCGATAGTTATATCTCTCAAACTACCGGTTTTTAGGGCATACTCCAAAATAATTCCAGGGTGATCGGTATGGATGTGTATTTTAATAATATCATCATCTCCCACCACCATCATCGAATCACCAAACTGTTCAATGTCTTCTTTTATCTCATTTATATCCACATCTGTATTTTTAACCTCTATCAAAGTTTGGGTACAATAACCGTATTTTAATTCTTTTGCTTCTCTTTCTTCTGTAACCGTTTTTTTGATCTTTTCTTCTTCAACTATTTCTATCTTACCTGTTAAACCAGCCAACATACCTTTTAAGATGATTAAATAACCCTGACCTCCTGCATCTACAACACCAGCTTCTTTCAGCTGAGGTAATTGTTCTGGGGTTTTATTTAAAGCCGTATGGGCTGCTCGTATTGCTTCATTTAAGAGTTTTTCTAAATCTTTGGTTTCCTTCAATTCTTCAGCCCTTTCAGCAGCTTTTCTAGCCACAGTCAAAATAGTACCTTCAACTGGCCTTAAAACACCCTGATATGCTATTTTCGAAGCCCTAGACAAGGAGTGAATCATATCCTGACTATCCATAACCTGTTTGCCCTTGTTAGCCTCTGAAAAACCGCGTAAAAGCTGAGATAAGATTACACCGGAGTTACCTCTTGCTCCCATCAAAGCCCCTTTAGAAAGAGCCTGTGTTAATTTATCTATACGTTTAGATTTTGATTTATCAAGATTTTCTACAGCCTCCTGCAGTGTTAATAACATATTCGTTCCTGTATCTCCATCTGGCACAGGAAAGACATTTAAAGAATCTATATAAGACTGCTGTTCTTTAAGCCTATTGAGAGCACCATAACACATATCTTTAAAAGTTTTATCATCTATTATTTTGAACTCCTCATTCTGTTCCATTGCCTATCCTCACTCCCTGGACATTAATCTCTATATCCTCTACTTCGATTCCTACTCTGTTTTTCAGAGTATATTTCACCCTTTCAATTATATTATTGGCTACCTCATAAATATTTGTTCCATATTCAACTATAATATTTAGAAATACTTTTACTTCATCTTCTTCAATCTCTACAGAAACTCCTTTGCTGACATTATCTAGCCCAAGTAAATCTGCTATACCATCCTGCATATTTTTAGATGACATCCCTACCAGACCATAACATTCCATTGCAGAAAGTCCTGCAATGTTTTCTATAACTTCTTCTGCTATAAATATCTTTCCAAGTTCTGTATTAATCTCTTTAACCATAATTTTCACCTCTCTTTATATACATTGTAATTTTACTATATTTTGATTAAGCTTGCAACATTTTAGAAATACATTAATATTTATAATAAACTACTTGTCATAACCTGCCTAAATGTGTTAAAATGATATTTGACTGAAAAGTTATATTAGTTATATTAGATACAGGAGGTGTATCAAATGGCAAAATATTGTGAAATATGCGGTAAAGGCAGCAATAATGCCAATAGAATTAGAAGACGTGGTAAAGCCAAGAAAAAAGGTGGAGTTGGTCGTAATGTTACAAGTATAAGCAGTCGCACCCAAAAACCAAACCTGCATAAAGTTAAAGCTATTGTAGATGGAAAAAAACAAAAAATTACGGTATGTGCTAAGTGCTTAAAAGCAGGTAAAGTTCAACGTGCATATTAAATAGATTGTTGATATCAGGGTTTATTCATTATATCATGAATAAACTCTTTTTTATTTTAAGCTGTTATAATTGGTTCTAGGTTATCATAAAGTATCAATAGTTAAAATTTTAAACTTTCTAAAAAGTTTTAAAAATTTGTTGATTATTAATTTTAATTCAAAACTAAAAAGTAAAAAAATAAAAGTAGTAATAAAAAAAATAAACAGTAGAAATCTCTACTATTATTTTATCAATTTATCTATTTTTTGAAAATTTATAAAATACTCGACTCTTTTTTTTATTACTGCTCATTGTTAAATATTTTTTAACTGCTGTATTTTTAAATCCTTTTTTAAACCCCTCAACCTTTGTTCTCCTTATATTTGTTTTTCCCCATATCATACAGATCGTTACCATAGATATCATTAATCACAACCAGAGGAAAATCTCTAACTTTTAAGAGCCTGATCGCCTCTGTATCTAATTTGGGATAAGCAACTACTTTAGAGTCAATAATTCTTTTAGATAGAAGTGCCGCCGCCCCTCCTGTGGCAGCAAAATATACTGCCTTATTTTCTTTTATTAATTCAACTACCCTCTTGCTTCTCGGCCCTTTACCGATCATGGCTTTTAAGCCCATCTTCAAAAGAACCGGTGTGTATTTATCCATCCGATAACTTGTAGTGGGTCCACATGGACCTATAACTCTGCCTGGACGGGCTGGAGCAGGACCAGTATAGTATATAATCGCATTTTCAATATTAATAGGAAGCTCTTTATTATTCTCAATAAGTTCATATAACTTTTTATGGGCCTGATCACGAGCAGTATATAAGTAACCACTTAAATAAATTTTATCTCCCGCTTTTAATTTATTAATCTTGTTTTCTGTCAGTGGTGTCTCTAAATTCATTATTTCACCCACTTATATGCTGATTTTGATATGACGTGAAGCGTGACAGTTAATATTTACTGCTACCGGCAGAGAAGCAATGTGACAGGGGTGTTTTAAAATACGCACATCTAGAGCTGTAACTATACCTCCCAGTCCAGCCGGACCAATTCCTGTTTTATTTATTTCTTTTAATATCCGCTTTTCAAAAATCCTAATAGAAGAATCCTCAGTTTTTTCCTTAAGCAAAGCCTTTTTCGACAAGAGGGCTGCTTTTTCAAAAGTTCCCCCAATACCAATTCCCATAATATAAGGAGGACAGGCATTTGCGCCTGCTCTTTGTACCGTATCAATTATAAAATCAATAATCTCACCTTTACTCGCTGTCGGGCTAAACATATTAATTTGGCTCATGTTTTCACTGCCAGCACCCTTGATTAATATATTAAATTCTAAGCTATCCCCTAATACATTTTCTATATAAATTACAGCTGGTGTATTATCTTCAGTATTTTCTCTATTAAAGGGGTCTTTTACAACTGACTTTCTCAAATAACCTTTATTATATCCAGTCTTTATTCCTCTATTTACTGCCTCATATAAATCACCTTGAATCTGTATTTGATTACCAATTTTTATAAAAATAACGACAATACCTGTATCCTGACAGATTGCAATCTTTTCCTGCTCAGCAATTTGAGCATTTTTTATTAAATTTTTTAAAATGTTTTTCCCAAGTGAAGACTGCTCTTTTTTTACTGCATCCTCTAACATACTTAACAGCTTTATATCAAGAGAAAAATTAGCAGTTTGTACTGCCTGTGATATATTTTTGCTTATTATTTCACTATCTATTTTTCTCATAAAAAACTCCTATTATAATGTCTTTGAAATAAAATATAATAACTTGCCTTTTTGAATTTTGATTACGGACTCTTCTTTTTCAATTACATTACTAATTCCCCGGCTGCTCGCCCTAATTAGCTTATAATTATCTAATTCATATCTGCAGCCTCTCAAACTACTAATTGTAACCTCTTTTGTAAGTGCAAATATGGAAAAAATAAAATTCTTTTTATTGTTAAAAGTCTTTTTGTCTTCAATTAAACCAATCTCTAAACCAGGTGCGATGATTCTAGCTTTGATACTATTGAGAGCAGCATACTCTAACAACAATATATTACCAAATTGCTGATCAGCTCTGCCTCCATAGGCTCCTATAAAAGATATCTGCTGATGACCTTTGGTCAGACAGTAATCTACTGCTAATTCTGCATCTGTCTTATCTTTATCACTGGGAAATTTCAAAATCTCTCCATTATAATTTCTTAAAAGCTTTGAATCTCTATCGAGGGAATCAAAATCACCAATTATAGCATCAGGTTTTCTGTCAACGATATTTTGTAAAAATTTATATCCTCCATCTACAGCAATAATGGTGCTGTATCTATCAATTATCTCACTATATAAATACTTTTTATTTTGAAATACACCGTTTAATACAATTAAAATTTCATTCAACTTGCTCACTATTCCTTAAAATTTTTCTAAATTTACTTAAGTTTTCGGTGGGATCCCCTACAAATATTGTAGAGCCACTTACTATGATATCAACACCTGTTTTAGCTATTTTTTCTACATTTTTAAAATTAACCCCTCCATCAATTTCAATTAGGGTCTCAGTTGAACTTTCTTTTATCATCAGTTTTAATTTTTTTATTTTGTCTATAGTCTTTAAAATTAATTTTTGTCCACCAAAACCAGGATTTACCGACATAATTAAAATTAAATCGAGGTCATCAATGATATTTTCAATGGTATTTAAAGAAGTTGCCGGATTTAAAGAAACCCCAGCCTTACAACCAGAGTTTTTAATAAGCTGTATTGTTCGATGAACATGGTTGGATGCTTCTATATGAACTGTGATAAGATCACTACCCGCTCTAGCAAATTCTTCAATATATCTTTCCGGTTCCTCAATCATAAGATGGGTATCGAATATTTGATTACTGTGCTGCCTAATAGATTTGATAACTACAGGCCCAAAAGTAATGTTCGGCACAAATCTACCATCCATGATGTCTAAATGGAGGTATTCTGCGCTTTTTACACTTGTAATCTCTTCTTTCAATCTGCTAAAATCAGCTGACAGAATCGATGGTGCAATCTTAACCATATAAATCATCCTCTTTTTTTTGTAGCTCTTTATATATTTCTTTATAACTTTCATACCTATTTTTTGATATAAGATTGTTTTTTAAAGCTTCTTTGACCTTACAGCCCGGTTCATGAGTATGACTGCAGCTATTAAATTTACATTTGCCTTCATATTTTTCAAATTCTGGAAAGTAAAAATGTAAATCAGAAGATTTAATGTTTTCAATGTCTATACTGCTAAAACCAGGAGTATCTGCCACATATCCTTTTTTTGAGATAGCAATCATCTCTACATGACGAGTTGTGTGTACACCTCTTTTTGATTTCTTGCTAACCTTTTGAGTCGTAAGTTTAACATCTTTGACAATACTATTTATTAATGTAGACTTACCACTCCCACTGTTACCAGCTACTACAGATATATGGTCTTCTAGATTGTGATATAGGTTATCTAAACCAATATGTTCTTTAGCGCTGATAAAAAATGTGTTATATCCGATCTCTTCATATATAGATAATTCAGTTTTCATCTGCTCTAAATCATCTATCAGATCAACTTTGTTAAAGGCAATTAATGGTTTCAAGTTGGAAGATTCAACCATTAAAATAAATCTGTCTAACAGCTTTTTTTCTAAAGGAGGATTTTTAAGGGAATGAATAATTACAACTTGATCAATATTGGCTATTTTGGGTCTGTTCAGTAAATTCCTTCTGTCTTTAACAGCTTCGACGATCTTATTTTTTTTATCTATAACTACTATATCTCCAGGATATATGGTTGTTTTTAGCTTACCCCTAATCCCACATTTATGAACCACACTATTAGTTTTTACGAAAAAAAATCCTCCCAGAGTTTTTGTAATAATACCCTCCATTAAAAACCTCCTTTTATACTCCTATTTCTTGTGATTTTATTAATTCACCATCACGATAAATTTCTAAAACTGTAGGTCCCACACTATAAATGGTTTTATTTAAATACTGTCCAGGACTATGTACTTTTTGATAGACAACTTCTTCACCATTGCTGTCCTTTACAATAATCTTTATTTCCTGTTTATCACTACCCACAACGTTGATTCCTATATTTGTTTTGTGTTCCTCAAAATTATCATTATTGATTAATCCGGTACTTATTCCTAAATTGACATCACTATTTTCTGGTACATCTTCCCCGGCTGAAAACTGTTGATAGAAAATTAAACCTTCATCATATCGGGTTGACTCACTGTAATTTAACCTACCTACATTCAACCCCTTATTTTTTATAAGATCAAATGCTCTGCCTTTTTCAACACCTAGCAGAGCAGGCATTTTTACCATAATAGGACTTGGACCATTACTAACTATTAGTTCAATTTCCGTATTGACATCAATTTGACTATCCGCTTCAGGGGATTGTGAGATTATATGATTTTCCCTTATTTGTTCACTGTATTCATATTCAATCTGCTCTGCAGTCAAACCAAGATTCTCTAAGATAACCTGTGCATCCCTTAATGGCCTATTATTGAAGTCAGGTAGTTCTACTACCTTAGGCCCTTTACTTACAGAAACAACTATCTTCCTGGTCTGTTTGATCCTTTCACCCGGTGAAGGCTCCTGAGTAACTATATGACCTTCTTCAATTTTATTATGAAAAATCTCTTCCTCAGATTTCTGCAGACTTAAACCCTGTTGAGAAGCTATATCAACCGCTTCATTATATTCTTTTTCTAATAAATCAGGAACCTTTACAATAGGAACTTCTGTATATACCTTAAAAAAATAAATAACTGCAAATGCTGCTGCTGAAAACAAAAGCATAATAACTATAACCCAAACAATCCACTTATTTAATTTACTAGATTGTTTTTTATCTGGGGTATAATAATTTCTGTTGTTTGTTCTACGATTATCTTTAGTATTATTTTGTTTGCTTTCTAGACTCTTGCTTGTTATTTCAGATGTTTTTAGTATCTTTGTTTCACTTTTATTTGAGTTTTTGGTTTCTTCATTAAATCCTGGTTCAGATTTAACATATTTTAATGTTTCTACTATATCTTCCCTTAAATCTGTAGCATTATCGTGGCGTTCTTCTGGATCTTTGGCCAAAGTCTTCATAATAAGTTCATTGACTTTCTCAGGAACAGAGGGCAGAACTTCTTTCAGCTCTTTAGGTTCATTTTGGATATGTTTTAATGCCACAGAAATTGGGCTTTCACCTTTAAAGGGAACTTCACCAGTTATCATTTCATATAAAACAACACCTATTGAATAAATATCAGAATATGTATTTATCTCTTTACCCTGGGCCTGTTCAGGTGAAAAGTAATGAGCACTGCCCATTACAGTATCTGTAATTGTCATTGTTGAAGTAGATACAGCCCGGGCAATACCAAAGTCAGTAACTTTAACCTGATTATTTTCAGTAATCAAAATATTATGGGGTTTTATGTCACAGTGTATTATGTTATTTTTATGAGCTACTTCAACACCAGCAGTTATTTGATTGGCTATGTCTAAGGCTTCAACTAAGGTTAATTTTCCCCTTTTTTTAATGATGCTTTTTAAATTTTCACCCCTTATATATTCCATAACTAGATAAAGGCTATCTTCACCTTCTACTATATCATAAATACTGACAACATTAGGATGAGTAATTCTGGCCACAGACTTGGCCTCGTGCCTAAATTTGTTAATAAAGTCTTCATCAGATACAAATTCCGGCCTTAACATTTTAATTGCAACCTCACGGTCAAGCAATATGTCCTGGGCTTTAAAGACTAATGCCATTCCCCCACTGCCTTTTTTTTCTTTTATTTTATACCTATTATTCAATAACTTTCCAATCATTTTGACACCTCATATTGTTAAATCTTACCCATTATTATAGTGATATTATCATTTCCACCGTTTTGTAAAGCCGCGGCTCCTAACTTTTGCAAAATAACTTCTATATCATTATTTTCTTTTAATATTTTTTCTATTTCATCAAAGCGTATCATATCAGACAAACCATCTGTACATAACATTATTGTATCTTTTTTACTAACACTAATCTGGTTTATTTGAACTTTCAAATTTCTATCAATACCGAGGGCTTGTGTAATTATATTGCGATCAGGATGATTGAATACCTGTTCTGGTTTAATTGAATTATTATCAACAAGATCATTAACTAGTGAATGATCTTTCGTTATCTGTTGGAGTTTCTCGTTGAAAATATAGACCCTACTATCACCAACATGCCCATAATACATTACTTGATCTACTATCAAACACATTGTCAAAGTAGTCCCCATATCTTGGCAGTCTTCATGTTTTTTTGAGTAATCAATAATATTATGATTAGCTTCAATTACAGCAGAATTAATCTGACCTTTTATATCCTTTTGATCTTTAAAATCAAAAGAATAATTTTTTATACTCTCTGTTGCAATTCTGCTCGCTATTTCACCTGCCTGATGTCCACCCATCCCATCAGCAACAGCCAGTATATGAATTTCCCCTTTTATGGGTTTTATCAAATAGCTGTCTTCATTTTTTTCTCGGTTATTGCCGATATTACTAAAGACTTGAAAACTCATTATGAACCTCCATTTTTATGACTGGACCTCAGCTGTCCACAGGCTGCCTTAATATTTGTTCCCTTCTCTTTTCTAATTGTAACAGTAATATTATTCTCCCTGAGCTTTTTTTGAAAATGATCAATAACTTCTTGAGAAGGCCTACTTATATTCAATTCTGAAACAGGGTTTAAAGGAATTAAATTTAGATGAACAAGCTTGTTTTTTAAAAGAGATATCAGTTGAAAGAGATGAACTTCTTTGTCGTTGATCCCTTTCATTAAGACATATTCAAAACTAACCCTCCGATTTGTTTTTTGAATATAATAATCGACTGCCTTCATTATTTTTTTTATATTGTACTTTTTATTGATGGGCATTAATTTATCCCTTAATTGATCATTAGGAGCATTAAGTGATATGGCCAGCCCCAGCTGTTCTTCACTTTCAGCAACTCTTATTATTTTATCAACTACACCAGCCGTAGAAATAGTTATTTTTCTTTTGGCTATATTAAAAGCCTTGCGGCTATTTAAAATTTGTACAGCCTTCATGACATTATCGTAATTTAAAAACGGTTCCCCCATTCCCATAAATACTATATTTGTTATTTGTGGAATTTTAAATTCCCTGTGACTGACATCAACCTGTATTTGTAATACTTGCTCAACTATTTCCCCTGTACTTAGATCTCTTTTCAAACCATCAATACCTGTGGCACAGAATTTACAACCTAATGAACAACCAATTTGACTGGAAACACAGATCGAATACCTACTGTCCTCTTCATATGGCAAAAAAACGCTTTCCAGCAATTCATTATCTTCAGTTTTCCAGAGATATTTTAATGTGCCATCTTCAGAAATTAGTTTCTTATCCAGTTCAATTGAAGTTATTTTATAGTTTTTTTTAAGTCCTTTAATTAAATTATTAGGTAAATTGTTCATATTTGTAAACTCTAATATACCATTTCTATATATCCAGTTAAAAACCTGTTTTGCTCTATATTGTTTTATGCCTTTTATTTTGAAATCTTCTTTTAGTTCTTCTAAAGTAAAGTTTAAGATACTGGTTTTAATCATTTCTGCCCATTCCAAATAGAAGTACTATTCTAACCAGATTAACAATAGCTATTAGAGTAGCTGATACATAAGTGAAAGCCGCTGCTCTTAAAACCTTTTTGGCTCCTTTTAGTTCATCATTATTTAATATATTATTTCTTTTTAAAAGTGTCAATGCTTTATTACTGGCGTCAAATTCAACAGGTAGGGTTATCAAATGAAAAATCAGGGCCCCTAAAAACATGATAAAACCCAGAGCAATCATAGTCTGTGACTGTAAAAAGAAGCCAACTATTGCCAGGG
Source organism: Halanaerobiales bacterium (assembly GCA_018399995.1). Classification (GTDB taxonomy): domain Bacteria; phylum Bacillota; class Halanaerobiia; order Halanaerobiales; family M55B127; genus M55B127. The sequence continues at coordinate 51,561 of JAGYMU010000002.1, read as the reverse complement.
GCAAACCCCAACTCGAACCGATACTGGCGGCAGGAACGATTTTAGCCCTAATTTTTAGTGGTGTATAACCCCGAGCATCCTGAATAGCATGGCCAGCTTCATGAGCAGCTATGCCAATAGCTGCCACTGACTTACTACCATATATTCCCTCTGATAGATTTAAAACCTTGTTTTTAGGATCATAATGATCATTTAGATTGCCCTTGATCTTTTTTACATTAATATCATTTATATCATTTTTAAACAGCAGGTCTTGGGCTATCTCTGCTGCTGTTTTATTTGAATTTGAAAGTACTTCAGAATATTTTTTAAAGGTGTTTTTAACTTTATATTGAGCATACATCGCAATCAGTAGTGCTGGTATTAAAATTATAATGGTAGGGTCATAAAAGAACATATCAATCACTCCTTATCTTCAAATTTAATATCCTGTTCTATCTTATTACCCCTGAGAAAATCAGATGATGACATTTTTTTTCTTCCGGCTAACTGCAGTTTATTCAGTTTCAATAGACCTCGACCGGTCTGAACTATCAATCCTTTTTTGGGATCAGCCTCAACAATACTACCAGGCTTTTTATCAGTATTTCTCTTAATAGGTTCTGCCTCGAATATTTTTAATAATTGGCCATTGAGATAAGTAAATGAACCAGGCCAAGGATTCATCGCTTTAACAAAGTAATAAAGTTTTTGATTTGTCTTTTCCCAATCAATAAGTCCATCTTCTTTACTTAACTTATTTGTATAACTTGCCTTTGATTCATTTTGTTTGCGCCTTGTTAGATCGTTTCGGCTTAAATCAGTCAGCGTTTTATCTAAGAGATCCGCTCCTATTTGAGCCAATCTATCATGTAGATCTCCTGCATTATAATTTCTTTTAATTTCTACTTCTTTTTGATAGATTATATCACCTGTATCAAGCCCTTTATCCATAAACATAGTCGTAACACCAGTTTTTTTCCTGCCGTCCATTATCGCCTGCTGTATAGGGCTGGATCCCCTGTATACAGGTAATAATGAAGCATGTAAATTTATACAACCATAGTGGGGCATATTAAGTATCTTCTTTGATAAAATCTGACCATAAGCAACCACTACAATAAGATCTATACCCATTTTTTCTATTTCTCTTATAAAATCATCATCATTTATATTTTGAGGCTGCATTACTTTTAACTCCAGATTTAAAGCCTCTTTTTTTACAGGTGGATATTGAACTTTTTTACCTCTACCCTGTCTGCGGTCAGGTTGTGTTATAACTGCTTTAATTTCTATTTGATCATTATTATACAATTTTCTTAAACTTAAAACAGCAAAATCAGGTGTACCAGCAAAAATCAATTTCATCTTATCACTCCGATGATGTTTCCATAATTTTTTGCGCTTTATCAACAAACAAAATACCATCAAGATGATCTATTTCATGTAAAAAGGCCCTGGCTTTTATACCCTCTAAATCATATTCTACTTCTTGACCATCTTTATTTAGACCGATAATTTTAACCTCTTCAGCCCTTTCAACCAATCCTGTTTTCCCGGGCACACTCAAACAACCTTCTTCTGATAGAGACTTACCCCGCTTTTTTTTAGCAACCGGATTTATAGTTGCCATTAATTCACCATCAATTTCAACTATTATAACACGCTGCAAAATACCAATCTGTGGAGCTGCCAGGCCAATACCCTCAGCTGCCTCCATAGAATCCACCATGTTATTTATTAACTCTTTTGTAGCTTCATTTACTTTTTGAATCTCTTTTGATCTGCTTCTTAAAACGGGATCTCCAATTTTTCTTATTGGCATTACAGCCATTTTAATCACCTCTTTTTAATATTATAACATTGATATCGGATCTACATCAATATTATACTTTACATTTGTGCTTAGCTTTTTAAGAAATCCTTCTTTTAAATCAACTAACAGCTTCTTCCTTTCTTCTATTATAGCAAATTTCAGTAAAATCTGAACTCTATATTCTCCCCTGATACGCTCAATGGGGGCTGGAGAAGGACCAATTATCTTCTTTGCCTTACAGTCTTTTAAATAATTATATAATTTTCTAGCTGCTTTTTCAGCTTTATTTTTATTTTGATGTACAGTGGTTATTTTTATAAGATGAATAAAAGGTGGATAATTTAGTGCCTTACGCAGTCTTATCTCCTTTTTAAAAAAATATTGATAATCATGCTCTTTAGCTGCTAAAACACTATAATGATCAGGATTATAGGTCTGAATCACAACATTCCCCACCTTCTTACCACGGCCTGTCCGACCTGCTACCTGGGTTAAAAGCTGAAATGTTCTTTCAGCTGATCTGAAATCAGGCAGGTTTATTATCGTATCTGCAGTCACTACACCCACCAGAGAAATATTGGGGTAATCGTGTCCCTTGGCAACCATTTGTGTACCAACTAAAATATCAATTTCATTATTTTCTAATTTGTTTAAAATCTTGCGATGAGCACCTTTTTTAGTTGTAGTATCATAATCCATCCTACTAACTACAGCCTCAGGGAACAGTTTATTTACCTCTTTTTCAATTCTTTCTGTTCCGATACCAAAATCCTTAATATATTTACTGCTGCAGTTAGGACAATATTTAGGCATATCCTTTGTATTTCCACAATAGTGACAGATCAACTTGTCTCTATTTTGATGATAAGTCATAGATATATCACATTCATCACATTTAATAACCTGTCCACAACTGCGACAGAGAACAAAGTTCGAATATCCCCTTCTGTTTAAAAAAAGGATGGCCTGTTCATCATTTTTTAAGGTCTTTTGTAAGTTGTTTTGTAAATACATACTGAAAATCGAGGGATTACCCTTCTTAAGCTCTTCTGTCATATTTATTATCTTAACCGGGGGCATCTCTTTATTTTCAATTCTCACCGGTAAAGATAAGTATTGATAAACACCTGTTTTAGCTTTATAATAACTTTCTAAAGAAGGAGTAGCAGAACCCAATACTAAATCTATATTATTTATTTCAGCCCGTTTTTTTGCAACTTCTCTAGCATGATAATAGGGATGAGTACTTTGTTTATATGAATTCTCGTGTTCCTCATCAATAATAATTAAGCCCAAATTCTTAACCGGAGCAAAAATTGCAGACCTTGCTCCAATCACAATTTGAGCATCTCCTTTTTTAATTCTTCTCCATTCATCATACCTTTCACCTGAAGAAAGGGCAGAATGTAAAACTGCTATTTTACCCTTAAATCTACTGTAAAATCTTTTCACCATTAACGGTGTCAGAGATATCTCTGGAACTAAAAGAATTGCCCCTTTTTTATTTTCTAGTACATTTCTAATCAATTGCATATATACTTCTGTCTTACCAGAACCTGTCACTCCATGTAAAAGATATGTGACACTTTTTTTATCCAAAAAGCCTTTATTGATCTTATTTAAAACTTTCTTCTGAGAGGGAGTAGGGGTTAAATCTTCAACCAATTGACTGTCGAAATCCCTATCAGCTATTCTCCTTATAACATTTGTTTCGAAATCCAGGAAGTTTTTATCTACTAAACTGTCAACAGCACCCCTGTATACCTCAAGGTTTCCAACGAGATCTCTCACCCTCAGTTTGGTGTTTGGATGTTCTTGAAAAAATTTCATCACCTTATACTGGCTGGGGGCCCTATTTTTTAATTTATTTAAAATCATTTTTATCTCATCTTCTGGGGCTTTTAGATAAACCTTTTTGACAGTCTTCTTTTTTATATTTCCCCGATAAACAGCCGTTGGAACAGCTGCCTTAATAACATTTATTAATAAGGTACAGTAATAATCACTCACCCATCTATATAAATGTAAATCTTTTTTTTCAAAGAACTTTTCTTCAGATATGAAGCTGTCTATTGTTTTGATTTTATCTTCTTGAACCTTTGTTGTCTCCTTTATATTCAATACAAAAGAACTTGGCTTTAATTTACCAAAAGGAACCCTTACAGCCATTCCGATCTGCAATTTGTCTTTCATATCCGCCGGAATTTTATAATCATAAACTTTATCAAATTTTGTAACCGGTACATCCACCGCAACTTCTGCGTATTTATTCATTATTGTTCCTCTTTTTGCTAATTTCTCGCAGGGCGAAAAATCCTCCTACTACAAGTATGAAATAAAATGTGAATAATCTCCAGCTAAAAGTAACCAGACCAATAATATCTTTTGGAATAATAGCTACAAATAAAGAGGCAAAACCTATCTCAGCAACCCCGCTAGCTCCAGGGGTGGGTGTATAGGGTATTATTAAATAAAATATTGTCTGCATGATATATGCCTGCAAAAAATGAGGTTCTGCCCCAAATGCAATTAATAATACAGGCATTATCATAAAAAGACTGGTCCAAAAAATTACAGTATAAAATGCGCCCCAGAATAAAGCTTTTTTATTATTTTTAAGCAAAATTAAAGACCTTCTAAAATCAGCAAGTTCTCTTCTGCTTTTCACCATCCACTTTTTCGCCTTATAACTGTTTTTTATAAGCTTATTAATCTTATTGATTTTTAAAATATAATTAATTAATCTGTCGGTAATTTGTGGAACCAGGGTTAATAAAATAATTCCTATTGAAAACAAGATCCCCATACCAAAAGCCAAATAGAATATATATTTTGGGATTACACCGGGGCTGATATATTTACTAAAAAAGATTAAAAATATAGGAGTAAGTATACCAAAATAGAACAACCTTAATAAAAAATTAATTACAACTGCTGTGGAAGCCTTACCAACATTTACACCTTTTTTATGGAGAAAATATATCTGAAAGGGACCACCCCCACTTGAAAAAGGAGTTACGTTAGAAACAAATGCCCCGGATATGTGTATTACCATACAATCTATAAGACTCAAAGGCCTATCAATTGACTTAATCATGACCCTTATTCTCTGTCCGGCAGAAATCAAATTAATCAATAATAATCCTAAAATGATTAGAATATATTTGAGTTCTAAATTTTTCAAAACTCGCTGTAATGTATCCTCATCTATAGTAATTAATATAATAATAGCAGAAATCATCAAACTTAATATTACAGCAATTTTAAGACCCCTGTATACGGTTTTGCGATCTATAGTTTTTTGTTGACTCTTCATTGTATTCACCTCTTTTAAGGCAAGGCAAAACCGAAGGAAGTAACTCCTCCGGTAAAGTATATTTTAGATCTCTTTTTGTAATGCTTCTATCATATCAAGTCTTTCCCAGGGTAAATCTAAATCTGAACGACCAAAATGTCCATAATTTGTAATCTGGCTGTATATTGGTCTCATAAGATCAAATTTATCAATAATACCACCAGGAGTTAAATCAAAGAGTTTCTTTACAACTTTTATTAATCTAGCTTCTTTTATTTTTGATGTATCAAAGGTCTCAACCATTACTGAAAGTGGTTGTGCAACTCCTATTGCATATGAAAGTTGAACCTCACATTTTTTTGCCAACCCTACTGCTACAATATTTTTAGCGATATGTCGGGCAGCATATGAAGCTGACCTATCAACCTTAGTTGGATCTTTACCTGAAAAGGCACCTCCACCGTGACGGGCAGTACCACCATAAGTATCTACTATAATTTTACGGCCGGTCAAACCGGCATCTCCATGAGGCCCTCCAATTACAAACCGTCCTGTGGGATTAATTAAAATCTCCATATCATCATCAATAAACTTCGGATCAATAATTTCTTTAATAACAAATTCAGTCAGATCTCTTTTAATAGTATTTTGAGCAACTTCGGGATGATGCTGAGCTGAAATTAATACTTTGTCTACTCTTACGGGAGTATTGTTATCATACTCTATTGTAACCTGTGTCTTACCATCAGGTCTTAAATAATCTATTATATTTTTTTTCCTGACCTCAGCCAATCTGCGGGCCAGTTTATGAGCTAGAGTAATTGGTAAGGGCATATATTCTTTAGTTTCATCAGTTGCATATCCATACATAATACCCTGATCACCAGCTCCCAATTCTTTTTCTATTTCTTTTTCTTTGGATTCAAAGGACTGATCTACACCTAAGGCAATATCAGCAGACTGTTCTTTTAAGGAAGTGATTACCCCACATGTTTCACCATCAAAACCATATTTAGCCCTATTATATCCAATATCAAGAATAGTACTTCTTACAATATCTGTAAAGTCAACATAGCAATCAGTTGTTATCTCCCCAGAAATAAAGGCTAAACCAGTGGTCACAAGGGTTTCACAGGCAACTCTGGCATCTTTATCAAGTGTTAGTATGGCATCCAAAATTGAATCTGATATTTTATCTGCAATTTTATCTGGATGGCCTTCTGTTACAGATTCTGAGGTCATTAAATATTTTTTTACCATTTTACCACCCTCAATTATATATGTTATTAATAATTCAAGTTTAGCATATTGATATTATTGTGTCAATCTGACTATGACCCAGAAATATCAAGATTGTTTACTAATATTGAAGCAGACCCAAAATGTCCACTACCTGGTAGTCCCATCTTGAAATCACTACCAATTAAGGTAATATCCTTTAGTAATTTTAAGAAGTTACCTGATATAGTAATCTGTTCAACAGGTTTTGCAATATCTCCATTTTCTATAAAAAATCCTCGAGCTGAAAGTGAAAAATCACCAGATACTTGATTTGCACCTGAGTGTAGCCCTTGAACATTTTCAATCAGCAGTCCTTTTTCTACTTGATTTTTTAATTTTGTAAAATCAGCCTCTCCTTTTTTTAAATACATATTTGTTGGCGAAATACTGATTTTGCTTTTATGATTAGATCGATAGGCATTACCGGTTGTTTGTACAGAACTTTTTTTAGCGGTTTTTAAGTTATGAAGATAGGTGGTCAGCTTCCCTTCTTTTATAACTTCTTTATATTTAGAAGCTGCCCCTTCAGAATCAAAGGGAGTTCTTCGATACCCGTTTGCATAAAAAGGATCATCAACAATATTTACCACTTGATTTGCTACTTGTTCATTCAGTTTTCCTTCAAATAAGGAAAGCCCTTTTTGCACATTTTCCGCCGAAAAAGTTGAACTAAAAGTGGAAAGCATATCAATAAAAACTTCATTTCTTAAAATCACGGGGTATTGACCTGATTTAATATCATCTGCTCCAAACTGTCTGATAGCATCTTCAATTATTTTTTTTACAAATTGATCAGTATCAACTTCATTAAGGTCCCTAAATAACTTATAATGAGAAGAGGTATGAACTTCACCCTTATCTTCCACTACTACAGATATATATATATATGAAATATCATTTTTGAAATTTAAATCTAGGTCTTTACTATTTACTATCTCTTCACCCGACTTCTCATCAGCATATATGCAGTAGTTAATACTTCTTACCCGATCATCATACTCAAAAATCTTTTTTTCTAATTTCTTTAACAAATCTATTTTTTTTGTTCTATCTAAACTATAAATTCCTTTCGTTTCAGACAATTTTTTATAACTTTTTGAACCAGAAAATATTTTTTCTTCTTCTTCATCCATTATATCAGCATTATTTTCAGCCCTTGTCAAAATATCATCTATAAGAGCATCAGAAAACTTTTCGGTATAAGAATAACCCATCTTGTTATTAATCTCACCCCTAAAAGCCAAACCGTACTCTTCATTTTCTTCATAATAATCAACTTCACCCTGATATAATCTCACTTCAAAATTTTGTGATTTATTTAAATAAATCTCACTCTCTGAAAATTTTTTATCCTCTGCTTTTTTGAGCATATTTTTTATAAAATTATCTAAATTCATTACTCTTTTTCACCTCTTCCCCCAACTGTCAGTTCTGAGACCCTTAAAGTGGGCTGGCCTACTCCAGCTGGAACACTACCACTTATTGAACCACACATACCTTCAGCTAAATCAAGGTTATTGGCTACCATGTCAATCTTTTTTAAAATATCAGCACCCTTGCCTATTAAAGTAGCTCCCCGGACTGGTTTTTCAATCTGACCGTTTTTGATAATATAGCCTTCCCGTACATTGAAGTTAAAATCACCGGTAGCAGGATTGACAGAGCCGCCTCCCATGTGTTTGGCATAAAGACCGAATTCGGTTGCAGCTATTATTTCCTCCCTGCTGCACTCTCCGTTATCAATAAAGGTATTTGTCATTCTGGAAGTGGGAGCATAACGGTAAGATTCCCTTCTACCTGAACCTGTGCTCTTCATATTTAATCTGCGTCCATTTATGAAATCAATCATATAATTTTTCAATACACCTTTTTCAATTAACACATTACGCTGTGTTTTATGTCCTTCGTCATCGAAATTCTGTGAGCCCCATTGATGAGGAATGGTTCCATCATCAATAGCTGTCACTTTTTCGCTGGCAATCTTCTCTTTTAATTTATTGGAAAAAACAGAATTATTTTTGGCAACTGAGGTAGCTTCTAATCCATGTCCACATGCTTCATGGAATATAACTCCCCCAAATTTATTATCAATTATAACAGGCATTTTACCCTGAGGAGCATGTCCTGCTTTTATCATTGTTACGGCCATTCTGGCTGCATCTTCTGCTCTTTTTGTTATGTCAATCTGATCAAAAAGTTCAAATCCCATATGTGCACCAGGACCCTGAAAACCGGTCTGTTTCTCACCTTCAAGGCTGGCTACTGCCTGAATACCCAATCTAACTCTACTTCTTTCATCCTCAGCAAATACACCATTTGAATTGGCAATCTGAACATTTTGTGTATAATCAGAAAGACCAACCACCACCTGGGTTATTAGTTCGTCATATTGATCTGCTGTTAAATAGGCACGTCTGATGAATTCTACTTTTTCAGTCTGGTTGAGATCAGCTGGATAGATTTTTACTGGATGCAGATTGTCATAATCAGCAAACTGCAACTTATTACTTTTTAAATCGGCTTTCTTAAACATCCCGGCTGCCTTTTTAGCCAGTTTTAGCAGGTTGTCTTTTTGATCATCATTTGTATATACATATATCTCATTAGTATCTTTAATAACACGAATTCCTACTCCATAATCATTACCGGTATTGGCACTATCTATTTTACCATTGATAAGGTTAATAGAATTGGTTATCTTGTCTTCAACAAATATTTCTACAAAATCACCACCTTTTGAAAGGGCTGTGTCTATAATATTTTCTAGTAGACTTTTACTTAGCATTTAAATATCTCCTTTCCAAAATTTATATCTATACTATATTATTAATTAAGTACTGTTAATATCCTGCAAAAAAATAAGACCGCCCTGAAAGCGGCAAAAAATGACTGTTTATTTAAGCATATCATATATCCTATCAGCAATATTTTCTTTAGCTGATCTGGATATGTCTATTTTTTGCTCTCTTGTGATGACTACAACTTCACTTTCATCTTTATTAAATATTTTCTTGTTTTTTATATCATTTGCAACAATCATATCTAATCCTTTATTAATAAGTTTTTTCTCAGCATTTACAATTAAATCTTTACTTTCTGCAGCAAATCCAACCACTACTTGCTCTTTATTTTTATTTTTAACAACCTCTTTGATAACATCATTAGTTCTTTTTAAATTCAAAGTGAAATTGTCTTGATTGTCTTTTTTAAGCTTATCTTCCGCATAATCTTTAGGAGTAAAATCAGCCACAGCTGCTGCCATTACAACAATATCAAAATCTTTAAAACAGTTCATCACACTATTATATAAATCAAGTGCAGTCTCTACTCTTTCAAAATCTACTCCAAGGGGCATGGATAGAGTTGTTGGCCCAGAAATCAGTTTAACTTTTGCGCCCCTGTAAACAGCTCTTTTGGCAAGGGCATAACCCATCTTACCGCTTGATTTATTAGTTATATATCGAACAGGGTCAATTCTTTCTTGGGTAGGACCAGCTGTTACTAATATTTTTTTATCAGCCAGATCTTTTTCGGTCAGTTTTTTCAATACGTAATCTATAAGTATTTCTGGTTCTGGTAAACGTCCCTTACCTTCATATCCACAAGCTAACCTACCTTCAGCCGGGCTTATCATATCATAGCCCTTTTGTTTAAGATAATTGATATTATCCTGTACAATTGGATTATTAAACATATTTACATTCATGGAAGGCGCGATAATAACAGGTGACCTAACAGCTGTAACAATGGTTGATAGTAAATCATCAGCTATTCCGTTAGCAACTTTACCAATTATATTAGCTGTTGCTGGACCTATAAGCATCAGATCAGCATTGTCGGCCAATGTAATGTGTTTAACTTCTTGGTCTTTATTATGCTCAAATAAATCACTTTCCACAACAAAACCTGTGATTGTTTTAAAGCTAATAGGGGAAATAAACTCTTGGGCTGAATCAGTCATGATAACATGAACTTCATGACCTTTTTTTGTTAAACCGCTTGCTACATTAACCATCTTATAAGCAGCAATTCCCCCTGTCACCCCGAGTAAAATGTTTTTTTTATCCAAAGTTAAATATCACTCCTTTCTTAATGAACGCTCCTTTTTAATAACCTCTTTAATTGCGTGCACCGTTTTTTCTATTTGATCATTCACTATACGGTAATCATAATTATTAACTTCACTTATTTCTTGATCAGCATTTTTAAGCCTTCTCTTTAAACTCTCTTCAGTTTCAGAATTTCTCTTCTCAAGTCTGTTTTTTAGTTCTTTATTATTCGGAGGTAATAAAAATATGTAAACTGCATCTTTAAATTTTTCTTTGATCTGTTTAGCTCCCTGAATATCAATTTCCAATATGATGTCTTCACCTTTTGATAAACATTGTTCAACATATTTTTGGGGAGTACCGTAATAATTTCCATGCACACAGGCTGTTTCCAAAAATTGATTTTCCTTTTTCATCTCTTGAAACTTTTCAATGCTCACAAAGAAATAATCTATACCATCTTTTTCATCTTTGCGTGGTTTTCTGGTGGTAACAGAAATAGAATAATTAATACCGTTATAATCATCCATTAATCTGTCTAAAATAGTTCCTTTACCAACCCCAGAAGGTCCTGAAAGAACGAATAGAATTCCTCTTGCCATATCCAATCACATCCCATTGTTTATTCTTCACTCTCTTCTTGCTGATTATCCATGCGGTGTGAAACGGTTTCAGGCTGGATAGCAGATAATATAACATGATCACTATCAGTAATGATTACCGCTCTCGTGCGACGCCCATATGTTGCATCTATTAACATGCCGCTCTCTCTGGCTTCTTGAATAATTCTTTTTATAGGAGCAGATTCCGGACTTACAACTGCAATTACTCGATTTGCAGCTACAATATTACCGAACCCTATATTTATTAGATTGACTTTCATATAAACCCTCCTCATTCCACTTTCTATGCATAAAAATCATTTTTATATTTTTTCTTATAATATCATATAATCATTAATTTAACAAGGAAAATGGGCCCTCTTTTATCTTGGGATCCCTGATTAATAATTTTGACTAAATAACTATTATAATTTATACTATAAATATAGTAAACAAATGAAATATATAGGATCAGGAGGAATATATTTATGTCTATAGATGGGATATTACTTTCAGCAATAAACAGTAGTCTTACACAAAAATTAGTTGGTGGTAGAATCGATAAAATCTATCAAATAAATCAAAAAACTATTACGATGACGATTAGAAATAATAATCAAAATTACAGGTTATTAATCAACACTGACCCCAGAAAAGCAAGAATTCAAATTACAAAATTTGATTTTGACAATCCAGAGTTTCCACCCGATTTCTGTATGCTGCTGCGAAAATACCTGATCAGGGGTGTTATAAAAAATATAAGTCAGCCTGCTTTCGAACGTATTTTAAAAATCAAAGTAGAAAGTTATAATAAAATATATTACATATTTATTGAAATAATGGGTAGATACAACAATATGATTTTAATCGATCAAAGTGATTTGATTCTGGATTCCATTAAGCGGCTTGATAATGAAAAAAGAAAAATATATCCCGGCAGCCAGTATAAATTCCCTCCCGGCCAGGATAAGTTAAATCCCTTAAAAGTAAGCAGAGAGGATTTTTTTAAAAAGATTCCTGCCGATTTTTCTAAAAAAGTATATCAAGCAGTCATGTTTAACTTTAGAGGAATCGGGCCAGCTTCAAGTAAGGAAATTGCTAATAGAGCTAATCTAAATTATAGTGACAAATATAATGATCTGAACAGTGAAAAACAAAATAACCTCTATGAAAGTTTTAATAAAATATTTACTGAAATCAAAAACAACAATTACAACCCTACAATCGGACTGACAGATAATAAGATAGAATATTATTCTGCCTTCAACCTGAGTTACAAAAAAAATATAGATAAAACGATAAGTTTTTTAGATACCGATCAGCTATTTGATTATTATTATGAATATCATCTAAAAGACATCGCTCTCAGGGAAAACAAAAAACAATTAAAAGCAATAGCCAACAACTTTTTAAAAAAGAACCTAAAAAAACAAGATGAATTTAAGGCAGAGTTGAAGGTTAATAAAAATTATGAAAGCTTTAAACAAAAAGGTGAGTTAATAAAAGCAAATCTACATCAAATAAACAAAGGTGATAATGAAATTGAGTTGACAAATTACTATGATTCTAAGCATGAAACAGTCAATATCAGTCTAGATCCTAAAAAAACACCCATACAAAATGCAAAAAGATACTTCAAAAAATACAAAAAAGCTAAAAAAAGCTTAAAACATTTAAAAAGACAGATTGGTAAATTAAGACATGAAGAAAAATATTTAGGACAGGTCCTTTTTAATATTGAAGATTCCAATATTTTAGATGAATTAAAAGAAATAGAAAATGAATTAAGAGAAGAGGGATATATAAAGAAAAAACAAAAGAAAAAAAGCAAACCAAATAATAAAATTAAACCTTATAAATATGTAAGCAGTGATAGTTATCAAATCCTCATAGGCAGGAATAATAAACAGAATGACAAATTAACTAAGTATGTAGCCAATAAAGGAGATATCTGGCTACATACCAAAAAAATTGCTGGATCTCATGTTATTATAAGAAACCATACCAATGACAAAGTACCAAAAAATACAATTATAGAAGCAGCTAGATTGGCCGCATATTTTAGTAAAGCAAAACAATCTAATAATGTCCCAGTAGATTACACCCCGGTGGAAAATGTTAATAAACCAAAAGGAGCTAAACCGGGATTGGTTTACTATGATAATTACAGCACAGTATATGTTGATCCAGCCCAAAATAAGGAGATTGAAAAAATTGAAAAATAATAAATTAATAGTTTTATTACTCGTTATTTTAATCTTATCAGGCTCTAAGGTAAAGGCCAATATACAAACATCACCAATTGAATATGATGATGAAATCTATATTATTGAAAACTACTCTGAATTCGAAGATTTAGACTCTCCTAAATTGGCTCTAGCCTTAAGTGGTGGTGGTGCCAGAGCCTTTGTAAATATAGGTGTTATTAAGGCCCTAAATGAAGTCGGTATATATCCTGATATAGTTATTGGATCCAGTATGGGAGGAATCATAAGTGCTCTTTATGGAAGTGGGATGACGGCTGAAAGCATGCATGAGATAACATCCTCTTTGCCTTACGGATCACTTTTTGATATAAATCTAATTCCTATTTACTCTATATTTAGAACCAGAAAATTAAATCAAATTATAGAAAAATTATCTCCAAATAAAGATCTAAAAGATTTTCCTATTAAAACAGGTTTACTTACTTATGATCTGGATAATGGAAACAAATATATTATGAGTGAGGGTAAAATTTCTGAAGTATTACAAAGTACATACTCCATACCCTTTTATTACCCTATAACAGAAAATAAGGACCGTTATTTAATAGATCCTGGTACAGTTGAAATGGTCCCTTCAAAAGCGGCCAGGGCCTTAGATGCAGACATTGTGATCGCAACTACTGCATTCAATGATTTGCCTTATAAAAGTTATAAATACCCTCTTCAGTCTTTATCAAAAATGCTTTTATTAGTTCAAAAGAAAAATGCTAGACCAATTTTAGAGAAGTATTCTGATATAATTATAGAAAATGATGTTGGACGTTATAGTTTTAAAGATTTTGATCTAATCGATAAATTTATAGAAATAGGTTATCAAAACACACAGGCTATGCTACCTGAAATTCAGCAGCTTTTAGAAGATAAGAATCATAAAAGTAAACAACCCGAACTTGTTGATATTAGTCAAGATTATTATAAAAAACTATATACCGATATCCTTTATGATCGTATTATATATTCAGATACATATTTCCACTATTTGCTTTACTATTTTAATAATCAATCTTTTTTTACACAAGAACTATTTAAAAAACCGATTTACAGCCCTCATTTTGGATTTTACTTTGAAAAGTCACATTTTGATATAAAGGCACTTTTTAATGTTGAAAAAGATAAGCATACTGAATTAATGCTCAGATATAAAAAAATAACAGATAATATTGATCTCGTTGCTAAATTAAAAAATAATACCCAGGCAAATACCATAGATTACATAGGAGAATTGAAGTATTTTAATAATAACTCCTCCTATTCAATTGGCCTGGCCAATTTAGATAATGAAAATTACTATTATCTAAATAATAATATTAAATTATCAGGTGGAAAATTTGATTTTAAAAATAATACAGATATTCTTTTGAATATGAAGAAAAAGCCTCAATTGATAAACTTAAGTCAGGTTGATTACCATATAAACCAAAGATGGACTTCTGTTAATAAGTTTGTATATTCAAATACCAACTTGTTAGGCAACCCTGATATTTATAGAGGTAATGATAAAAATAAAAAAGACAAAACAGCTTTATCCACTTCCATTGTCTATAATATTCCTTTTTATCAATCACCTGAATTTTTGTACTTCTTTGCCTTAGAAGAAATAAACCCTGCCCTGTTTGTTGATATAGAACACACAGATGATCTGAATTCAGCAATCGGGCTTAATATGAACATGGTATCTTCTTTGATGGGTTTAAATCCCTTAAATTTAGATTTGAGCGCTGCTTATGATAAGAATACAAATAAGATGGCCTACAATTTCTCTATTGATATCAACTTTTAAAACCATCTATAATTAATAAAACCCTCACTCTGTTTTTTTCAAGTGAGGGCTTTTTCATAATAAACAATGAATGTTATTTTTGCTAACTAGTCAGTAATTCTTAATCTTCTTGTTTGCTTTCTTCTATAATTTTTTGGCTTATTTCTTCAGGTGCTTTTTCATATTTAGAAAATTCAGTGGTGAAATAACCATATCCACCGGTAATCGATTTTAAATCTGTTGCATAATTAAATAATTCACTCTTTGGAACTTTTGCTTTGATCTTTTGGGTACCATCCTGAGGTTCCATTCCAGAAATTTTACCCCTCCTGGAATTAAGATCCCCCATTATATCTCCCATAAATCTTTCAGGTACTACAACCGTTACATCCATAACCGGCTCAAGTAATACCGGCTTAGCCTGCTGCATGGCCTTTTTAAAGGCTTTTGAAGCAGCAATCTTGAAAGCCATTTCAGAAGAATCAACATCATGGTATGAACCATCGTAAACAGTTGCTTTGAAATCTACTACTGGGTATTTGGCTAAAATACCTTCATCCTTAGCCTCTACTATACCCTTTTCCACAGCTGGGATATACTGGCTGGGAATTGCTCCCCCAAATATTTCTTCTTCAAATATAAAATCCTTGCCTCTTGGTAAAGGTTCAAACCTGATCATTACATGTCCATATTGTCCTCTACCACCAGACTGCTTTTTATACTTCTCTTCTACAGATACTTTTCTCCTGATGGTTTCTTTATATTCAACTTTGGGTTCAACCAAATTAAACCCAACATCAAATTTTCTTTTACAAATATCATTTACTACAGATAAATGAACAGTCCCCATACCTGTAACTAAGAGCTGTTTGGTAACTTTATTATAATCTACTTTAAAGGTCGGATCTTCCAAAGAATATCTCTGAATAGCTGAAGACATCTTTTCGTTGTCTGCATCATCAGCTGGAACAGCTGCTTTAGTCAACATCGGTACCGGAAAGTCGATAGGAGCAATTTTTACATCTAAATCATCTTTTGTAATGGTATCAGAAGTCTCTATTTCATCCAACTTGGCTACTGCCCCTATATCTCCCGCAATGAGTTTTTCTACCTGTTCTTGTTCTGAACCATCTAATTTATAGAGTTTACTAACTCGTAAACTTTCATTTAATCTGGGTAGATAAAGATCTTCTCCCTTATCAATACTACCTGAAAATACTCTGAAAATAGATAATTTACCAATATAAGGGTCAACCATTGTTTTGCCCACCATACCGATAAATGGGCCTTCTTGATCTGTTGAATATACTTTTTCATCATCTTCTGTTTTAACATTTAATTCTTCTCTATCTGCAGCAGAAGGAGCAAGTTTTATCATATACTCCATAAATGTATTAACTCCAGAATTATTTAGAGCAGAACCAGAAAAAACGGGTACTATATCTTCGTTGAGAACGCCTTTTAAAAGGGCATTATTCATTTCCTGATCTGTAATTTCCTCATCTTCTAAATATTTCATCATCAGTTCTTCATCTAATTCTATAATCGATTCAACCAATTCCAATTTATATTGTTCTAATATTTCTCTTTGCTCATCATTTAAATCTAATTTCTTCTCTTCACTATCATTGAGTTCAATAAATTTTTCAGATAATAAATCAATTACACCTCTATATCTATCTCCCTCTTTATATGGGATCGTAATTGGTAATAGAGAATCTTCAAAATTATCATTCAATTCAGCGAATAAATCTTTAAAGTTACTGTCTTTTAGATCAAATTTATTAATGAATATAAATCTCGAATTATTATTTTCAACTGCTATGTCCCATACATAGTTAGTATTAACTTCCACTCCAGAATCTGCATTTATTAATAATACGGAAGACTCAACCATTCTTGTCGCGCTGGCAACTTCACTTCTAAAATCAGCATAACCAGGAGTATCTATTAAATTGAATTGCTTCCCCTTCCAGCCAAAAGCAAAATATGAGCTATTAATAGAATATTTATGGTCTTTCTCTTCTGGTATAAAGTCTGATTTGGAGTTTCCTTCATCCACCAATCCTATATCTTTGATCTTACCTGCATTAAATAATACATCCTCTGTTAATGTGGTTTTCCCCGCACCTCCGTGGGAAATAAATGAAAAATTTTTGATGTCTTTTGTCTTATAGTTACTCAAATTTTTACACCAACCTTCCTGAATTCTAATAATTAATATCTTTATTTCATACTTTTTTATAATTCTATGTTTTGTAGTATAAATCCTGCCTATAGTTTACAATTAATTATATTTATTCATCTATTTTTATTATTTTTAAATTGATTATGAAAAGAAAATTCTTCAATTGCTTTTCTTGGAGGTCTCGTTTTTTCATCTTTTAACTGTTTTTCTGAAAGTATATCTTTATAATCTTGATCATGTTTTCCCACTATTAATAAAGCAATTAGTTTGTGTGCTTCAGGAATTTTCATTACTTTTTTTGCCTTGCTTTGACTATATCCAGCAATTGGGTGAACTACCAGACCTAATTCAGTTGCCCTCAGCATAATCATCGATGTTGCCAGTCCAATATCAAAAAGATAGTACTCTCGATCCTTTATATTACAATCATCCTCTTTTTTTCCAGTAACTCCGATAACCATTGATGCATTATATGCCCATTCATTACCTTTAGATAAGGTATCAAAAACCTGTTTTAATTTTTCATCATCATAAACAAAAACATAATTCCAGGGTTGATTATTAAAACAGGATGGGGCCAGTAAAGCAGATTCACTTAGATCATTTATTAGATCATCATCTATATCTACAGGGGCTAAAGATCTGTAAGATCTTCTTTTTTTAATAGCTTCCTTAACATTCATAATTTTTAATACCTCCTTTTTTTTATATTTTATCACCTGTATTTTTACCTAACTGATAAGCTTTTTTTAAATTATTTTCTGTAGGTCCATATTGATTTTTAATTTTTGGTTCTATAACATTTATATTGCAATTTTTTTCGAATTGGTTCATCCTTTTTAACGAACCACCACTCCAGCTATAAGTACCAATAAAACCGAATAATCTATTTTTTATACCCCGGTTTTCTAGTGCTTCAATCAAAGCCAACATCGGTGGAAAAAGCTCATTATTATAACTGCAACTTGCCATTATTATCCCTTTATATTTCCAGATATCACTAATCAAAAATGACTTATCAGTCTTGGAAACATCATAGGTTTTTACTTCCTCTATACCTGCTTCACTTAAGCCTGCAGCGGCTTCTTCTGCAAGTCTCTTGGTATTTCCATACATAGTTCCATAAACAACCACAGCACCTTTTTTTGCTTCATATTTACTCATTTTAAGATACTTGTCAAGTATATATTCTGGTTTATCCCTCCATATAGGGCCATGGGTTGAAGCAATCATTTTAATATCTAGTTCTCCTAAAGAAGAAATATGCTTAGCCGCAATAGGAGAATATTTACCCACGATATTGGAATAATAACGCATAATTTCGTCCTCATAAAATTCTAAATCAATTTCATCATCAAAAATACTCCCATTAAATGCTCCAAAGGTTCCAAAAACATCCCCCGAAAACAAAATACTGTCTTCTTTAATATAAGTCATCATTGTCTCAGGCCAATGAACCATTGGTGTTATAAAAAATTTAAGGGTTTTTTCACCAATGCTTAAGGTCTCCTTATCATTAATTTCCTTAATATTATTTTCGATATCGTAAAAGCCTTTGAGAAAACCAGTAGTTTTTTTGTTTCCAACTATCTCCATATCAGGAAATAATCTAATCAACTCCTTTATCGCCCCGGAATGATCAGGTTCCATGTGATTAATTATTAAATAATCAATTGTTCTACCTTCTGTTAGCTTCATGATCTTTTCTAAGTATGGCTCTTGATAATCAGCTTTAACGGTATCAACTAATACCACCTTTTCATCAACAATCAAATATGAATTGTAAGAAACACCTTTGGGCAAAGGCCATAAGTTTTCAAAAAGTTCAGTTTCTCTATCATTTACACCAACCCAATACACATTATCACTCAATCGATTAAAATAACTCATTTTTGCCCTCCTTTTTAAAAATATCTAAATATTTTTCTACTCAATCAATCAATTTATTTTATGAATACTTTAATTATATGATTATAATAATAATATCAATCAACTTCAATATAATTATAATCTCATTATCAAAGTAAAATCAAAGCCTAAGAGCTAAAACATATTTTATAGGACAAATGTCCTATTGTAATATTTTAAATTATTTTTTATTTCTAATTTTGGCAAGTGTTTTTTTGAATTCTTCTGGCAATTCTGCTTCAAATTCAACCCAATTATCCTTTAAGGGATGGTAAAAACCTAATTGATAAGCATGTAATAGTAAATGATCTAAATTTAATATTTCTGCTTGACCACCATACTTATTATCACCAAGAATGGGAAAACCTATATAAGCAAAATGAACCCTTATTTGATGAGTACGACCGGTTTTTAATACCACCTTAAGATAACTATAGTTAGAAAATCTTTTAATTACCTTAAATTCTGTAATCGCTTTTTTACTATTTTTTTTGACTACAGCCATCCTGGTTCGATTTTTGGGATCCCGTCCAATGGGAGCATCAATGGTCCCACTATTATAAGGTAAAGTTCCCTTTAAAATGGTTCTATATACTTTTTTGACCTGTCTTTTTTTAAATTGTTTTATTAAATTATTTAAACTTTTTTGTGATTTGGCAACCACAATTGTCCCACTGGTGTTTTTATCTAACCTATGCACTATGCCTGGCCTGATAGTGCCATTAATGCTGCCCAGTTTTTCAGAATGAGCCAGAAGGGCATTTACCAAGGTATCTTTTTTATTACCCTTTACAGGGTGAACTATTAATCCGGCTGGCTTATTAATTACGATGACCTCTTCATCTTCAAAAATTATATCTAAATCCATTTCTTTTTTTGCTAAATCAAGTAGCCTGTCTTCTTTTCTATATATCACTATCTGATCTTTATAACTAACCTTATAGCTTTTTTTCTCTTTTTTATTATTTACTTTAATCTGACCATTATCGATCATCTTTTGAATTTGATTTCTACTTAAATTACTTTTAATTTCTGAAATAAATTTATCTAATCTAAGATTTTCATAATTTTTATCAACATTTATTTTAAAACTATCCATTTAAAACACCTATCCACATCCTCATATTTTTTTCATTTTATCATAAACACCTTTGATAAACAACTTGATAAATTTTATAAAATTTTACCTATTATTAATATAAAGTTCTTTATCTTCATTCTGAATTGTGTTATGATAACTATGGTTAAAATATGAATTAATAATTTTATAATATTTAAGGTGAAAAAAATATGGAATCTATTCTCACAAATAATTCGAAAAAAAGAATAATTAAGATTTTAGTCCTTGCCTTACCTGCTGTTTTGGAAATGAGTCTCAACACACTCTTGGGTGTAGCTGATACATTAATGATCAGTAGAATAATAGGAAAAGAAGGGTTAGCAGCTGTAGGATTTGCCAATCAAATATTTTTTGCATTAATCTACATCTTTTCATCTTTTAATGCAGGAGCTACCGCAATGATAGCCAGGAGTTATGGTAAAAAAGATTATAAAAAATTAAATATTATTATGGGACAAAACTTAGTATTGAATACCTCTATAGGTATTGTTGTATTCATATTCACATTTACTTTTGCCAACAATATCTTAAATGTTTATGATATAACTAATCAGGTACAATCATTGGGATTGACTTATTTAAGAATTGTTTCATTCAGCCAACTTTTTATGTTCATCTCTTTTGCCATGGCTGCCAGCTTTAGGGGTTCAGGTGATACTAAAACTCCTATGTATATCACAGGCACAGCAAATATTTTGAATATCATAGGTAATTATGTCCTGATGACTGGTTTCTGGATATTTCCCAATATGGGTATTGCAGGTGCAGCACTTTCTACAACAATTTCCAGATTATTGGCTTCTCTTGCTTATATTATTGTTGTCTTTAAAGTAAAAGAAAAATTAAAGCTTAAAATAGTTAATTTGAAGTTTTCTTTTGATATATTAAAACGATTATGGAATTTTAGTTATGCCGCTGGACTTGAACAACTATCAATGCAGTTAGCTTTCTTTTTAAATGGTATTATTGTATCACTATTAGCTACAACTTCAGAAGCTGCATTTAGAATTTTGATTAATATAGAATCCATTTCATTTATGCCGGCAATAGGAGTTTCTATTGCTACAGCGACATTGGTAGGTAAACACTTAGGAGAAGATGATCCTCAGGAATCATTACATACCGGTTTTACTGCAGCTGTTATAGGTATAATATGGGGAATATTTATGGGGATTATATTCTTTATATTTACAGAACCCATTATAAGGATATTTACAACTGAAACAGTTGTAATTAATGCCTCTTTAAAAACTTTGAAAATTGCTGGCATTAATCAGGCTCCCTTAGCTTTTATGATCATAATGGGAGGGGCCCTGAGAGGATCTGGCGATACAAAAGGAGTAATGATTATTACAGCTATGCGCTTATGGCTTGTTTTTGTGCCCCTTACCTATCTATTCACTATATTGCTAAACCAAGGTGTGGTGGGAGTATGGTATGCTGAAATTACATCATTTTTTATCTTCTCACTTGTTATATTGAAAAGATTTAAAGAAATGGAGTGGGCAAAGATTAAAATGTTCGTTTAAAAAATATTTTCTATTAATTGCATTTAAAAGAGGGGTTAAGAACACCCCTCTTTTTTAAATTATTCACTTTTTAAGACATTTGCACATCTTTCACAGATATCTTCATATTGTTCATCTTCTCCTACTGTAGTACTATACTTCCAGCATCTATCACATTTTTCACCTTCCGCTTCTCCAACAAATACTTCGATTTCAGTATTTTCACCCTGATGGGTAATCTCTTCTAATTTATTTTTTAATTCAATTTGAGACACAATGAAAAAATCAGGTAGGTTTTTATATTCTTCCTCCAGTAATTTTCTTATTTGATCATTTTCAGAACTAATTTCCACTTTAGCTTCCAGAGAATTACCTATGATCTTTTTATCTCTGGCCAGCTCTAAAGCCTTAGAGACATCTTTTCTTATATCTAATAACCTGTCCCATCTATCCATAAATTCTTTATCTTCATATTTTTTATTAAATTCAGGCCAGTCACTTAAAAATACACTGTCCTTAAGTTCTGCTTTCTCTTTAGCCCGCTGCCATACTTCTTCAGAGGTATGAACTAAGATGGGTGCAAGGATCTTAATCAGAGTAATTAATATATCAAAAAGAGTGCTTTGAGCTGATCTGCGGCTTAAAGAATTTGTTCCATCAGTGTATAACCTGTCTTTAATTATATCCATATATAGAGAACTCATCTCAACAGTACAAAAGTTGTGTACAGCATGGTAAACTTTATGGTATTCATAATCTTTATAAGCTGTATTTACTCTCTGTGATAATTCTTTTAACTTAATACTTATCCATTTGTCAATTTCTTTTCTATCTTCGAAATTAATAAAGTTTTCTCTTTTATTAAAATCCTTTGTATTACCCAAAATAAATCTAAATGTATTTCTTATTCTGCGGTAAACTTCTGAATTTTGTTTAAGTATTTTATCAGAAACTTTAACATCATCTTTAAAGTTAGATGAAGCAACCCATAATCTTAATATATCAGCCCCGTACTGCTTTATTATTTCCTGCGGATACATCACATTGCCTTGCGATTTTGACATTTTGTTGCCTTTTTTATCTACAGTAAACCCATGGGTAACAACCTGTTCATAGGGAGCTGTTCCTTCTGTAGCTACTGCAGTTAAAAGTGATGAATTAAACCAGCCTCTATACTGATCAGTTCCCTCTAGGTAAACCTGAGCAGGCCAGAAAAGGTTATCTCTTTCTTCTAATACTGCCTTATGGCTGGAGCCTGAATCAAACCAGACATCCATAATATCTTCTTCCTTGGAAATACTACTGCTTTGACATTCAGGACATTTATATCCCTCTGGCAGTAGATCTTTGGCATCTCTCTCATACCATGCACTGGATCCTTCTTCAGCAAAAATTTCTTTAATTGCTGTTAATGTGTCATCATTTATAATCGATTTTTTACAATCATCACAATAAAAAATAGGTATGGGAACTCCCCATTTTTTTTGTCTTGATATACACCAATCTGTCCTTTCAGACACCATATTCCCCATTCTTTTTTCTCCCCAGGCAGGAAACCATTTAACATTATGAATAGCCTTAAGAGTATCTTCTTTTATGGCTTCAATCGATGCAAACCACTGATCTGTAGCCCTAAAAACCAAGGGGCCTTTACATCTCCAACAGTGGGGATACTGATGATCGATGAAGTCTAAATTCAACAACATATTTTTTGCTTTTAATTTATCAGTAACCTTTATATTAGCCTCATCATAGTGAAGGCCAGCAAAATCTTCTGCTTCTTCAGTAAAATAACCCTTACTATCCATTGGTGCATATACCTCAAGGCCGTATTTTTGACCTACTATAAAATCATCATGACCGTGGCCGGGAGCAGTATGAACACAACCAGTACCTTCTTCCAGTGTAACATGTTCACCTAATATTATGAGTGACTTCCTCGGCATTATAGGGTGATTAGTATTTACATTTTCTAATTCTTGGCCTTTAAAAGGTTTGCCAATAACTTTATATTCTTCAATACCAACCTTATCCATTACCTGATCAACTAATTTTTCTGCCATTATAAGTTTTTCATCCTTAACCTCGACAATAACATAATTGAAATCAGGGTGTAGTGTAATAGCTAAATTTGAAGGTATTGTCCAGGGTGTTGTTGTCCAGATCACCATATAACTATCTTCAGGAAGTAACTCTATTCCCCCAACTTCAACCTTTTCAGCAAAAGGAAATTTCACAAATATTGAAGGGGCTCGATCAGTGTGATATTCAACCTCAGCTTCTGCCAGGGCAGTTTCACAACTAGGACACCAGTGAACCGGTTTTTTGCCTTTATAAAAAAGACCCTTTTTGGCCATTTCTCCAAAAACTTCTATTTGCTTAACCTCATATCTAGGATTTAAGGTTAAATAAGGGTTATCCCATTCACCCCAGACTCCTAATCTTTTAAATTGCTTTCTTTGTCGGTCGATATATTTCAAGGCATATTTTCGACATTCTTCTCTAAGTTCAGACACAGATAGATCTTTTGCTTTATCACCCATCTCTTTTGTTACCTTATGTTCAATTGGCAATCCATGTGTATCCCAGCCAGGAACATAAGGAGAGTAGTATCCTTTTAAAGTACTGTATCTTGTAATAATATCTTTCAATACTTTATTCATAGCAGTTCCAATATGTATATCTCCATTCGCATATGGTGGTCCATCATGTAAAATAAAAGGCTTTTTATCCTTTCTGTTTTCTATAGCCCTTTTATATACATCCTTATCTGCCCATAATTTTTGGAACTTTAACTCTCTTTCACTCAAATTTGCTCTCATAGGAAAATCAGTATCCGGTAAATTAATAGTCTCTTTATAGCTCATAATTTTAATAAACCTCCTAAACTTATTTACAATAAAAAAGGGCCGTTCCACCCTTATAAGGGGCGAAAAGACCGCGGTACCACCCTAATTTATTCTTCTTAGTGTGTTTTAACGCAGTAACTACGAGTCGGCTTACTTTATTCAGACAACCAGCTCAGGAATGATCTTCATTACCATTATTTAATACCGGCTTCCACCATCCCGGCTAGCTATGTTAATATAATAGTAATTACTGGTTCCTTCTCAGCTTTTTTACATTTTATTTTTTTTATTATAAATTATTGAATAAACTTAGTCAAGTTATTGCTAATTTTGATATTCTTCTATTTCTTCCTCGTATTTTTCTAAGTCAATTTCTTCATCATCTTCTAATACTTCCAATTGGCTTTCAAGCAAATTACGCATTCTAATCTTAAAAAATGTCTTTGTCTTCTCTAGTTTTTCTAATTTTTTATACTCTTCTGATAGATCATCTTTTACTTCATCCTTCATCTTCTTAGCCTTCATTTCAGCTTTTTCTATAATTATTTCTGCTTCCTCACGCGCCTGCTTGGTTTGTTTATTAGCAATTTCTTCAATACTCCGCAGGGTATTTTTCAAATTTTCTTCAATATTTTCATAACTCTTAAGTTTTTCTTTTAATTTTTCATTTGTATCTTTTATTTGTTTCATTTCCTGCATCATTCTTTCATATTCTACCCCAAGATCGTCTAAAAATTCTTCAACCTGACTTTTATTATAGCCTAAAGCAGAAACAGTAAATTCTTTATTATAGATATCCAGTGGATTTATTTTCATTAATTTTCCTCCTTTAAAATTATTTTTTATATGAAAAATTATTATCTTATGTATATCTTTTCAATAATAATTTTATTCTTCCTTTGTGTGATAAGCCTCTTTTCTCAGCGACCAATACCCTGCCCCTGTTCTTAATCGAAATTAAATCATCAATCTCCACCTGTTTGGCAGGATCTTCGCTAACCTTGTAATTTAATTTGACTCTGCCATTTTTTATATCACGCGATATCTTACTCCGACTATCACCAAACCCAGAACTGGCTACTGCATCCAAACGCATAGATGCAACCGTAGTCGGAATTTCTTTGGTATGCTGGGTAGGAATCACTAGATCATCTTGATTAATTTCAGTAAGTTCAACCGGTACTTGGTTAACCCTATTAAAATTAATCTTTAAAAATTTTAAAATCTCTTTTGCAATTATTATCTGGCAATAATCATCATGAATTAATATATCTCCTAACATTTCTTTTTTAATACCCAACGCCATGATAGCTCCTAAAAAATCCCTGTGCTCTATATTTCTAAAATTAAAATTACCACTAACTTTTAAATAAGTAATTGTAGAATCTACATGGTCTGGAAATAAATAATCAGGGAAAATCACAGCTCTTTTTCGCTCGGCTTTTTTATACCCGCCTTCTAAGATATGGTTTACACCATTAATTTGTTTGATTAAGCCCAAAACAATCTTTTGTTGATAGGGATTTAAAAAATTAGTCTGTTCGGTTGTTTTTCTATCTAATACTTTTTCCATCTTATCAAGTATAAAATCACCTAATAATCTTTCATTTTCTCCATGAAGATGTGAAAGCAGTTTATCTTTATCTAGCATTTACAATTTCACCTCTAGATTAAATTCCATATATCATGCTTCTTAATAGGCTGATCACAAAATTTCTAATTATTGAAAGAGCAAATATAGCAACTAATGGGGAAAAATCAATACCAATATTTGCGGTTGGAATTATTCTTCTAATCGGTTCTAAGATGGGCTCAGTAATATTGTATACAATTCTTAAGAATTTCCTCCACTGCTGATTGTTGTAATCAGGTTTTATCCAGGAAACAATTACTCTAATAATTATCAGCCAGTTTATTATTGTAAAAAGAGTACTTACTAACCAGATCAGCATACTCATTATATAACAGCTCCTTTGACTTTTATTTCCTATTAATAGTAATGCCTTTGTCCAAAAATAGCAGTACCAACTCTGATAATAGTTGCGCCTTCTTCTACTGCGATGTGATAATCATTGGACATTCCCATTGATAACTCTCTTAACTTATATCCTTTTTCATTTAGTCTTTTAAATAATAGTTTTAACTCTTTATAATAATGTCTAGATTGATTCGGATCATCATTATATGGTGTTATGGTCATCAGGCCTTTTATCTCAATATTATTAAACTCAGAGATCTCATTTATGGCATCTTCTATATCACTTTCTTTAAAACCAAATTTATGAGGGTCATCAGCTATATTGACCTGTAGTAAAATTTTGATATTTTTTTTATGGTTTTGGGCTTCTTTAACTAATTCTTTAGCAATCTCAATACTATCTATAGATTCTACCATAGTTAACTGATCAATCTTCATTAAATATTTTACCTTATTTTTTTGTAGATGTCCAATAAAGTGCCACTCTATATCCTGGTCATAAAAGAGTTCGTTTTTATCTAATAACTCCTGAACCCTATTTTCACCAAATATCCTGTGATCAGATTTCAATGCTTTAATTATTTTTTTAGGAGGATGATTTTTCGCAACTGCAACTAGTTTAATCTGATCTGGATCTCTATTTGCTTTTTTGGCGTGTTGTTCTATATTTTTATAAACTTTGTCTAAATTAGTTTTAATGGAATTGCGCATTTTACTTCTCATCCCTTCCATAATCAACAGCTTGAGGGTTTTTTAAAACTTGATCTCCTATTTCTAAATTTTCAATAATAACCCAGTCCTCAGTCTCTTCCACTATTTTTACTTCTCTTGTTTTTATTTTATGATCAAAGGTATAAATCAAAACCTGATCACCACTCGTTGTCTTAAAAACAGCCGACTTCGGTACAGCTAAACCCCTATATATGTTTTTTATTAACTTTATATTAACCCATCTTGTATTATTCCACGTCTTTACATATCTATCTAATTTTAAAAGTAAAAAATATTGATCATTATGTATGTATATTTTTTTAATACTTGCCTGTATAATATCACTATATTCATTATCGCTTTGAGTGTCAACAAAAACTACTTCATTTTTATTAAATTTTTGGGCTCTTTCCTTCTCGACTTTTATTAATAAATACTGCTGAAAATTATTAATATTTTTATAAAGTTTTTCACCTTTATTAACCATATTACCACTTACATATTGTTTATATTCACGATTCAATTGATCATAATTATCCAGCAGTTCAGGTGTAATTTTCCCATATCTTATATCCTCTTCTAAACCATCCAGAGCAAAACTGATAATACCAGCTTTTTGAGTATATATATTATATATCTCTTCTTCATTCTCAATATAAGCAATCTTTTCTCCATATGAAGCTCTTTCACCTTCTGAGATAATAATATTTAACTCACCGCTTATTACAGCATTATGAGTTTTTTCATCTCTAACTAAAAGCGCCTTGGCTTCAAATCCATCTACAACTTCTTTATATTCTATTTGAGTTATTTTAAGTTTATCCTCACTTAAAATAAAAAACAATACTATAACAGTAACAATAGCCATAATGAAAATAAAATATTTAATGCTTATAAATTTATTTTTTTGTTTATCCCCGCTCTCTTGCTTTGTCATAATATCACCCGATTTGTCTATTACTCGATATAAATGCAGCCATTCTACCTGTTTTTTTATTATCTCTGCGATAAGAGAAGAATAATTGTTTTCTCTGATAGGTACATAATCTAAATATTTTAATATTACATTTTTCTATACCAGCATTTTCAGCAATTAATCTGTTGGTCTCTTTTAAATCTAAAAAATATTTATCTCCTGCTTTTTTTAAGTAAGGTGTTGGAAAATTAAAATTATATTCAAATTTTTTTATTAAATCCTGCTTTACCTCATAATTTTCAGCAGAAATTGCCGGTCCAAAATAAATAATGATATTCTCTGGCCTGCTTTCTAATTTATTACAAAAAATATTGATTGCTTTTTTTAAGATTTTATTATAAGTTCCTCGCCAGCCTGCATGAAGTAAAGCGAAATATCCAGTATCTTGATCAAATATATAAATTGGTAAACAATCCGCAAAATGACCACCTAATATAAAATTACTACCCCTTGATATTAGACCATCCACACTCATTTTGGTTTTGGTTTCATCTCGACATTTTTCATAATTATTTATATCCGCAAGTAATTTAATCTGGTTTGAATGAATCTGCTCTCCATATACAATATCCGCAGGATTATAATTTAATGTCTTATATAATTTATTTTTATTATTTAATATGATCTCTTTATTGTCTTGAGTATGAAAACCTAAATTAAGGCTTCTATAATGTGATTTAGAGTACCCACCTATTCTAGTTGTAAAGATCATTTTGAAACCATACTGATCGTTTTCAAAAAACTTTATTTGGTTTTTTGCCCTTATTTTAAACATCTGATCTCCTTTAATAATATAAATTAATTGCTATAAACGAAATAAAAAGAAAACTACCCCAATTAATCTGCATCTAAATCAGAGTTCAGACCTAGATGAAATTTTCTTGAGGCATTTCAGAAAAATCTCGATGCCAAAACATCGAGATCTTAATAATCATGGATGAAATTTAAATAAACTATTTTCTTAAGAAAGCCGGAATATCTAATTCATCACCTTCGAATTTTTGCATATCGAAATCTTTTTCCAGATCTTTTTTCTTTTGTTTTTGTTTAGCCTTTTTCTGAACTGCATCCCTGTCAAAACCAGTCGCAATAACAGTTACTTTGACCTCATCTTTATAATCCTCATCTATAACTGCCCCCAGAATTATATTGGCTTCTGGATCAGACACTTCTTGTATAACCCGGGCCGCTTCATTTGCCTCGTGAATACCCAGATCACTTCCACCTGTGATGTTAATCAAAACACCTTTAGCTCCCTCGATAGAAGCTTCTAATAGAGGTGATTCAATAGCTTTTTTAGCAGCATTCTGAGCTCTGCCTTCTTCACTGGCCATGCCTATTCCCATTAAAGCTGTACCGGCCTCTTTCATAATGGTTTTTACATCAGCAAAGTCTAAATTTATGATACCGGTAATAGTAATTAAATCTGAGATGCCCTGCACTCCTTGCCGCAAGACATTATCAGCAATTTTAAATGCGTCAACCAAACTTGTATTGGGTTCAGCAACATCCAATAGTCTATCATTAGGTATCACTATTAAGGTATCAACACTTTCTTTAAGATCTTGAATACCCTCAATAGCATTGTCCATTCTTTTCTTACCTTCAACTGTAAAAGGTTTTGTTACAACTCCAACTGTGAGTGCTCCTACTTCTTTAGCTGCTTGAGCAATAATTGGTGAGGCACCTGTTCCTGTTCCACCACCCATGCCAGCAGTTATAAAGACCATGTCTGCTCCTTTGACTGCTTCTCTGATTTCTTCTATATTTTCCTTGGCAGCTTCTTTTCCGATTTCAGGATGAGCACCTGCTCCTAATCCCTGAGTAATACTCTGTCCTATGCGGATAGTCATAGAGGCATTGGAAGACATTAAAGCTTGTGCATCTGTGTTGATTGCAGTAAAGTCAACACCTTCTAAACCTTCTTCAATCATTCTATTTAAAGCATTGTTACCTCCTCCACCTACTCCTACAACTTTTATATTGGCATACTGTTCTATTTCAGTTCCTAAATCAAACAAGTTTATACCTCCTTTTTAAAAAAATTCTTTGAACCAACTTTTAACTTTATCAATAAAAGATTCTGTAATCTGTTTTTCTTTTTTATCTGTAGTATTAGTTTTGACTTCTGCAGTACCGTTCTCTATACCATATTCAACTAATCCGATCACAGTTGAAAAAATAGCTTTAGGGATCTTGCCATCTTTATTTTTATAGAGAGGATCATCAATAACATCTGACAAACCATAAACATAATCTGGTTTGCCCAGCCTAACAGGTAAATCAAAAACCTCTTCGGCAAGTAATGCAGATCCATCAAGTAAAGAAGCTCCTCCAGTCAAGACGACTCCTGCTGGTGTTAGATCCTTAGGTCCAGCTGAATAAATTTGCCTATTAATCATTTCATACATTTCCATTGTCCTTGGTTCAATAACATTGGTTAAAAGGTTACGGGGAATCTCTTTTTTCTCTTCTCCACTGGCAGAAAGAACTTCAATGTAATAATCCTTATCTTCTTTGCTCTCACCGGGTAAAGCCGTTCCGTGATTAATTTTAATTTTCTCAGCCTCAGAAATAGGGGTTCTTAATCCTATTGCTATATCATGGGTAACATGGTTACCACCCACAGGTAATACATAAGTAGCCACTATACTACCCTCATGGAATACTACTATATCAGTAGTACCTCCCCCTATATCGACTAATATAACACCTAATTCTTTCTCGTCTTCAGTTAATACTGATTTACTAGATGCCAAAGGCTCTAATACAATATCATCAACCTCAAGTCCTGCTCTAATAACACTTTTAACCAGGTTTTGAATAGAAGTTGAAGAACCTTTGACAATATGTGTTTCTACTTCTAAACGCACTCCTGACATACCTAAAGGATCTTTAATTCCCTTATAACCATCAACAATAAATTCTCTTGGAATCACATGAATTATCTCTTCCTCAGCAGGTAATGAAATAATTTGGGCAGCTTCCATAACACGGCTTATATCATTTTCAGTAATTTCTTTTTCATTACCGGTAACCGCAACTACTCCATGGTTATTAATAGAAGATATATGTGAACCTGCAATACCAATAAAAGCAGAGTCTACTTCTAAACCTGCCATTATCTGAGCTTTATTTACAGACTCTCTAATCGCATTACTGACTTTATCTATATTTACAACTATACCCTTATTTAGTCCCTTTGAGGGTGAAAATCCTATGCCTATAATCTCAAATTCATTATCTGAAGATACCTCAGCAATTATAGTACATATTTTGGTTGTTCCAATATCAAGACCTGTTATTATTCTGCGATCACTCACAAATATTTTGCCTCCTCTCTCAAAAAAATAATTATATTATGATTGTAATTATTATATGTACATTATTATATTTATTCAACATAAAAGTTAATTTTCCTTTTATATAAATTTATTGTTTTAATTTAAGAACCGGTTTATTATATACCGATATATCAATATATTTTACACTATAATTCTTTTGTTCAATTTCCTGAGTTATATTTTCCATAACTCTGAATTTATCTGACATATTTTTTAGATCACCTAAAACAATATCATATTTATTTTTGAATTTTAAGGTAAGCTTTTTATTATCAAAAACAATATATTGAGGTTTGATTGAATTTTCTTGCATGTGCTCTTCTAACACACTTATAAAAATCTCCATATCTAGACTAAAATTGACTTTTTTAAAACTATCATTGATATCATATCCTTTTAATATGGGAAGTAAGATTTTTTGTTTTAACTCATCTTGGGAGTATAAATTTCCCTGTTTGTCAATATAAAAATAACTATCACCTTTAACAAACCTAAAAATCAGATCACTTTCCTCAATTGTAAACAAAGCAGTATCTGGAAAAATTCTTTTAAAGCTCGCATTTTTAATATACTTTGCATTGGTTAATTTCTCTTCAATTCTATCTCTTTTTAAATATATGATATTTTTATCAATATAGTCCTCAGCAAAAGATATAATCAAATTTTCATCAAAGGTGTTGACTCCTCTTAACTTAATTGTTTTTATCTTCAATTCAGGACTGTGATAAGCATAAACTGAGATTGATATCAAGATTAAGAGTATTAATAAAATAAATATATTCAACCTATTTTTCATCTTGATCACCCAAGATATCTTCCCCAATTTTATACACATCGCCGGCTCCCATTGTTATTAACATGTCATCTTCTCTCAGTTGTTTTGTCAAATAATTTTTAATTTTTGTGAAATCGCTTATAAGTTTTATTTTTAAATTAAGATTATTCTTTATTTTTCTTTTTTCTATCAATTTATATAGCTTTTCTGAACTTACTTCACGTATTGGCTTTTCACTGGCTGCATAAATGTCAGTTAAAATTAATTCATCAGCTCTATCAAAGCTTTCACTAAATTCCTTTAATAAATTTTTAGTTCGGCTGTATCTATGGGGTTGAAATATGATATAAAGATTACGTTTTTTTAACCTGACAGCTGTCTGTAGAGTACTAATAATTTCTGTAGGATGATGTGCATAATCATCAATAACTAAAGCCCCTTTGAATGTTCCTTTTTTTTCAAATCGTCTTTTAACACCCTGATAAGCTGACAGTCCCTTTTTAATGTTTTGACTATCTAGACCAACAAGATAGCTAATAGTATAAGCTGCCAAAGCATTTAATACATTGTGTAACCCGGGAACTTTAAGTTTGATTGTATCTATTTTTTCCCCTTTTATAAAGAGCTCAAAACTGGAGTAAAAGCTCTTTAAATCAATCTGGTGTGCTGTAAAATATTGATCTGTTAAACCATATTTATAATATTTTTTTGTAAGATCTTTTAATTCAGGATAGTTTTTTAAGGCTTTGCTGCCAATAACTAACCCCCCGTCATCTGGTATTTTTTGAGCAAATTCCTTAAACTTATTGATTAGTTCTTCCTCATTTTTGTAATAATCAAAATGGTCTAGTTCGATGTTGGTAATAACTGCGTATTTGGGATCAAAAAAGGTTAAAGAACCGTCACTTTCATCTGCTTCTGTAATAAAATATGATCCTGTCCCATCTTTTATATTTCCATCTAGAATATCAAGATTTCCCCCGATCATTACAGATGGATCCCTGCCGGCATTTATAAAGATAGAACTCAGCATTGAGGTAGTGGTCGTCTTGCCATGGGTACCAGTTATCGCAATTGTCTTTTTGTTTTTAAAGAGTTCTGCAATAAATTCCGCTCTTTTATATATTTTTATCTTCTTATCACGGGCTGTTTGTAATTCTATGTTATCTTTATTAATTGCATTGGTATATACAACAGCCTGAGGATTATCGATATTGCTTTTTTGATGACCTATATAAATTTTAACCCCTCTTTTTTTTAATTCTTTGATCTGTGCATTTTCTTTGATGTCAGATCCTGTAACTATAGTTTCTCTGTTTAAAAGCATTTTAGCGATCCCACTCATCGAGATTCCACCTATGCCTATAATATGAACGTTAGTCCATTTCAAGATGATTCCTCCCTCACCTGACTTTCAATGATTTCTACAATATTTTCAACGGCATTCAATTTAGCTAAACTCTGGCTATTTTTTTTCATTTCTTTTAATCTATCTTGATCAAAAAGAATCTCTTTTACAGAGTTATATAGTGTCTCTCCATTAAAATCACTATCTTTTACCATCACTGCAGCTTTCTTTTTTTCCATAAACCTTGCATTCACTCTCTGATGACCTTCAGCAGAATAGGGAAACGGAATTAAAATTGACGGAATACCCCGGGCAGTTATTTCTGCTAGACCAGTTGCACCTGCTCTACAGATTATTATATCAGCTGCTGCATATGCCCATTCTATATTGTCTAAATAGGGTATAATCCTTAGTCTATTGCAATCCTCATTCATTATTTGATTGACCTGGCTTTTAACTTCTTGATAATTATCTCGGCCTGTTATTAAAATTACCTGTAATTTATTAAACTGCATGATATCTTTAAGAGATTCTAAAAAAGCCTTATTTATAGTCCGTGAACCCAGGCTACCACCCATCAAAAAAAGTGTCTTATATTTGTGGTTTAAATCAAGTTTTTTGATACCCTCAGCTCTTTTTGTCTTGATAATCTCTTCTCTAATTGGATTACCAGTCTCTACTATTTTATTTTTTGAAATATTACTAAAATAACGGGTGGCCTCTATATTATTAACTGCAATTTTATCTACAAAAAAAGATAGTATCTTATTAGCAACACCAGGATATATATTTTGTTCATGAATAACAGCAGGTACTTTACGCAATTTAGCTGCAATCAAAACAGGTCCGGTCACATAACCACCAGTGCCAAACACTATATCGGGTTTGATTTCTTTAAATAATTTATATGATTTTATTATCGCTTGTATACTGATAAAGATGGATTTAAACAACTTTAAATTTAGTTTGCGCGGTAATGCTAAAACTTTAACCTGATGGAAGGGGTAATCGGTATTTTTTAAGATCTCTTCCTCTAAACTATCTTTACATCCAATATACTCAATTTCCCAGTTCTCTTTCTTTAATTTATCAGCAATTGATAATGCAGGATAAATATGTCCTCCTGTACCACCACCCGTAATGACTGCCTTCATTTTGAAAAACCACCTACGTTCTTTTTTTAGAAATATTGAGTAATATACCGACAGAAAAAAGGAATATTATTAATGAGCTGCCTCCATAACTTATGAAAGGAAGGGTAATCCCTGTAACGGGTATTGAAGCAGTTACCACAGCGATATTCATTAAGGCCTGAACAACAATTAAAACCGTTATTCCCATGGCTAGAATTGAACCGAACCGATCCTCTGTATTGTAGCTGATTTTTAACCCCTTCCAGGCTATCACCAAATACAAAAGCAAAATTAAAAGGGTAGCCAAAAACCCCAATTCTTCTCCAATAATAGCAAAGATAAAATCAGTACCAGGTTCTGGAAGGTAGAGAAATTTTTGATGACTATTTCCCAATCCAACTCCAAATAAACCCCCTGAACCCAATGCCAGTAAAGACTGTATAATATGGTATCCCGTGTCTAATGAATCAGACCAGGGGTCCAGAAATGATAAAAATCTTACCTTGCGGTAGGGCTCTTGAAATATTATGAAAAATACAGCAGGTATACTCGCTAGTAATAAAGCACCGAGATGCCATATCTTAGCACCATTTGTAAATAGCATAACAAAAGCAAGGGCAGCAATCAACATTGCCGTACCAAAATCAGGTTCCAATAAAATAAGTCCAAACATAACGAGGCTGACAATTAATATCGGTAATATTCCTTTTTTGAAGTTTTGCACCAAATCGATTTTCCGAGTATAAAATTGAGCTATGTATATAATCAAAGCTAATTTAGCAATTTCAGAAGGCTGACCTCCTAAATTGCCAACTCCTAACCAACGGCGGGCTCCACCTATTTTGCTTCCAATACCCGGTATTAAAACTAAAACTAACAAAAAAAGTGAAATAAGCAGCATGGGTTTGGCTAATTTTTGAAAAATATGGTAATCTATATTCATTACAATCAACATTAAAGCAATGCCAATACCAGCAAAAATCAACTGTTTCTTTAAAAAATAATAACTGTCATTAAATAATTCCTCTCCCCTAATTGAGCTGGCACTAAAGATCATGATGATACCAATTGTTAAAAGAGTTAAAACCGCTAATAATAAAATATAATCAACCGAGTCTTCATTCATAAGAGGTCACTCCTCGTATAATATGCTTAGAGATTATTAATAAATCCCCATAAATATATGGTAATTATGACGGGCTTGATTTATCTAAATCAGTAGCCGTAGTCATAGTCGTAATTGTGGATATGTGGTAAACTTGTTCTTTAGTTTTCCAAGCGGTGTGGGTAATGTGGACATTTTTTTTAATTGTCTCCATTATACACATTATCGTCATATCAACAATTAGTTAACATTTTTTTTCGAATTTCTTTAATTTTGGGCTAAGTCTCTGATAAAATAATATCAAAAGATATCCAGGGTGGTTTTTGATCACTCCTGTAGCATACTCTTTGTATGGCTACTCGTAAAGAATGTTTCCCTGAGGCTGATCTGTACTTCTTTTAAATCATTTTAAATATCTCTTTACTTCTTTTTGAAAATCTTTCCCCCTTTTTTTATAACTTTCATACATATCCCAACTTGGGCAGGCAGGAGAAAGCAATACTGTATACCCCTTTTTAATATCTATTAAAGATGCGCGGACAGCTGCCTGCATATTTTTTACAATATCAAAATTATCAAAACCAATCTGTTGTAGGGCATCCTTAATTTTGTTTTTTGTTTCTCCCATGATAATAACTTTGTGAACCCGCTCTCTAATGGTATAGGCCAGATTGCTAAAATCAGCCTGTCTATCCTGACCACCTACTATTAAAATTATAGGCGCCTCTAAAGACCGCAGAGCATTAACTGCTGCGTGCGGATTTGTCGCTTTTGAATCATCTATAATCCTATATTCTTTATCATATATGATTTCTAAACGGTGAGCAAAAGCCTGATAACTAATCACAGACTGCCTGATATTATCATTTTTAATATTAAATATCTTTGCTAAAAGAACAGCAAAAGCAGTATTCAAAATATTATGAGTACCGATCAAGGGTATATCTTTGGTTTCTATTATTGATTCCTTTTTACCTTCTTGAAATAGATATATTTTTTCTTGATCAAAATATACACCTCTGTCTATTTCAAATTTGCTGGTTACTTTATAAAGTCCTGCTTTAATATCATCTGTCTTTTCTCTTAAAAATATATCATCTATGTTTACTAGGGCTTTATCTTTCTTACTTTGATTTTCAAAAATCCTTTTTTTGGCCTTCCAGTAATTTTGACTGGTTATATGTCTGTCCAGATGATCAGGAGCAAAATTTAGAAATACACTTATTTCCGGTCTGAAGAACTTTATCTTCTCCAGCTGAAAAGAACTCAACTCTGCTACCAACCAGTCATTTTTTTCCATCCCATTAATTTCAGCAATTAGAGGTGAACCAATATTGCCCGCCATTCTAACTTTATTATCTAAATTTTCCTTTAATATGTGTCCGGCCAGCGAAGTTACAGTAGTTTTCCCGTTTGTACCGGTTATTCCGATTATATTTGCGTCAGTTAGCCTATATGCCAACTCAATCTCGCTGATTACTTCTATACCAAGCTTTTCAGCCCTGCATAAAATATTAAGATCAGGAGGCACTCCTGGGCTTAAAACGATAAGATCTGAATCTAAGATTTGCTCAGAATGTCCTCCAAGATCATATTTGATATTGTCATACTTTTTTAGTATTGCTAACTGAGGCTTTAGTTGATCAGATTTTTTTATGTCACTGACCATCACCTGGGCTTTATTTTCAATTAGCTTTTCGGTGACAGCAATACCTGTTCTCTCACTTAATCCTAAAACTGTTACCTTTTTATTTTCATATTTTCTCATCTTAATCCACCTAAATAGATATTATTATACTTAAAATAGAAAGTAAGATAGCAGCCAGAGTAAATCTGTATACTATTTTAGTTTCACTTAGACCTTTTAATTCAAAATGGTGATGAAGGGGTGACATCAAAAATACCCTTTTACCTTTAGTTATTTTAAAATATATAACCTGTATAATTACTGAAAAAGCCTCTATAACAAAGATCCCACCCGTAATTATTAAAACAAATTCCAGCCCTGTAAATGAAAACAGAACCGTTAAAGCAGCTCCTAAGGAAAGTGAACCAACATCACCCATAAATAGGGTAGCCGGTTTAGAATTATACCAGAGAAAACCAAGAGAGGCACCTGCAACACTTGCTGTTAAAAAAGCATGACTGCTTTTTGTAAAGTAAGTTATCATAATATAAAGGGTTATTGCCACTACAGAGGTTATAGAAGATGCTAAACCATCCAGACCATCAGTTAAATTGACTGCATTGACAGTAGCAAGGTAGGTTAAAATTACAATCGGTATTGTATAGATACCCATGTTGATTCTCTGTTTTAATATTGGTATTAATATATGATGAGCAGAGGGTAAATAATAATAGACATATAAAGCTAAAATTAAAGCAATAATAAGCTGTAAAAAAATTTTATGTCGAGCAGTTAAACCTAAAGACCTTTCTTTTTTTATTTTTATTAGATCATCACTTAATCCTATAATTGCAGTTAAGATAATCACTATAACAAAAATAATATTATTCATATTCCACATATTATTAAAGACTAGAGGGATAAAAATACCACTAATAATCAAAATACCACCCATAGTAGGTACTCCTTTTTTTTTATAATGGGAGCTGGGGCCTAGTTCTCTGATATTTTGACCGAACTCATATTTATTTATAATTTTAATGAAAAAGGAACCAAAAAACAGAATCCACAAGAAAGGAAGCGTAAAAAATATTAAGGTTTTGGCTAAATATGTCATCTTATCATCCCTTGTTTTTTAAAAACTTATGATATATATCCTCCATCTTCATACCCCGAGAGCCTTTCAGTAGAATAAGATCATCAATTTGAGCTATATCCTTTAAATATTTTATTAAATCAGTTTTCTCTCTAAAATGTTTTACATTATCTTTTTTGAATCCAAAGTCAAGTGCAGCAGTAGAAATATACTTGGCTAATTTACCGATAGTCAATAGAAAATCTATTTCCATTCCTGAGACATTTTGACCCAGTTTACTATGAATCTCTTCTTTATTATCTCCCAGTTCCAGCATATCACCTAATACAGCAATTTTGCGATTAGCCTCAATATTTATTAACACCTTTAAGGCATTTTCCATTGAAGCAGGATTAGCATTATAACAGTCCATAATAAATTTGATTTCATTTACAGTTTTAATCTCTGATCTTAATTCACTTAATTTTAGATCCTTGATTACCTCTTTTATCAGCTGCCAGTTTACATTAAGGTTAGATGCAACCGTAACAGCTGCTAGTATGTTATATAAATTGTGTTGTCCAAAAAGATTTGTGTTCATCTCTTCTTCAAAACTATTAGAACAAAGTTTGAAATTCATCCCACCTTCTTGATATTTAAATTCTTTAATGGAAAAATCAGCCGATGGATTAAAACCGAAGTACTGTATCTCTGTCTGATCATCGGTTAATTCATTAATGATTTTAGTATAACTGTTGTCATAATTCAATACAGCTAGATCGTCTTTGCCCAATGCCTCAATTAATTCACCTTTGGCTAAAGCAATCTCTTCAATGGAGTCAAAAAACTCGAGATGAGCAGGACCCACATTAGTTATTAAACCTATTTGAGGATCAGCTATCTCAGCCAGCAATTTTATCTCACCGGTCTGGCTCATACCCATTTCGACGATAAAAAAATCTTCGTCTCCATCCATCTTAAATAAAGTAAGCGGAACTCCAATCTGATTATTGAAGTTCCCTTCATTTTTTTTGATATTATAATTTCTATTTAAAATTTGATACAAAATATCTTTAGTTGAGGTTTTACCTGAACTTCCAGTGATTCCTATCACCTTAACATCTTTATGGTTTTTTCTGTGAAACTTTGCCATCTGTTGTAGTGCCTTATAGGTATCATCAACTTTGATTATAGTATCACAGTTAGTATCAACTGGTTTGTCAACAATAACTGCCTTAATTTTTTTTTCTATTTTTTTTTCAATCAAGTCATGAGCATCAAAATTTTCACCTTTGAGAGCAACAAAGATATCTTCATCACTCAGTTTTCTGGTATCAGTTGAAACCCCTTTTAGTATATCATTTTTATTTCCCTTAATAAGTTGACCATCCACAGCCTCTAATATTTTGTCTACCTTGTATTTAAACATTTTAAACCCCACTTAGTTTTCTTTTGATTGCAACTTCAGCAACTTTTTTATCATTAAAATCTATAGTATGATCTGCAAAAACTTGATATGTTTCATGGCCCTTACCAAATATAATCACAACATCACCGGTTTGAGCTAAATCAATAGCCTCATTAATTGCTTTTTTTCTATCCTGTATTGCAAAGATAGTTGTTCTGTGTTTACCTTGCTCAATACCTGCTTTAATATCATCGATGATAGTCGCAGGTACCTCAGAACGAGGATTATCATTAGTTAATATAACATAGTCCGCTTCCCTCACAGCCAGTTCCCCCATCAGAGGTCTCTTTGTTTTATCTCTATCTCCTCCACAGCCAAAAACTACGATAATGTTATTATGCTCAAATTCCTGAACAGATGATAATACATTCATCATGCCATCCGGAGTGTGAGCATAATCAATAACTACTGTGAAATCTTGAGATAAATCGACAGCTTCAAATCTGCCTGGAATCCCTTCAATACCTTCCAGTGAATTTTTCAAAATCCCTTCAGCAAAGTCTAGACTCTTTGCAACACTAATAGCGGCCAGACTATTATATATATTAAATTTACCTCTAAGATTTAATCTATAATTTAAACCATCAAGTACAAATTCAACTCCCCTAAAAGATAATTTAATAGCTTCAGCCTGCAGAGTTGATCTATTTTCTATCCCATATGTAATAATTTCTCCACTGCTTTTTTCTTTAAAAAAATCTGCATAGTCATCATCATTATTGATTATACTAACACCATCACTTTTAACTTTTTTAAAGAGTTTGGCTTTCTCTAAGGCATATTTGTGCATAGTTTGATGGTAATCTAAATGATCCTGTGTTAAATTGGTAAATACTGCGGCTTTAAATTGCATTGTATCAACCCGATGCAAAGCCAAAGCATGAGAAGATACTTCCATAACCACATATTTAACTTTATTATCTCTCATCTTAGATAAGTACCTGTAGATATCAAGAGACTCGGGAGTAGTACGGGAAGCCGGTATCGACTGACTGCCATCAAAAATTTCAATGGTTCCAATTAACCCAGTCTTATAACCACCTTTATTTAATATTTCTTTAATTAAAAAGGTAGTAGTAGTTTTCCCATTGGTACCTGTCACCCCGATTAAATCAATAGTGCTGAGGGGATTTTCAAAAAAACTCTTAGCCAAAGTAGCCATGGCTTTTCTGCTGTTTTTAACCTTCAAATATGTAATCTGATCACTGTAACTTTCTAATTCTTTATCAATAACGACTGCATTAGCACCTTTTTTTATCACATCTTTAATGTATTTATGTCCATCAGTTTTAAATCCCTGAATACAGATAAACATATTATTCTTTTTAATTTGGCGGGAGTCATACTGAATATTACTTATATTAATATTAGTTTTACCCATAATTTTTTCAATTTTTAGTTCTTGAATAAGATTATTTAAATACAATATGCAACCCCCTAGTGAACCTCTCCACCCAAATCATAAACAAGATTTGGATTGATTCTTTTGAAGGAACTTTAGATATAATTAGTAAACAAAAAAATACTTTTACTTTAATATAACTAATTGATCTCTATCGATCCTTATACCAGGTTCTATGGTTTGTGAAATTATTGTGCTTGTATTTCCCTGAAAACTGATCTTAATACCCATTTTCTCAGCTAAATCGACCGCTTCTTCTCTTTTCATTTCTCGAAAATCCGGTAACATAATTTTGTAACTACTGTTTATTGTTTGATTAATTTCTGTAAATAAGAACACAGTAGAATTTTTAAATACCTCTGCCCCAGGTTGAGGACTTTGCTCTATTATCTTTTCTCCTTCACCTACTATTTTATATTCCAAATCTAAATTTTTCAAAGTTTTTTTCACATCATATAGCCCTAAACTACTGTAATCATCCAGCTTAACTAATTCTAATTCATCAACTTCTTCCATTTTATTTGATTGGGCCGGCATCTTATAATATCTTATAAGATCGTTTGCAATATTTTTAAAAACAGGAGCAGCAGTCTGACTTGCATAATATACTTGGCCATCAATACCATATAAGACCACCAAAATTACAAATTTAGGATCATTGACAGGAAATACCCCTATAAAAGAAGAATCATATAAATTTCCCCGATAGTGTTCGGCAGTACCTGTTTTGCCTCCTACCCTATAGCCTTCGATATAAGCATTTACACCAGTTCCCTGGCTTACTACATTTTCCAGCAGTTCTAAGGTCTTTTGAGATGTTGTTTTTGAAACTATTTTTCGAATCTCTGTTGATTGATTGATGTTTTTAATATTACCTTTTTGGTCAATTATTTTGTCAATAAAATTAGGTTTCAACATTATCCCATTATTCGCAACAGCAGAAACAGCTGTAATTAACTGAATTGGGGTTACGGAAATTCCCCTACCAAAAGAAACTGTTGCCAGTTCAATATCACCCACATTATCATAATTAGGTAGCTGCCCGACTGCTTCACCGGGTAATTCTATATTGGTTTTATGTCCAAAACCGAAAGCCTCAATATATTTAAAAAATGTTTCCTTCCCCATTCTTAAACCGACCTGGACAAAACCCGGGTTGCAGGAATTCTGTACAACTTCAGAAAATAATTCTTTTCCATGGCCATCTTCTTCCCAACATTCAATGATTTCTTTTTCTACCTTGACTTCACCTGAGTCGAAAAATACATCATTGGGATTGACAACTCCCTCTTCTAAAGCAGAAGCCGTTGTAATAATTTTAAAGGTAGATCCCGGTTCATAGTTATCTGCAATAGCGCGGTTTCTCCAATCTGGTTGTTGATACTCTGAAATATTATTGGGATTAAAAGCAGGATAATTGGCCATCGAAACAATATTTCCGGTCTTTGGTTCCATAATAATTATAGTACCGCTCTTTGCATTATATTTATCTACCGCTGAAGCAATTTCGCGCTCAGATCGGTGTTGTATCGCCTCATTGATAGTCAGGTATATATCATTGCCATTTTCTTCTGGTATGTAATTAATAACAGCTTCAGGTATTATCTGCCCACTTGCATCGCGTTCTGTCAACATCTTACCCTTGATTCCAGTTAATTGACTGTCATAAGCTAACTCTATACCTTCTAAGCCATTTTCATCTATTCCTACAAATCCAACAAGTTGACTGGCTAAAGTATCTTTGGGATAG
Organism: Halanaerobiales bacterium; assembly: GCA_018399995.1. Lineage (GTDB taxonomy): Bacteria > Bacillota > Halanaerobiia > Halanaerobiales > M55B127 > M55B127. The sequence continues at coordinate 8,248 of JAGYMU010000002.1, read as the reverse complement.
ATCCTTTTATTTTCATCGATAAAAGTAATACCCCTCAGGTCCATTTCCTTGATTTTTTGATACTTCTGATCAGAAATTTTCCTTTCCAGATACACTGCATAGGCATTTCTTTTTAACCTGTTAGCTAAAATCTCATAGTCTATAGATAAAACAGCGGCAAGTTTTCCGGCTGTTTGAGTTGGGTTTGTTATCTGTTTAGGTAAACCCACAACTGTTATACTTTGAACACTCACAGCCAGTTCCTTGCCGTTAATATCATAAATATTCCCTCTATCAGGAATAACCTTTAACTCCGTAATTCTCTGTTTCAACGCCCTATCATAATACTCTTCATTGTTGATTATCTGTATCCAGACCAACCTTGCTATTAGTAATATGATTAAAAAAGATAAAATAAAAAAAAGGAGTTTTATTCTATTTTTTCTAAGCCTATCTTCAGTATTATCATCCATTTAGACCATCCTATTCAGGAGAGTATGCGCGTGCAGTTCCTAAGTTTGTGATGAAATTTGTAATATCGCTAAGAAAATAACTATCCTTTGCCTCGCCTGCTAATTCAATACTTTCTGTTTTTAAGACAAGGGTCTGCATAGAAGTCGGTTCTACCATATTTAATTCACTTCTAGCTAGTTTATCCACCTGGGATAATGATCTTGCGTTGGATAATTTGATATCCAATTTATGATTTTTCTCCTCTGCAACTTTTATTTGATTCTGCACACTGTCTATTTGATAACTTAAATTATTAATTTGTAATGTATAACTAATATACACCAATAATATTATAGCACAAATTGTTAGTAATATTAAATATATGTAAATATTTTTTTTATCATTTTTTTGATAATCACTGTACTCATTACACTCACAGTGGCTGTATCCGCTGGAACTATTATTATAATTACTATTTTTAAGCATTTGGTTCACCTTCCTTCATCATATTTTCTCAGCTACTCTAAGTTTTGCACTCCTCGCACGATAATTTTCATCAACCTCTTTTTGAGATGCTCTAATAGGCTTTTTTGTTATTATCTTGACAACTGCTTCTTTATCACAAACACAAACCGGAATTTCAGGAGGACATATGCAATCACTTGCTAATTCTCTAAACTTGTGCTTAACTATCCTGTCCTCAAGAGAATGAAAACTGATTATGCAAATTCTTCCCCCATTTTTTAACTTGTCAACGGCATTTGAAACCATAACTTTTAATTGATTTAATTCATTGTTGGTTGCAATGCGTATAGCCTGAAATGTCCTACGAGCGGGATGTCCTCCTGAACTTCTGGCTGATGCAGGGATAGCTGCTTTAATAATATCTACTAATTCAAATGTGGTTTCAATCTTTTTCTTTTTTCTATAAGCAATTATAAATTCTGCGATTCTTGCAGCCCACTTTTCTTCTCCATAATCATATATTATATTTTTAATTTCTTTTTGGCTGTAATTATTAACAATGTCTGCAGCGGTCAATTTTTGATCCCGGTTCATCCTCATATCAAGGGGGCCGTTATTTTTATAGCTAAACCCTCTACTGGAATTATCCAGTTGAGGTGAAGATACCCCGAGATCAAAAATCATACCGTCTGCTTTATCTATTTTATGTTTGTCCAATACAGATTTAATTTCAGTATAATTTGCATGCTCCAAAATCAAATTTTTACTTTCTATACTATCCTTCACAGAATTAATAGCTTGCAAATCTCGATCAAGGGCTATTACAAGACCTTCTTCTTCAATTTCCTCCAATAAAGCGGCTGTATGCCCTCCTCTTCCAAGGGTCCCATCCACATATATACCATCTTTTTTGCAGTTCAAATAACTTATTGTTTCGTCTAATAAAACCGGCTTATGTATATTATTTATCATATTAATATCCTCCGTTTTAGATGCCTAAATCCTCCATTGCAGAAGCTATTTCATCGGTTGACTCTTCGGCAGTCTTTAAGAATTTATCCCAATTCTCTTTAGCCCATAATTCAATTCGGTTGGTCAAACCAATTACCACAACTTCCTTTTTTAATTCTGCATATTCTTCTAAATTGGAAGATATATTAATCCTACCCTGCTTATCCAGGGTTGATTCAGTCGCACCCGATATAAAAAACCTTGCGAAAAACCTGGCATTTTTATTGGTAACAGGTGTGGAAGCAATTTTTTGGCTGAACAATTCCCATTCATCCATTGGGAATATAAAAAGGCAGTCATCAAGGCCTCTGGTGGCAACAAATTTATCACCAAGTTCTTCTCTAAATTTGGCGGGTATTATTACCCTTCCCTTACTATCCATTTTATGTAAATATTCACCTATTAACATTAATATCACCTTATCCCTAGAATTACCACCATCTACCACTAATCACCACTTAATATATTATTTCAATGTATATTTAAAAATTCCTTTAATGAATTAGAAAATATTTGGTACTAAAGTACTATTATTATGCAAAAAAAAAGTGGGAACACCCCCACTTTAACTTATTTTTTCTCCCTTTCTTCTTTTTTTAAAAGGTCACGTGCTCTTCTTATACTTTTATTTCCAAATTTATCTTTAATTGAATCAATCGTTAGATTAAAATCAATATCCTTATTACTAGTATTAAATAAAGATAACTGCTCATTACTTTTTTCTTTAAAACCTGCTACCCCTACCCCTATTAATCTAATGGGTTTTTTGATGTTTATATCCTTCAATAAATTTTTACTGTGTTTATACAAATCATCTGTACTATCTATATACTCATTTAATGTTATCCTTCTGGTAGTTAAATGAAAAGTGTTGTCCTTGACCTTTATGAATACTATATTAGCTATAAACTTTTGTTTCCGCAATCTTCGCGTAACCTTCTGACATAATTCTAAAAGATATTTTAAGAGTAATTCGCTGTCGGTCACATCACGGGGAAATGTATTTTCATTACTAATTGATTTTACCTGTTGATTTATAGAAACCTGCCTTTTATCCTTTCCTCTAATTAAATTATAAAGCGATCTCCCCTGTTTTCCGAAAATTTCTATTAATTCCATTAAATTTAAACTTTTTAATTCTTTAATCTTATATATTCCGATTTGATTGAGTTTTTGGGCGGTCTTTTTCCCTATCCCGGGAATCTTTTTTATAGAAAGAGGGTCTAAGATATTTATTATATCCTCATCTTTTATTATAACCAAACCATCTGGTTTATCCAAATCAGAGGCTATTTTAGCCAAAAACTTATTACCGGCAACCCCGACAGAACAAACTAAACCTGTTTTTTTTAAGACCCGTTTTTTGATCTGTTCAGCAATTTTACGCGAACTGCCATGCAACCTGTGACAGCCCTTTACATTAAGGAAAGCTTCATCTATAGAAAGCTTTTCCACTCGTGGGGTAAATTCTAAAAATACATTAAATATCTGTTTGGATAATTCTTGATATCTTGTATGTCTGCCCGGTAGATATATGCCATGTGGACAGAGCTTTTTAGCCCGAGCTATAGGCATAGCTGAATGTACGCCAAATTTTCTCGCTTCATAGGAAGCAGTCGAAACAACACCCCTATTATCTAAGTTCACCCCACCAATAATGACAGCCTTACCTCTCAGCTTTGGATTATCAAGTTGTTCTACAGAAGCAAAATAAGCGTCCATATCAACATGGATAATATTTATTTCATTTTTCATTATTTTAACCTCTTTAAACTTTTTTTAGGGCTATTTCAACTAATCTGTCGATTAAATCAGGATAACTTAAACCGCTTTTTTCCCATAATTTAGGATACATGCTATACTTTGTAAAACCGGGTATAGTATTGATCTCATTAATATATATCTGATCTTGGCTTACAAAAAAATCCACCCGGGCCAGGCCGATTCCTTCAATAATTTTAAAAGCTTTTTTAGCCATTTTTTGTATTCTTTTAATTCTCTCCTCATGCAAAACTGCTGGAATTATCAACTCTGCTTTTCCATCCTGGTATTTGGACTGATAGTCATAAAAGTCATGAGAAGGAATAATCTCACCGGGTAGAGAAGCCTCAAGATGATCTTTACCCAAAACTGAACACTCAATTTCTCGACCATTTAAAGCCTTTTCAACAATGATCTTATTATCGTATTTAAAAGCATTTTCAATAGCTTTTACTATTTCATCTTCTGAGCAAACCTTAGATATACCGATGCTGGAACCCAAATTAGCTGGTTTAATAAACAGGGGAAATCCTTGTTTATCAGCAAATTTTTTTGATAGTTTTACAACATTTTTATTACTTTTTTTAAAAGTTAAATATTCGGTCTGTTTTAAGCCATGGTAAGCAAATAAATCTTTCATAATACCTTTATCCATTCCAATAGCACTTCCCAATACATCAGCCCCTACATAAGGAATGCCCAGCAGTTCAAAGAAACCCTGGATTTTACCATCTTCTCCATAAGGACCATGTATTAAAGGAAAAATAACATCATAATCATCCTTAATAAAATTACCAATACCTTTATTGACGGTATTTTGGGCTATAGGTATCTTTTTAATATCATTATTTTCAATAACCTTTAAAGAGCATTTTTGATCCAACCAGTTGCCCTTTTTATCAACTGCAATCGGATATACATTATATTTTTCCCTATCAGCATACTCATATACTGATCTTGCTGACATAATCGAAACCTCATGTTCTGCTGATTTTCCTCCAAAAAGTATGCCTAAATTTAATTTAATCAAAAATAACACCCACTATTTATTATTAAAATAATCTAACTTCATAGCTTCTCTTACTTGTTTCATAGTTTCTTCTGCAACACTTTTAGCCTTTTTTGTGCCTGCCATTATTATTTGATCGATAAGCTCTGGTTTTTTAATATATTTCTGTCTTCTTTCTCTAATTGGTTCTAATAGTTCATTTAAAGCTCTCCCCAATCGTTTTTTACAGTCCACACAACCTATAGTGCCGGCCTTACAGCTTTTCTCTATCTCATTAACCTCATGCTCATTAAAAACCTGATGATATTCAAAAACAGTACATACTTCCGGATGTCCGGGATCATCTGCTCTTATACGAGCAGGGTCAGTCTTGGCTGTCATAACCTTTTTTATGACCTCTTCAGCACTTTCATTTAAATATATTGCATTATCAAGAGATTTACTCATCTTATTTTCTCCATCTAAACCGACCAAACGAGGTACTCTACTTATTAAAGGTTCTGGCTCTTTAAAGACAGGTTCATATAATTGATTAAATCTGCGCACTATTTTTCTGGTCTGCTCTATGTGAGGAAGTTGATCCTGTCCTACCGGAACGAGATCAGCATTACAAAACGTAATATCAGCTGCCTGGCTGATGGGATAACCCAAAAACCCATAGCTCATATCTTGATAACCATATTGTTTTGATTCTGACTTTATCGTGGGATTTCTCTGTAATTGATTGATTGTAACAAACATTGAATAATAGATAGTTAACTCAGCAATTTCCGGAATCATTGATTGTACTAAAATTGTCGTTTCTTCTGGATCAATGCCAACTGCCAGATAATCTTCAGCTACCTGACGCACATCTTTAGATAAACTTTCAGGTGTTTCAAAGTTGGTCGTTAAAGCCTGTACATCAGCTATTATCAAAAATGTATCATATTCTTTTTGTAGTTTAAGCCTATTTTCTAAGCTACCCACATAATGTCCTAAATGTAAATTACCGGTTGGCCTATCACCTGTTAATATTCTTTTTTCTTTTTTCACAAATAATCACCTTCCCTGTTATCTTGACTATATATTTACTATTTGATACTATGTATAACACACGATATATTTTTATCCAAAAGGAGATATAAAAAAAATGGCGAAAACAAGAATGACAAAACAACGTAAAACTATCATGAGAATATTAAAAAATACTGCCTCACATCCAACTGCAGATACAATTTATGAAGAGGTTAAAAAAGAAATACCCAATATCAGTTTGGGAACAGTTTACAGGAATTTAAATTTATTGGAAGAAATGAATGAAATAATGGTTATAAATTACACTAATGCTCAAAGTCATTATGATGGTGTAACCAAAAATCATTATCACTTTAGATGTAATAACTGCGGCAAGGTCTTTGATCTAGACTTAGATATACTCGATGAAGATGTAGATAAATATGTAGAAAAAAATACTAATTTTCAGATAGATGAACACAGACTAGAATTTTATGGTCTCTGTCCTGCTTGTCAAAAATAATCAACATATACTTTCAAAATAGTTCTATTTAAAACAGATCTGCTTACACCCTTTAAAAATTACTTAGACTTCTTTTCCTTTTTATTGATTTCTTTTATTAATGTCTAAATATTTTTTTATGACAATAATTAGATACATAACCAACCTTTTAACAATAATCCGGGTTTGAAAGCAAACCATTTTTCAACTAGTTTGATTTAATCAACATATCTAGAAAATTCTATGTTAATTTAAATTTTTTTCTATTTCCTGTTTAGCTAATGTATCAACCTTTTCATTATATTCATCTCCAGAGTGGGCTAAAACTTTTTTAAATTCTACCTCTTTTTTATTAATTTCTCTATCTAATTCTTTCCACAAATCCATATTTTTAACTAATTTATTGCTGGATGTTTTCCAGCCTCTTTTTTTCCAGTTAGTCATCCAGTCATTAATCCCCTTAACTATGTAGCTGGAATCAGAATATATAATAATTTTTTTGTTTTTCTTAACCACTTTTAGTGCTTCAATAACAGATTTAAGCTCCATTCTGTTATTGGTAGTTGCGGGATCAAAACCTGTGATTTTAATCTCTTTATCTTCATCCATAATTATTGCCGCATAACCACCAGGCCCTGGATTATTATAACAGGCACCATCTGTATATATAATAATCTCATCCTTGTTGTAATTATAGCTAACATCTTTACTGTCTAGTGACTTATAATAGGGTTTAATATCCAATATATAGCTTCCATTAAAGGCATCAATCCCCGTAATATGTATCCTGTTTTCTTCTATATACTTCAAGCCAACTGTACTTAATCCAATCTTATTGGGCCTGTTAGGGGTTCTGGTAGCAAACATACCTCTTTTTTTGTTACTGGTAGAATATGTTGGATTAATGACCATAGGAGGCTCTTCATGGACTAATTTATCTAGATAAAATATTACAATCAAATAATCATATTTTCCCAAACCGCTTAAGGCGGCTTCATATTCTTTATTTATCTCTAATATAAAATCTCCTTCTGCTTCCATATCGGGCTGTCTCGGTATTTCTTCTTTATCTTCATAAGGAGTTATTATTGTACCTATCGGTTTAAAGTTTATCATCTATTGGCCTCCTCAAATAATTCTTCCAGTCTTTTGACTGCCTTGCGCAAATGGGGAATCATTATAGACCCACCAACTATTAGAGCAACACTAAATACCTCAAAGAACTCCTCTTTAGTTAAACCTTCTTCATAACAGCGGTCAATATGATATGTTATGCAGTCATCACATCTTAAAACCATCGAAGCAGCCAGACCGAGCATCTCTTTATTTTTACTTGAAAGCACACCTTCTTTATATACCTTTGTATCTAAATTAAAAAACCTTTTAATCTCTAAATTATCAGCTTCAAATATCTTTTTATTTAATTCTTCTCTTTTTTGCCAAAATTGGCTGCTTTCATCCTTCATATCATAATCCTCCCTATCATTACAAAATCAAAAACTTGAAAGCAAATCATATAATATTTTTTTTAGTATATAATTATTATAATCAATTTGCAAATTGATAACAAATTATCCCTTAAATACCTAATATGGGTGTTCACTTAGATATAAATCTATCCTAATTTTCACACCCTAATATTTATGATTCGATCAATTCTTTTAAAAGAGAGACCTTATTATTAAGTAATTCCGTATTATCTGCTTCAACAACTAATCTGAGATAAGGCTCGGTATTGGATGGTCTAATATTAAACCACCAGTCTTTAAACTCCAATCGATAACCGTCAAAGTCGTATATATTTAAGGGGGCCTCATTTTCTTTGAAATAAGCAACTACCTCTTTCATAACAGTCTTTTTATCCTCAATTTTAAAGTTTATTTCACCAGATCCCATGTAACTGTCTATTTTATCGATCACTTTAGAAAGAGAAAAACCCGTTTCTTTTTTATATTCATTTATAACATGCAATACTATAAAAGAAGTTAATAGACCAGAATCACAATAATGAAAATCTCTGAAATAATAATGTCCGGCCAGTTCACCTCCTACTACAGCATCTAATTCTCTCA
>JAGYMU010000199.1 GCA_018399995.1 Halanaerobiales bacterium | reverse complement strand
AAAGATGAATGCCGAACAAGATATCATAAATTTGATAAAAAACCTAAATCAAAAACATAAATCAGCATTAGATAAATCAAGAGAAGAATTTTATTCAGGTATAAGAATTGAGTGGTTAGAAGCGGAAGCTAGTAAAACTTTTTATAGCTATGATGAATGGCACAGAGTTTGTAGATTTTTATTGAATAATAGTATCGTTCCCACAGTTAGAGAAATAGTACAAATTAACCGCATGGCTTGTTTTTATCACATGAAACCACTTGAAATACTTACAGCCATAAACAGCATAGATAAACACTTGGGATATATTAAAAGACAACAGGGAGGTGAGAGATGATTGAGTTTGAAGTTTACACACAGGAGGTTTTTGAAAGAAATGCCATTAAAATTTATTTTGTTTTAAGGCAATATGGCAAAACACTTTTAGGTAATATTGGTAAAAGTGGACGTATTGAGTTTAGCGAGATAAATCCAGAAGAAGTAGCATACGAGGATAACCCTACCATAATAATGGAGTTAGATTACTTTAAGTTATTTGGCAAAGCCATTATTAAAGCACTTGAGAAGAATGATATTAAACCAGAAGAAGAATCATTTATCAAAGGTAGATTGGTGGCTACGGAAAAACACTTAGAGGATTTAAGGCAATTATTAAAATTAGGAGGTAAATCATAGACTACTACGAAATAGTTAGGGCTATTAGGAATTATGAATTATTTAGGTTGGCAATTGGTGGTTGGAGTACCGATGAAAGGATAACGTCATCTATGGTTGGAGCTTACTTTGAAAAGATAATTTGTGATTATGTTAGTGCATTGAGTGAAGTTAAAAAAGTGAAAAATCGCAATAAGAGGGCTTGTTTATACTATGATGCACAGGGTTATGAGCAGGATATGATAGCTTATGAATTACATCTAAACCAGTCAACGGTTAGTAGGAATTTAGATTGGCTTAAAAACTTTTTTGCAAAAGAGTGCATAAAATCAGGGGTTTAATACGTAGGTTATTAATAAGAGAACAATAACGGGGTGATATTGGAAAGTTTTGAACATTATCTAAATGCTCATAAAAAAAGTATCCAAATTATATGTTCAGGTTACGAAGCTCAAACCACTTATAGAATAGAATATGAGGACTTATATCAGGAAGCTATGCTAAAGTTATTTGAGCTTTATACTAATGGAAAACCCCTTGATATTAACTATAGCTTAAAGGCAATAAAACATCGGATTATAGATTATATTCGTAAGAACTCCAAAGACTCCATGCTTTTATATGGTGTTGATAATTTATTATATAGCCAAAACGAAAGGGAAGATGAACGGTAGATTTAATCCTGAAGATGATTTTTATCTTGAGCCAAAAGTGTTGGCTGATGGTGTTACAAAATTAAAAGGTTATTGTAAGTTTTGTGGACAGCCAATAGAGGAAAAGTCGGGCTTTTGTAATGATACCTGTAGGAGTTTGTATTATATGGATATAGGTAAGATGACTAAAAAAGATTGGGAAGTATTGGCTAAAACAGATAAATCAATATTAACTGGTTATAACTCATAAAGAAATGAGTTGGTAGGGCGGAAGGGCAGCAAGGTATATGGGGCTGAAAAGGTGAGCCTGATTCCCGCTGTGTAACGGTCGGGTCAGTAACGCCAGTTCGATTCTGGCCAGCTCCATCAATTTAGGTGATATCAATGATACTGGTTATAACAAGTGATACAGACAATATAAAATCAAAAGCATTCAACCACTTCCTTGAGAGGATACCATATCCTTATCGTATTGTATTTGCAAGAGATGATATGGGAACAACCTATCATAAGATACTCGGTGCTGTATGTGAGGACGAGGAAGAGGACTATGT
>JAGYMU010000198.1 GCA_018399995.1 Halanaerobiales bacterium | reverse complement strand
CTCATTGAATTGGGAAATGGAGATATTAAAGCAGGTATTGAACATCTAGGACAACGGTGTGATGCCAAACGTAAAGCTGATTCTTTAAGGAATATCTTATTAAATAACTAAAGTTTCCCACACAGGGAAGTGTTGATAAATAAGGTAAATAAAATGTAATAAGTAGTGGTAAAATAGAATTTAAATTGCTATATTTGAGATAGTTACAAATAAAAAAGGTATCCTCTCAATAATAGGGGGTAAATATATAGCACTTTCCTATTTAATATTTAAATATAAATTTTTTAAGTTGGATTAACAATTTATGAAGTATTAAAGGCATCATTAGCTCTTTGGTATATGATATCTGCAAGCGATGTTTTAATTTCACTTTGGCTTACCAATTCTTTGATATAACTGTATATTTCAATTTTATATTTCAATGCTGTTTGAATGATGGTCATCCATGCATCTTGTAATTGGGTTCCCCTATTGGTCATGGTATGGAGGGAAATATCCCTTTTTCGTACCTGTACCCTTGCGCCTAATTCCGAGAGGTTATTATGGAGCGGGATGTCGGGATGTTTTAATACAACCAGTAGTTGGCTTTTATTCCCAATCGTTTTTTCTATTCTCTGGTTTAATTGGAAATAGTCTGTGTTTGGCTGAAATAAACCGTTAAATTTATTTTCAAGGTATACAGCCCATGCTTCTGTTGGCTTTTCTTTATAAGCAAGTAATTCATGGTAATATATCCAAAAATTATCCATGAAAGTATGTAAAGTTTGTTGGTGTGTTTCAATTAAAGGAGTTAGTTTTTTATAATGCCTGGCTTCATGTACCCAACATAAAGCATGTTGTTCAAGTGCGATTTTATTATATTCAGGGGCATTATCAGAAACCAGGTTTCGGATAACCGGAAAATCTTTTCTATTATGATAATATGATAGGGCAAACGATTCTTTTACCCGATTGTACATATTTGGTTTGTTGTATAAAACAGGGCACTGTTGTTCAATAGTATACTCAAAATCATGATAACTTATTACCTGTCCATGCGAGAATATTTGTGCGAGTTGCCCTCTATCTTTTATAGAAATATTTTGTTGCTCTAATAAATTGACTGTTTCTCTATTGTAAAGCATAGAAAGTTGCTCTTTACCACTTTCGCCCTGAAAAGCAGCCAATATATCTAAAGCGCTTTTGGTAGTTAAAGTGGTAAAGCTGGTAAAAAAATCATTACATATTATTTGCGTATAATGATTATTCCCACAAACACGGGCGCCAGTGCCATCTATTTGGCCATAAGAAACTGTTAACCCTGCTTGCAGTATCGCATTCTTTTCTAATAACAATGGCTGCTGAAAGCCTAATAATATATTTGATAATGCACCTGTAGATATTTCAATTCCGGTATTGCGGATTAATAGCAACAACTTATTAGAAGTTACATCACATACATTTTTAAGCATTAACGCAAAACTCTTCAGGCCATCGCCATGATAGCCTGTATAAGCTTCAGGGACAGGGGCCCTATAAGTTTTATTTTCACTTGGGCTATAATATACAGCCAATTTAAATAAAGTATTTTCTCTTTTAAAAATAATATCTTGCTGTATTACTTCATCATATCCTTTAAATATTGCATCTGGTGGTAAGTCGCTTTTATTAAACTCGCTAATTTCAGTTTTGTCGATGGGTATATGGGGTTTTTTGGGCGATTTGTCCCATTTTTTCTTTTTTTTATCTTTCCCCCCGGTTGAAGTGTCTTTGTTTTTATTGTTTGTATTGGGCTTAATGTCAGGTCTTCCCTGCTCACCCTTTAAACGGTTTATCTCATCTTTTAATTGTTGTTTTTCTTTTTCGAGCTGCAATATCTTCTGCTGTTGTTGT
>JAGYMU010000197.1 GCA_018399995.1 Halanaerobiales bacterium | reverse complement strand
TGATAATCTTAAAGTAGGGGGTTCATCTGGTTCAATAGCCGAAATGGTATCTAAGATGGGAAATGGTAAAAAAATTATTTGGTTAATGGTCCCGCATGGTAACCCTACTGATACTGTAATTAATGAAATTAAAGATTTGTTAAAACCAGGCGATATAGTGATAGATGGGGGTAATTCTAATCATATACATCATAGAAATAGAGCAGAAATTCTAGCTGAAAAGGGGATAATATTGCTTGGGGCAGGGACAAGTGGAGGAACTGCTTCAGCGGGGAAAATGTCTATGATGATTGGGGGTAATCAAAAAGCTTATCAAGAATGCCTGTCTGTATTCAGAGCTTTAGGAATGGAAGAAGGATATGATTGGTTTGGAGAAGCGGGTGCGGGTCATTTTGTTAAATCGGTACATAATGGTATAGAATATGTGTTTTTTCAAGTATTGGCTGAAGGTGTTGAAGTATTAGCCAGCTATTTTAATTGGGATCCAAAACGATTAACTGAGGTTATAAAAGATTTGCAAGACAGTAATCTTTCTTCTTGGATAATGGAGTTAGCATTAGAAGTTGTAAGAGATAGTACTTTTTCTACTGTTGCACCTCATATTTTAGGAGGAAGTACGGGTACTTGGACTCAAGAGGATGCAAAAAGATTAGGAATTGCAACTCCTATGTTAGATGCTACTTTAAAAAGACGTGTTGATTCTAAAAGGATTACTCTCAGGGATTATCATCTTGTCCCCGGCGATTTTGCAGCTAGTTTTATAGCTTTGATAAGAAATAAAATGGGATCACATCCTTATGGAAAATTATCTAAAGAAGTAACTGCAGATATGCGTCATGATATTTTAGGAATTGGTTCAGATGAAATTGATGTAGATGAAAAGACTTTCATAAATACTGTATTATCTGCTATTACATATGGTTGGTTGATGGCATTAAAAGAAGGGTTTGAAGTAATAGTTGCATCAGAGTACAATATCGGTATTCAAAAGTTGGCTAATTTGAGTACTGTTTGGCAGAATGGTTCAGTAATAAGATCTAAACTGATTGAATTGGCAGGAGACCATTTTCAAAGAGGAGAAAACATTAAGAGTACTTTTAACAGTATGATTAAAGAACTCGGATTAAACATAGCTTTTGTTAAACAATTTGGTGAGATTGCTAAAAAGCTAAATATTCCAACTCCTGTATTTAGTGCCATTTTAGAATCAAAAAAATAGAGTTTTTTATTTTTTTAATATTTTACTTGGGTAATTTCTTTAACTAAGTTTCTTATAATTAAAAATTTATTTTATGTTTAGTGTAGGCATAAGAGATTCACTATAGCAGATTAAAAATATCTGACAGATTAAGAAAATAGTAAATTAGGAGAGTTAAAATGAAAAAGATAACTTATATTTGTATATTTATTATGTGGATAAAGCCCCGTTCGGGACAGGGATTTAGCTTCTTACAATTAATCTAATTACAAATATTATCAATAACTTAGAATAAATTTATTTTAGGCGATAAGTTATCACATATATATCACAGTAAAAGATACCTCAAGAACTTGATTTTTTCTATATATAGTGTATGTTTAATATAATAGTCTACGAAAAGATTAGAAATGCAATAATACAATAACTTAAGGTAAATATGAAATATTTTAAAATAATTATAATTATATTTGTGTGTTTTATAGATATCATTTTAGCTTGTGATAATATTTCATTTGCAAGAACGGTGAGAGAAAATAGTTCTGAACATATTTTCGATATTCCTATTGGTTTTGTAGGTTTAGGAAATATGGGTTTAGGTATGACAGAAGCTATTGGTAAAGATGGTATTTCTGTTTTTGGATATGATCTTAATGAGAAAGCTGTTGATGCCTT
>JAGYMU010000196.1 GCA_018399995.1 Halanaerobiales bacterium | reverse complement strand
TTGTAGAAATTTTACAGGATCAGTGTGTTATGTCAGCTACCACGCTCTGAAAGGCATGGCTTGTAAAAGCATAAGTTGACCAGATCACTAACAAGGGGAAAGTTGTTAGTAGACGATAGGAAAGAAATTAGAAACGTTGGAATGTCGCCTCAGTTCCAACCTCTTTGGATACAGATTAAACAGTTTTGTGTGGTAGAGACAGTACTAATAAAGGTGTTGGATTTGTGAAAGGAAAAAGAAGCTCTGGTTATTTTTCTATTATGAATATATTTGGAAATATAATTCATAGTAGTGTTAATGTTAAGAAAGATGTAAAAAGACTACAAGCACGAAAATCTATAATTAAGGAGGTAGTGGCAATTCCTCTCGTTTCTAAAGGAGCGGGTTTCCTTGCCATAACGTGATGAATATACTAGCTTTAGTTCCAGGTGGTCAGACGAAGGGAACTTCTCCTTCTGAAATTCTTATTAAAGAGGTAGCTAGACAGAGACCAAATTGGAACGTTCATCTTATAAATTTTACTTTTGATGATCCAAAAAAAGTAGTAGTTGATTTGAAAAAGATTGATTTGGTCTGGTCGGATATGGATGGTGGGCATGTTATTGAAGTTGGGGGCAAGTTCAAAGACAAATATGGGATGAAGTTATACGCACATGGAGAATGGATTCCACCTTACAGGGTTATGGAAGGCTATGAAGAAAAATATCTTTGTGAAACTGATTTAAGCATGAAGTCATATTATATGAATATGCTTCAGGTTATGAAAAACGCTGATTTGGTAAGTTTTGGATTACCTTATGAATCAACAGGAAGTTTTAAATGGGTAAAAGATAACTTCGGCATTACCTTTAATAATTGGTTTGTAAGGCATAACTATGTTAAAAGATATAACTATATAGAAAGGACAAGAGAACAAAAAGTAGCAACAATAGCTAGAATTGGTGATAAAAAGAAAAGAGTCATAAAAACAATAGAAGCATTATCCTTATTTGATAAACCACCAGTTTTTGATATTATCGGTGCTACTAAAAATATAAGATCAAATGACTTAAAAGTGAACGGCCTTGGAGTTTATGATAATGATAAAAAACTGGAGCTATATAGAACTGCAAAGTTGGCAGTGCAACATTGGTCAGGAATACCACCAGCAGAAGCTATAACACAGTTTTGTCCCGTTGTTGCTTTTGAATGTGAAGAGATGAAATATGACTATGGGGATACAATTATTTGGGCTAAAAACGATGATATTTTAGATTTAGCCATAAAGATATTATATGTTTTTAACAACCCAAAAGAAATTGGGATAAAAGTAAAGGAAAATTATAAAAAGTTATGTAATAATGAATTGAAAATTAACTTTGTAGATGTAAGAGCAAAAGAAGTTATTAAAAAAATAGAGAGTATTTTATGATTTCTGATAAAGCATTCATCTCAGATAGAGTAGTTATAGGAAAAAATTGTAGGATTTATAATTTTGCTTCAATTGGTAACCCCCCGCAATGGAAAGGAAATTACGAAGATTTAGGTAATCTTGTTATTATTAAAGATAACGTAGAAATACGTGAATTTGTTACAATAAATGCTCCTACTACTGGAATAACCTCAATTGATGCTAATTGTTTACTTATGGCAAATTCTCATGTTGGGCATGACACCCAAATAGCCAATGATGTTATTTTAGGTGTTGGTTGTGCTTTATCCGGTTTTGTTACTATAGAGGCTTACTCTTATCTTGGACTTAATTCCACAATACACCAATACTGTAGATTTCCGGCTTATTCTTGTTTAGGTGCCAATTCTTTTTTCAAATCAGATATATCAGTTCCGGGGTTAATATGGGTAGGTTGCCCCGCTGAACCAGTAAAGGTAAACTTGAT
>JAGYMU010000195.1 GCA_018399995.1 Halanaerobiales bacterium | reverse complement strand
TCGGCAAGCTGCATATAGAGTTGAACGGCCTCATATTCTGCAGATATCATGAAACGGATTGCTCTGATCAATTCAGCATCAGTTAGTTTACGGTCTTTAGCAAGACCTGAAAATGGTGTTCCAAAATCAGGCATGTTGTTTTCCTCTTTGATTAAATGTAATAAAAAATTAAATTATTGATGTTATGAGACAAGTTTTTCACCAGTAAAACTACTATTTTAGGACAAGGTCTTCAGCAGTAAAATAATTTAACGTGATTTTCCTTATGTTAAAAAAAAATATATCAAGGACTTCCAAAATGGTTGCCCTTGATATATAATGGCTTGTATCAGACAAACCGTTATAAATATCATAATACAATTTAATATAAATTACAACCATTTTGAAGAAGAATATAAATTTTTTTTAGAAAATCTGAATACAAATGACCTTCGTAAAGAAGCAAACATACCAACAACTGATCATCTCAAGAAAAATGGAACCTTTGATAGAAACATATATTACCTAATTAACTGCAATCTAAAATATACCAGGATAAAAATTCAGAAACTACAATGGACTACTAATATTGATGGTAAGGAAAAGAAGATATATATCAGTGTTTTTCCTTCTTTTGTTATTAAATATAACAAAGTCTCTGCTGATACAATTGAGTATATCAGTAAAACTACCAGAAAGGGTGAGGATATCTTTACAGTCATTAATGATCCAGATTGTATCCTTTCTTCAGAAGATCTTCTTCATAAAGCCTGTCAGAAAGTTAATGAAGCTTGTAGTAATCATAATTATGCCAGTATATTAAATACTCGCTATACTGAAGTGTATGAAGTCCCAATCAGTCTTCCAGAATTGATTAATGAGATAAACGATTATCGCTATTCTGCCAGCTATGAACTATATAGAACCGGAAAGATATTTACCGGTAAAGTTAACGGTGTTTTAGCAACTTTAAACAGGTCATTTAAATTTTTAAGATAGGATAAAAACAGGATTTCTTTTCCCACTCCTTTCCATAATTAACCTCTTGTGTTTTTTTAAACTATATTATTCCATATATAAGTAAATTGTTTTGCTTTTTTGTTGATATTTTAGGCTTAGGACATTTGTTCTCTCTTGACAATTAACAGTAAATATATTCCTTTTTATCAGCAACAAAATATATATTTTAATCTCTGATCACTTCCTATAAGATGGTATTGTCAAAAAAAATCTTATGGAGGTGATTTATTTGTTTAATGGTCAGATTAAGAGAGAAGATGCAATTGCTTTTTTCCGTTTCAGTGTTATTTCCCCCATGCTTAATGCACCTAAGGGACAGATTGATGCTACAGCTAAAAAACTTGCCAGAACAGAATTTAATGATGTAGTTAATCAACAAATGGTTACCTTTCATTACAGAACTATCTATACCTATTATATGAACTACAAAAAACATGGTTTTGATGGTTTAAAGCCTAAAAGGCACAAAAACAAAGGGACTCACCCTTCTATTCCAGATGGTTATATTAAGACTATTTTAGAATTAAAAGAAGAGCTGCCTTCCCGCTCTGCTCAAAAGATTATCACAATGTTAGAATTAGCAGGCAAGGTAGAGAAAGACTTGCTTAATGTAAGAACTATTAACCGCATCTTAAAACACTATGGTTATACCAGAAAGGAACTTAAAAACAGCAGTAGGGTTTATATCAAACATGAAAAAGATAGGATTAATTCTATGTGGCAGTCAGATGTTATGTCTGCTTTTTATCTGCCTGATGAAAATGGAAAACAGCGAATGTGCTACCTTATTGGATATATCGATGATCATAGTCGGCGTGTAACCCATGCTCAGTTCTATTTTGATGCTACATTAAGCAGACTGGAAGACAGCTTAAAAAAGGCTGTTATTAAGT
>JAGYMU010000194.1 GCA_018399995.1 Halanaerobiales bacterium | reverse complement strand
CTAAAGGTGAATACAGAGGATCAGAAAGAATAGATATAAGACAATATTTTCTCAGAGATGGGGAATACATAGCTACAAAAAAGGGCATCAATTTCAATGCAGAATGGGTAGACCCGTTTTTAGAGATGGTTAATAAATTGCAATAGCTATTGCATAATGCCAGGCCCCGGGGTTTGCTCCCTATCGCTTTCGGGGCCTGGTGTAGATAGGGAGATGAACGATATAAATATTCATTATAGATTGCCATTAATCCTAATTACAAAATATAAGTGGGCCATGCTAAATAAACCAGGCAAGGCAATATTGCCGGTAATAGGTGTATTTAACAACAAAGAAGGTGAAACTTATGTAAGCCTTTTCGGTAAGTCAGAAACCATTATGAAATATGCCGGTTATAAGAAAAGAAATTCTATTGTATCTGGATTAAGAAGCCTTATCAATGCGGGTATTATTACCAGGACAAAACAAGAGAAGTACAAAACCTATATTTTAAAATTATCAGATATTGCCAAATGGAAACATGGAAGATCATACTTTCCGATTGATAAAAAAGAAATGATATTAAATTACAGATGGGCAAAATTAAACTCAATTGAAAAATCTCTCTATCCTATTTTAGGTGTGAAGTCAACGATTAATGCTCCAGATAAACCAGAGGATTGTTACGGTATAGGAATAGCAAGGCCAGTTGAAAAATATTGTAAATGGGCGGGAATAAATAAACCAAGTTTTTATAAAGCATTTAGGGGATTGGTTAATAAAGAATTGATTACTGATTCAGAATTTATAGAAGATGATATTTTAGATTATACAATAAACGCTCCGGGAATTACGATCAATACTACGAAATCATCTACTTCCTACAAACTAAGATTGGATTATGAAGATGGTGAACTTCATGGAGATGTAGAGAAATTTATTTTTGACATGGAACCAAGATATGATTTTGATGTAAATAAAGAGGTGGAAAATATCACCAATTGGTTGATCAAAAATAGAATCTCAAGAGGTAAGATAACCGATTTACCTGGATTTATTATTCATTGCCTTGACCGGCATATTGACCGGCATAGCGAATCACAATATTCTAAAAGCTATGATAAAAATAATTTCGGAGATCAAATTGCAAATAAGTTTTTAAAAATATTGGAGCAAAAATGGGAAAAGTGAAGTTTTACGAAAACAAAAAATAAGCAAAAATATCTTAGCTAATAAAGATAAAATAGGACCTTCCAGGTTGTGATTAACTAAAAAGTGACCGTTCAAAATGGTTACCCATGACCGTTCAAAATGGTTACCCATGACCGTTCAAAATGGTTACCCAAAGTATTAGTCTTGTTTAAGTAATAGTTAAAGATAAGTAATAGGTTTTTTTTGCTGGAAAACTTTCTGTTAATAACTTAATATTTAAGACCTAAGATTTAAAAGAAAAAATAAATACAAATACAGGTTAGTAACGAAGTGGGTTATAAATGTGGGTAAAATTTTAAGAGAAAGGAAAGGAGATTTTGAACAACATGAATAAAAATAAACAGGAATACCGGACCAGCGATCTCTGGTTATCAGCATACCTTATCTGTCATGGTATCAAATTTGATTACCTGTTAAGTGATAAAGAGGATCCCGGGGAGGTAGTCTTTTGCCTATCAGGAAATAGAGAAATTAGAGAGATGGTTCAGGAATACCGGAATAATAGAGAGGTCCCGGCAGTAGATTATAAAAAAACCATCCTTGACCTAATCCTTCTTAGGAGCAATAAATTACTGGGCAGATGGGAAGCAAGATATTGAATTTCGTTTGATATAAATAATGTGACAAATGTGACAAAACTTAACATTTTAGGCCAAAAAATATACTGCAATATACTGCACTAATTCGGGGTATCGGGAAACCATAAAACCATTAATAATATTGAGTTTGCTATCAA
>JAGYMU010000193.1 GCA_018399995.1 Halanaerobiales bacterium | reverse complement strand
TTTTCTTCTGCTAAAAATTTAAATCTCTAATACATATTTCCCACCCAAAGAAGCGCGCTAGTGCTACGCACATATAGTTTTTGTCTTCGACAAAAATAGAAAAACTTTTTTTATCGAACCAAAAAAACTCTCCCGAAATTTTGAGAAAATTTCGCCTAACAAACGATAAAAGGTTTCACTTCGTTACACCCAAATTTTTCTAATTATTTATTTAGTGGGCTGTCAAAAACAATTTGAAGTCGAAAGCTTTTTATACTATTACTGGATTATATATTTTAGAATGAAAACAAAAATAATCTTACCAATTTTTTTCTTAATGGTATTGTCCTTATCGGTTTTTGTTTCTGCTTCAGATAATTACTTAGTTGAACAAAATGTAAGTTCCCTAAATTTTATAAGTTCTTCAACTAACCAAGAATGTTTAATCTCAGGCAATTCTTGCACCAAACATATTGCAACTTACGATGTTTCGGGAGAAGGTTTGGATTCTGTAGAAGTTTGGGTTAGTGTTTATCAAAACGATATAACTAGTTCTGAATTTACAGAAGCTGTTGAGATGCTTGCTGAAGAAGGTAATTTTGAGTTTGGGAGAGGGTCTCCAAACAATAATAATATTCTTGCTGCAGAATTGGAATATGGCGATGGATTAGAATATGATGATGGGTTAAAAGACCAATATTTATTTTGGCATGATAATAATAAAATCATAGGAATAATTATCGATGATTGGGATATTTCTGTTATTACGAACGACGACCCCTTCGAAGAATTAAGGGATGTTTATTTAAACAAATATCCCTCTGAGTTAACATTTATTGAGCCAGACCAATATTTAATCCAAGAAGATATTGGCGATTTAAGTTTCATTAGTTCTTCAACTAACCAAGAATGTTTAATCTCAGGTAATTCTTGCACTAAACATCTTGCAACTTATGATGTTTTAAGTGGAGGATTAGACATGGCAGAAGTTTGGGTTAGTGTTTATCAAAATGACATAACAAGCGAAGAGTTTACAGAAGGAGTTACAAAACTTGCAGACAATAGCGGGTTTGAATTAGGAAGAGGGAATAGGAGAAACAATAATATCCTTTCTGTGGAGTTGGAATATGGCGATGGATTAGAATATGATGATGGATTAAAGGACCAATATATCTTCTGGCACGATAAAAATAAAGTCATCGGAGTAATTATTGATGATTGGTCAATAGAGGAAATAACTAATGATGATACTTTTGAAGATTTACTTGATGCTTATTTAAACAAATATCCCTCTGAACTAACTTTTATTGAAGAAGCTGAAGATGAACCTGAAGAGCCTGAAACCTCCTGTTCAGATACAGATGGAGGTAAAGATTATTTTACAAAAGGTCTCTTAAATTACACTAATGAAGAAGGAGAAAATTTTGAGAGTTATGATGTTTGTACAAATAATTCTGTATTAGTAGAGAATTTTTGTGGTCCTAATAGTGTGATGTATACTTGTCCAGATATTTGTTTAGATGGTGCTTGTTTGAATAGAACAGTTGTTAAGCCAAACATCACAGAAGGACCCGAAGAAATCGAGGATTTTAATAGATATTATTGTTTTGGATGTTTAGTTGAAAAATCCTGTTATCCTTTGGGATACATAAAAGATGGAAAATATTGTTTTGATGAAAACAAAACTTTTATTGAGCAGAAAAAACCAGAATCTTTTTGTGAAAATAATTTTGAATGCGATAGTAATTTATGTATTAACAATCAATGTGTAAGCGGAAGTTTATGGGCTAAATTCATAAGATGGCTTTCTAGTATTTTCGGATAAGACAGCCCACTAAAATCTTACTTTTTAGAAAAAAGTAAGCAAAAAGCGCGCGCTTCCCACCCAAGATAGGAGATTTAAATTTTCTTAACGCAGAAGAAAAAACTCCTCGCCTTTGGCTCGGTGTCGTCTTGCAGGCTCTC
>JAGYMU010000192.1 GCA_018399995.1 Halanaerobiales bacterium | reverse complement strand
ACGATAGGTTCCATCAGGATATCCTGCAACACAACCATAACGCTCTACGAGGTTGCTGAGTGCCTGATACGCCCAATCGGTAGGACGAACATCAGAGAATTGAGTGATACTTGTAACTTGTTCGGAGGTTGAATATTGATTCACTCCATCTAGATTCAGTTCTGATGCATTAACAGTGGGAGCAATCATTGCGATAACCACTGGAGCAATTAGTGAGCTATTGATTTTCATATTTTTGTTATATTAAAGGACAATTTATAAAGAAATAATCGGAAAGGAGACTACAAAAGTCTCCATGTATTCTAGATGAATATCCCGATTATATTAAAATTTATTTAAGATTTGGAAAGTTTTAGTTTATTTGCATAATTATATGCATAATCAGTCCTTGCCCCGTGATGACCCCAACGAATCCACTTTCTGGCAAGTCGCATATAATCGTTGATGGATTTGCCAGGTGTTTTCATTTGGTTCTCAATCATCTTCCAATCACCTTCATACATCATATAATCCAGTTGAGTATTCAGTGATGAAGGATTTCCACCAATACGGGCAGCGTGTTTTCCTAGTCCGTAGAAACGAGGGGCATTAGTCCATTGAATTAAGCCATAACCACCACTTCTACAACCACTATAAGACACTCTAGCACCACCCTCACATATGTTTGGTGTGAAGGTAGACTCTTGTCGGATATTACCCATAATGGTTGCTAGGGCATTTTTATCAGTAATCCCACGACTCTGAAGGAATTCCAGAGTTTGAGATTCATTAGTATTGCATCCTATACAAACTAATCGTTTTACTTTAGGTGTTTCGGGAACAACCTCTTTGGTCTCTGTCTCTTGAGTAGGACCTTCAGGAACAATTGAAAATGGTTGTAGTACTGAAGATGTTGCCATACTCGGTGCTGGCAGTGTTGCCGCTGATGTTGCAACCGCACTTAAAATTGCTACGGTTACATTTGTTAGGTTTTTAAGCATTAATTTTAATAGAATTCGGCATCCGTATAAAAGAGGGGTCCACCCTTTTCTCAAAGGGCATCTTCCACGGCTCTAATTTCAATCACTTTCTCATAATAAAAAAACTCCCGGTTAGGGGGGTTTCTGCATAGTAAGTTATTATTTAGGAAAAGTCAAATTTTATCCTTTTGATTAAGTTTAATAGTTAGTATTTTTGGTTTTTCTTTTTGCATCAACCATTCTTTAATCTCTTCATACATTGAAGTTGCATCTTCTGTTCTATCCTCTTCACATAAATCGCACATTCTATCAATATAATACTTTTGAATGCTTTCACACATTTGTCTAGCAGTTTGTTTACTCATGATATTACTATAAGTTATGTGGTAATAATAACATATCTTTATCAATTAATCAAGTTTTTCAAAATAATCTTTTTTATAATAACGATTTAAAATTTGAGAATTGTAGAATAAAGGTTCTCCACTTTCTAATTTTTCTGTTAAAACATTGTTTAGAAATAATTGTCTAGTCTCCTCAAAGTTTAACTTACCTTGAGTTTTATGTAACGATAATATTTCTCTTTTAAAATTTTCTTTACCTTGTAGTTTTATTTCTTCCTTTAATTCTTCCGAAGACCCATAATATTTTTTCCAATCACTATCTTGTTTTACTTTCCTTTTTTTACCTTTTGGTTTTCTATGAAAATAGAAATTCTTTCTTCCAATATATTTTTTACTATTAATGGTATTTGTGATAAGATACACAAATCCAAAATAGTCTTCTATGTGATTAGACATAAATGGAACTCCTTGATATATCCAAGGATTTTCGTATTCTTCTTCCAATCCTTTATACTATTATCTACCTTATGTAGACCTCAATCAAATCCCTTCGGGATTGTGCTTCGCACAGTCTTTATTAAGTATTAGTTTTTATATTAATCTTAATATCATCAACCACAGATTAATTGTTTCACGATTTATTAA
>JAGYMU010000191.1 GCA_018399995.1 Halanaerobiales bacterium | reverse complement strand
AAAGGAGTTATTATGACTAAAAATATAGAAGATTTACCTTTTTCTGCGAAAGAACTACAAACTTTTTGTACTATAAGTAAGTATATAGAAAAGCATGATATAACTTATAATATGATAGTAGAATTTGTGGAAGAAAGAAAGAAACAAATAGCAGAAGGAATAAAAGAAAGCTCAACGAAAATTATAAGAAAGTGTCCTGAATGTGGAAAAACCCTTTCTTATAGAGTTGTTACAGAGCCAAAAGGCCGAGGTAATCTTAATGGTTACACTTGGAACTGGGCTTGTTTTGCCTGTGGCTTTGATGAGTACACTTATGAAAATGTAAAATCTGCATTAAAAAAATATGGTAAACAGGGTGAATAATAGTGAGAACACAATTTAGCTCTCTTTCAAGTGCTTATGGAACAACTGATGTTGATAAATCCAAGCCTTCCCCACCCAAAAATGTTGATATTACTTCTACTTTAGTTAATGAAGGTATAGGTTTTGTCTTTCAAGCGGAAGCTGAGGATAAAATTACCAAAGAGATTAAAGTTTATATGTCTGTAGGAACAAATAACACCTATTTTAGGTACTTAACTTCTATTAATCCTAATTTTGGTGAAAGTAGATATATAAATAATAACTTATCAATCAATGAAGGTACAAATGTTTATAACTTTAAATTTTATGCTTATTCTAATGAAGGCATACAAAGTACACCTGTAGAAATTTCTGGTTTTGAGTTACAACAAGAAAACTATGTTTTAGAAGCACCATCAGGATTCTTTATTGATAACAATAACCCCAATAATATAGATTCAAATAGTTTTCACCTTTTTGACAGCGAAGATATAATAATAACCTGGAATCCAACAGGGGCTAATTATTCACAAGCAAAAATAGTTTGGGGTTATAAAATAAATGTATATAAAAATTCAGTAACGAATAAAAATTTATTAAGAACTATAAAAGTAAAAGAGCCTAGTTTAACTTATACTTTACAAGAAAATATTGATGATGGTGGTCCTTACCCCTCTTTAATCTTTGAATTTTATACCCTTACATTCGGTTTTGCTGAATCAATAACTCCAAGATATTTTAAAGTAAAGAATGAGGAACCTGCTTCAATAATTAATCTTACATCTGTCTCTATTGCAGGTGGAGTTTATTTTTATTGGGATAGTAACACAGAAAATGATTTATCAGGTTATGAATATTCAACTAAAGTGGAAGATGGGAATTGGTCGACAATTGGAAAAATTAGCAATAATAATTTTACAAGGTTACTAACACAGAGCGAAATAGATCAGTATGGAACAACTCCTACTATATATTTTAAGGTAAGAAGTATAGATAAATATGATCAAACTTCTAGTTACTCTGAAATTAATGATGTTGCTAATACAACAACAGAAGATATCCTTACTTTTTCTGCATCCATTTCTAGTGGCACAGGGGAAGTAAACTCAACTTATAATGGAGTCATTGACTCTGGTGGAATTTCTTTTTAGGAGATAAAAAATAATGGCTTTAACAGGAACTACATCAAATCACTTTAAATATCAATTAGCTTCAAAAGAAATTGATCTTGAAAATGATGATTTAAAAGTAATTTTTATGAATGATACCTTTACTTTTAATAAGGATAATCATGCTACATTAGGAGATGTAACAGGAAGTCAATTAGCATCTGAATATGGCTATACACAAAATGATCTTATTTTATCAGGCTGTGTGCTTACAGAAGATGATGCAAATGATAGAGCTATTTTAGAAGCAAGTGATCTTTCACTAACTGCTTCAGGTGGTAATATTGGCCCATCTAATGGAGTAGTATTTTTTGATGATACTGTAAGTGATAACACTATAATAGGTGCTGCTGAATTTGCAAGTGCTTATACTATAACTGATGGATTAACTTTTATACTAAAAGATATAAGTATTGTGGTGAGCTAATATTATGGCCCT
>JAGYMU010000190.1 GCA_018399995.1 Halanaerobiales bacterium | reverse complement strand
GTGATTCCAAAATGAACTATAAATATCCATATTTTTAGAATTTGATATTGCGAATACATCATTAGTATAAACTCTGTTTTTTATTTTGATTGAATATTTAGGTGTCCATATTTTTTCAAGGTTTGAAAATATACTTCTAGGTAATTTTCCTGTTATTTTTATATCTGGTCTCAATCTAATTACTGCGTCATACTTGATACCTTCTTCCTTTTCGTACTGTTTCTTCAATTCATTGCATTTGTATATCTTATACCACATTGGAAAATAGCTTTTACCTTTGATATCTTTTTTTATCATCTGTTTTTCAACATGATTCTTTCCTATTCTGTAATAGTACTTTTCATCAAATTCCTCTATTTCAACTCTTTTTGGTTTGTAATTTTCTAATATCTTATCCTTATTAACAATGGTACTAGATTCTCCTTTTAATGTGTGTTTTCCAATGTTTTCCCAGGTGTGTATGAAAACATCAGATGCAAAATTATCTATTATGTTTCTTCTAATACTTTTATAGCATTTTGCATAAGTTCTCATCTGACCAGATATACAAATTGCGACTTTCATTTTATCATTTATTCAAATAGTTATTGAGAAGTTCTGGTGTACCAACCGAGTCCCACTTTCCACTAACATCAAAAACTCCGATATCTTTCCCTCGTTTGATAAGGTAATTATAAACTGGACAAACATAGAATTCATTATTTACTCTTTCGTTTCTAATAATCATATCAATTGATGCATTAACAAAATCTTCACCTCTCGAGAAATAGTACACACCAATTGTTGCTTGGTTTGATATTGGAACTTTTTCTCTTACCGAAGTAACTTTTCCGTTAACAACCTTTGCATAACTCCATTTTCTACTTCCTTCATCCTCTTGGAACGTAAGAATAGAACCGTCAAGTTCTTTATCTTCTACATCTTGGATTACATTATTCATATCAAAGTCCAAAATCTGGTCACAATTCGCTATAATCATTGGGTTTTTATTATTTGTATGATAATGAGAAAACAATACTGAACATACTGCACCTTCTTCTGGTAAAGCTGGAATTAGTAAGTCATTTTCACCTACTATTTTTTCTAAGTATTTTTTATATTCATCATAGTGTGATTCCCTGACTATTAGAATTAATCTTTTGTTTGGAATATTGATTGATTCGATAACTCTTTCTATCATTGGTTTACCATTAACATCTATGAATGGTTTCGGTGTATCATATCCTTTTTTCTTGAATCTTGAACCTTCTCCAGCCATTGGTATTACAACATTTATCATATTCTCAACTCTTTCTATGTTATTTTTTATATTTTCATAATATACATCATGAACAGTTTTTACTTTCATAAGATTCACACCAGCGGAATTTACTGATTTGAATCCTTTTTCATTATCTTCTATTGCAAGACATTCGTCCTTTTTTAGACCAAGTTTGTTAGCTGCTTTCAAATAAATTTCTGGATTTGGTTTAGGATTATTAACATCTTCATTGGAAAGATAAAATTTAAAGTAGTCAATAATCCCAGCATTCTCTAACATTGTCTTTACGCTTGGTCTTATTGCGTTTGAGCAAACAGCAAGGATGTATCCATCTTTTTTTAATTTTTTTAATGCTTCAATATGTTTCTTTACAGGTTTTGTTTTATCCTGTACATATTTCATAGTAAGTTTCTGTTTTTCATTATAGATACTATCATGCATTTCCTTTGGTACTCTACCCTTTTCCGTTAATATATCCAATTTTGTCCTTGTTGGCAAACCATCAAAAGTGCTCAAATGCTCCTGTCTATCTATTGGTGAACAATCGAATTTCATTAAAGCGTTATTAAGTGCTTCATAATGCCAATCTTTTGCATCTATCAAAACACCATCCAAATCAAAAAGTATTCCTTTTATCATTCTATATCTCCTATATAATCACTACATACACCTAAACATTCTTGATATTCTTCATCTCTT
>JAGYMU010000019.1 GCA_018399995.1 Halanaerobiales bacterium | reverse complement strand
TCACAATAACAACAAAAGACGGAAAGACTATGAGAATATCAAGAGATCATTTAGTAGCGGTTTATGATAAAAATGGGATAACTACTAAAAAAGCAATTGATATAGATGAAAAAGATTTTTTGTTAATTGTGAAAAATGGCAGTGAAATTTTAAATAAAGATTCAGATAAAGAAGATACCCAGGTTATTAAACTACAACATAACTTAAAAACAGATAATATACAAAAACAGGTAAATAAAGATAAACCCCATAATAGGTTTCCACAATTTATATTGGAAAATAGTTCTTTAAATGAAAAAGTTGATAATTCAAATCAAGTAAATGGATATAAAACGATTGGCTTATCTATTATAGATAAGTTGGAATTATCAAATGACAAAGTTGATTTTTTGAATAACTCTGATTTTGCTGTGGTTGAATTAGATGAAATAAATGTAGAAAGTTTAAATTATGAGCAAGAATTTTATGATATTGAACTTAAAGAAAACCATTATTTTGTACACTCCAATAACAATATCAGCCATAATTGCTGCAGGTTAAGGCTAGATAATAGGGAGTTGAGAAAAAGAGGGGGAGGCTTATTTGGTGCAAATCCCATGACAGGCTCAATTGGGGTTGTTACTTTAAATATGCCCCGCATTGGGTACATATCAAAAAACAAAAATAATTATTTAGAACGCGTTTTTCAATTAATGGATTTAGCTAAAGAAAGTTTGGAAATAAAAAGAACTATTTTAGAAAACCTAACAGATCAAGGTCTTTATCCCTACTCAAGATTTTATCTAAGAAATATAAAAAAGAGATTTAATGAGTACTGGAAAAATCATTTTAATACAATTGGAATTAATGGGATGAATGAATCTCTTATTAACTTTATGGGAAAAGATCTAAGTGATGAAGCGGCCAAAAATTTTGCTGTTGAAGTTATGGAGTCTATGAAAGAAAAAATGAAAAATTATCAAGAAGAGACCGGTAATTTATATAATCTGGAAGCTACTCCAGCAGAATCAACTTCATATAGATTGGCCAGATTAGATAAACAAAAATATGGAGCAAATATTAAGGCAGCTAATGAAAAAAGAATTGCTGAAAATGGTGCAGAACCATATTATACCAATTCAACCCATTTGCCTGTAGGTTACACCGAAGATATTTTTGATGCACTAGAAATTCAGGATAAACTGCAAACCGAATATACAGGGGGAACAGTTTTCCATGGTTTTTTAGGAGAGAGGTTGAACGGGATAGAGAGCACTAAAAAACTTGTTAAAAGAATTTCCAGTAAATTTAAACTTCCTTATTATACAATAACCCCTACCTTTAGTATATGTCCTATACATGGCTATTTACCAGGCGAACATCGCTATTGCCCCAAATGTGAAGCAGAAGAGAGGGCGAAGGAAGTTGAATAATAAAATAAAAATATCCGGTATTCAAAAAACATCTTTGATTGACTATCCCGATTATATCTCTACAGTTCTTTTTACACAGGGTTGCAATATGAACTGTCCATACTGTCATAATCCTGAATTGATTGTGAAAGAAAACGACAATGAATATTTAAAACTACCATATTTTTGGGAATATTTAAAGAGGCGCGCTGATCTCATTGATGGGGTTGTAATTACTGGTGGAGAACCATTAATTCACTCCTCAATCTATAATTTTATAAAGAATATAAAAAAACATGATCTATTGGTGAAATTAGATACGAATGGGACTAATTATGAACTTCTAAAAAGAATTATTGAAGATAGTTTGATTGATTATGTTGCAATGGATATTAAAGGGCCAATAGAGGAGTATGGGAACTTTTGTGGAATAAAATTAAATAATACAACTAAAGAAAATATAAAAAAAAGCAGGGATTTGATATTAAATACAGATATTGATTATGAACTGCGTACTACAATTGTTCCGGGTATGCACACAAAAGATGTTTTAAGAAAGATAGCAGCTCAAACTATGGGGTGTTCAAATTACTATCTTCAGAACTTTCGCTCAGGCAAAGTAAATGATCCTGATTATGCAGAAAAAAGAAGTTTTTCGGAAGATGAGATTAAAAAATTTATCAAAATATTTGAGGATTATGATATAGAAGCAAAGATTAGAGCTTAGAAAATAAGATATAAGGCTTAGACAGAAAAATACTATAATCCAGTAAATCTGGCGCTAAATATGGGCTTGACCTTTATAGAAGATTATTATTACATGAGGAGGAAATAAAATGGCAAAAAAACAGAAATGCGAAATTTATTCAAGAGTAGTTGGTTATCTTTCTCCCATTTCAGAGTGGAATGATGGAAAACAGGAAGAATTTAAAGACAGAAAAACATACAGCGTTAACGATAAAATTAAGAGCAAATAAAAAATATAATTTAAAAGAATAAAGGCTTCCTTTTAAAGGGAGCCTTTAAGAATGTTTACTGGCATATATTAATTATTAAGGTGGAGTTATTTAAATATTGAAAATGATACTGTAGACAACAAAACTGAAATTGGAGGAGATAATTGAAACTGTCTTTTTAGACAGTAGAGGAAAGAATGTTTAAAAACATTACAAAATATATTTATAAAATATAAAACTATGGTTTATAGAAAAAATAAAGTTATAAACACAACCTACTCAATTTAGGATGGATTGATTACTATAAAGAGATTAGCAGAGATATAAAATACTCAAAAAGTTAGATAAGCTGAGTGGGCGAAAAATTATTTATAAAACTGAAAAAAGAGGCCGAAATAGATCTAAACATCTTAAAGAAATCAGGTTTCAATAGGTATAAAGCCTGTCAATATATAAATACAAAAAAAGGCTATTGGAAATCTTTCAATAGCCTGTTTTAATCATATAAATGGGCATGTAAAGACCCACTAAGCGTGAATATAAGTATTTTATTTATTTGTTTTTAAAAAAATGTAGCCCCAGGTATTAAACCTTACTTTTGTTTAATCTTGAAAGAAAACATTTAATAAATTTAATTCAGATAATGATCCTGAAACTTTTAATTTCAAAGGCATTAATATCTATAGTTAGTTGGTTATTGTCTAAGTTATGTTTCTTGATATTATTTTCTAATAGATCGGTTTCAAATATTTTCTTGATCTTTCTTTTAAATTTCAAGATTAGTTTTGTTTTTTTAGAGGCAGATTCATGTAGTCTAATAATATAACCTTGACCGATTTCCGCTTTTTTAAAGCTGTCTAAAAATATATTTTCATTGGAAACTTCTATGATGTTTTTATATTTATTTTGTTTGATTGTGACTTTATTACAATCAGATGAAGTATAATAGATTGGTGGATTATTCAAAAGTAATGCTTCCTGTTCAATATCTTCTATTTTAATTTTTTGAGGGCTTAATAATAGTGAATAAGTAAAGCTGTGCTTTCCCTGATCGGCTTGAGGATCTGGAAAAATTCCACCTTTCAATAAAGTGATATCCATGACATTTTTTTCAACTCTATGCCCGTATTTACAATTATTTAACAAACTAACACTCATTATATTGTTATTTAAATTAACCCATTTATGAGCCGGTACTTCTGATTTTGCTTTTTCCCAGGATGTATTTTTATAATTTTTTCTCTCTATATGTCCCATAGATAAATCAAAGAGAGCCTGGCTATTTTTTATATTAATAGGAAAACTGGTTTTTAATAATTTTTGTCTCTCTTGCCAATCAATCTTTGTTTCAAAATCAATCCTTCTTTTTTGGGCATATAGTTTTATAACTTGTTCTATATGTGAATTATAGAAATCTCTTTTAATATGAAGGGAATGAAAGTAAGGTCCTTTGCTTTTTATTTTTATTGATTTTATAGCATCTATTATTTTTTTATTTTTTTCTGATATTGAAATATCCCAAGCATCGAAGTAAGTAGATTTATCATTATATAGATGTAATTGATTGGCCCGCTTACTATCTTTTATATATTCAATATTCTTTATTTTATCATATATTGATTTGATTTGACCTTTTTTGTCAAATTCTATTTTTAAATACTTATTTTGTAGACTGTATTTATTTGAGCTAATTTTAGATTTGTACTTAAAAGAATTACATTTTATCAGTTTGAACTTCTTAAAATCGAGTGGACTAATATCATTGGTTTGGAAGTAAATTATATTTTTTTCCTTTTGTAAAGGCAAATTCTCATTATTTATCTGAACAGCATTAAAATCTTCGAAAAATATTTCTTTATTTATGTTTTTACTATTTATAGATAAAGTTATTTTTTTATTAAATGAAAAATGATTAAAGACTAAGATTTCATCATTATCAAGTTCAAGGCGGTTTGCGAAGAATTTAAATAGATTATTTTTAATCTGATTTAACTCTTCATGTAAACATTGATAGTCTTTTATTGCTTCTTTAACTACTTCTGCTATACAGGAACCTGTTATAATATCATGGAATTGGTTTTTCAGCAGTAGTTTCCAGAGAGTTTCCAAATCATAATCTTTATCATAACCTTCAATTTTAGCTAAAGATAATAAGATTTCTATATTTCTCAATAAAAACTCTGATTTTCTGTTGTACTTTTTTAATTTAGCCTGGCTTGTATAGGTGCCTCTGTGTTTTTCAAGATATAACTCACCTTCCCATTTTGGCAAGTTATCTTGACTAAAAATGTTCTTAAGATGAGTATATATATCACCTGTTTTTATATTCGGAAGTGCGGTAATTTTATCAATGGCAGAATAATTATTTAATTGAAATTCGCTGTTGCCTCCACCCCCATCACCGTAACCATAAAGGGCTAATACTTCATCTACATGTAGCTGATTTCTATTAGTCCATGCATCATATATTTTTTGCGGGTCGAGATTTCCTCCATAAGTATCAGTTAAAAGATAAGATTTAATTTCACTTCCATCAATACCCTCCCACATAAAGATATTATATGGAAATTTATTAGTATCATTCCATTGTAATTTAGTGGTAATAAAATAATTTATATTTGACTTTTTTAAAATTTGGGGTAGTATTGCACTAAAACCAAAACTATCAGGAAGCCATCCTATTTTAGTATCCAAATCGAGGTTATCCTTATAAAATTTTTTTCCATAGAAAATTTGTCTGATCAGAGATTCGCCACTAGGGATATTGAGATCAGCTTCTACCCAAAAAGAGCCTTCAAATATAAACTTATCCTTATCATATTTTTTTAGGGCATTTTCATATAAAGTTGGATAGTATTTCTTTAGATAGTGAAATAATATTGCCTGCCCCTGAATATAATAATAATTTTTATGTGTTTCCATCAAATTCAAGGTCGAACTTATTGTTCTTTCTAGTTTTCTTATAGTGTCTTCAATTGTCCATTTAAAAGCTATATCAAGATGTGAATGTCCGAGTAAAAAAATAGTTCCCTGATTATCAATGTCCATATTTTTTAATTTATCAATCGTATAATTATATGAATCATTGATAGACATAATAAAACTTTTTCTGTTGATTGTATAATAATCTATTATATTTAGGCTATTTTCTAAGATATTTTTTAAACGAAATTTGACTTTTTTATTATCAATGACTTCAATTGTTTCTTTTATATTTTTTAGGAGAAAAAAATGTTTCTCAATATCTTTATTTTTATTAAATAAAAAAGCCTCGCGAAATAGATGGGGAGGATAGGGGCTATCAAAAATTCTCTGATGTCTTACAGCCAGGTGAACATCTGGAGTCGCAAGTAATTTAAAATGGTAAAATTGATCTTTGAAAGCAGGTAAAAGAATGTCTTTTTCATTAACACCTCTATAGATCCTATCATTAATAAATAAGGTATTTTCTCCATCAATATCAAGATGTAAATACAAATTTTTAAAATTGAGTTTGGCTGGTAGATTTGTTCTATAGTGGAAGAAAAAAATCTTACCGGTATTATTCCAGAAGCTTTGATTGCCAGTAAGAAAAGTTTTTTCTTTACCTATAGATTTATATTTATTTGTTTTTTCTATCTTTTTCACTTCTTCTATGGTCCATTTATTTAGATGAACAATATTTTGATACATTTTTTTTCTAATATCCCTGATCTGTAGATCAATTCTATCTGGTAACATATTGAAATACTCCTTTTTTTAGCCTTTGACTGATCCCGCCAGAATTCCACGGATGAAGTACCTTTGGAGTGAAAAGAATATAATAAGGGGTACGATAATTGAAATAAATGCCCCGGCAGTTAGTACATGCCAATTTTGTCCATATGAACCTACCATATTTGCCAGTCTAACTGTTACAGGAGCAACATCCTGTGTTCCTCCCAGGTAAATTAGTGCTACTAATAGATCATTCCAGGTCCATAAGAATTGAAATATGACTAGAGAGGCTAAAGCAGGGACTGAAAGAGGTAATGCCAGACGATAATAGACAGTCCACATCGAAGCGCCATCGATATAGGCAGCTTCGAAAAGATCATCTGGGAGGTTAGAAAAGAAGTTATATAACATAAATACAGCAAAAGGCATTCCATATCCTGTATGTGCTATCCATAAACCAAAAAATGTTCCTGAAATATTTAAGGTATTGAATATTCTTAAAATCGGAATAAAGGTCATCTGTAAAGGGATAACTAATAAGCCAACAATAATTCCATAAATAACCATTCTTCCTTTAAATCTTAATTTCGCTAATCCAAAGGCCGCAAATGAGGCGATACCTACTGGAAGTATAGTGCCCATTATAGCAATTATAAAACTATTTCTAAATGCGATATCCATATTATTTACAGATAAAACCTTGTCATAATTATTAAGTGTGAACTGTGTAATTTTTAAAGGACTGTTAAAAATTGTCCACCAGCCACTACTACTTACCTCAGCGGCAGGTCTTACAGATGTTATTAAAAGGCCAAGGGTAGGTAGAATCCAGATCAGCATTATAATCAATAGGACGGTATTTATTATAATTTTAGCTAATTTATTGTCATTCATTATTCTTCCCCCCTCATTCTTTTTATATTAATGAATATTACCGGGATAATTAGTAAAAATAAGACAACAGCTATTGCACTGGCCCGACCGTAATTTCTGAATTGAAACATTTCTTTATACATTCTATTGGCAATAACCTCTGTACGAAAATTACCGTTAGTCATTACATAGACAATATCAAATATTTTCAGTACATTTACGACCATAGTAGTTGCAACAACAGCTATTGTTGATTTCATATAGGGAAAAATTACAAATTTGAATGTCTGCCATTCATTTGCTCCATCAACTTTGGCTGCTTCAATTCGATCTTGTGGTATACCTTTATAAGAAGCAGAGAGTATAACCATACAGAACCCTGTCCACATCCATATACCAACAAAAATTAGAGCGAGATTATTTGTCCAGGGTCCCTGTAGCAGCCAGCCTTTTGGCTCGAGTCCTAGTGATACTAGAATTTGATTTAATAGACCAATTTGATTAGAGCCAGGTGGACGATAAGTATATACAAATTTCCAGACAACACCTGCTCCTACAAATGAAACTGCCATTGGCATAAATATAATGGATTTAGCAATTTTTTCATATTTAACTTTGTCTGAAAGTATTGCAAAAAGAAGGCCTAGTCCAACAGTGAATGAGGTCATAAAAACTAACCATAAGAGGTTGTTTCTAAATGCGATGAGCATTGTTTGGTCTGTGAAAGCATATATGTAGTTTTTTATACCGATAAAAGCATTAGAATCAGGACCAAAAAAACTAATAACAATAGTGTGTATAGATGGATACAGTAACATTAAACCCACCATAAAAATGGCAGGCCCTACAAAGAGGGCCACCCATTTTTTCTTACTTCTTTCTTCCATATGTTATACCTCCCGGTTAACTTTAGTTGGTAGCTTCTCCGGTACTATATGAATCGTCAGCAGTTTTTTCGATTTGTTCTAATACTGAATCTAGATCTTGGCCGCTTACATAGTCCAATATACCCTGCCAGAATGAACCAGAGCCGACTGCAGCTGGCATTGAATCTGAAGCGTCGAATCTGAATGTCTCCGCATTATTTAAAAATTCAGCCATTTGTTTTGTGATATCATTGGGATATACATTTGGGTTAATCCTATTATGTGTACCTAATTTACCCAGTTCACTCAACCAGATAGATTGTGCTCCAGGAGTAGCAAGATATTTTATAAATTGTCTTGCTTCTTGATTATCATTGATCATACTTAGCATATCAGCTGCTCCAAGTGCAGGAGTACCATACTCTTCATCAATAAGAGGTAATGGGAAGAAATTGAAATCTTCACCAGCTTCTAATTCGGGATTATTGTCTTGAATGAAGCTTGTAATAAAGCTGGCTTGACGATGTAATCCTGCTTTTGGTGGAGAATCAAATAGGGGATTGGGTGCATCACCAAAGTTGGTAGCTAACACAGCAGTTGGACCTCCCCATACCATATCTGGATCTTTTGCATATTTGCCAAATATTTCAAAGGCATTTTTGATTTTTTCATCTGTCCAGGGGATATCGTGAGCCACCCATTTATCATATGTCTCAGGCGAGGCAGTTCTTAACATAATATCTTCAATCCAATCCGTTCCAGGCCAACCACTAGCAGCACCAGATTCTAGACCGATTGACCAGGGTGAAATACCATCTTCCTGCATCTGTTTGGCTAGTTTATCCAATTCATCCCAAGTTTCTGGAATTTCATAACCATTTTCTTCAAATAGTTTTGGATTATACCAAACTAGACTTTTAGCATCAGCTGCTATATATATTGCATACATTCCATCTTCATAGGTTGCTAAATCTATCCATTTTTGATCGAAATCTTCTTTAATGTAGTTCATATTAAATACATTTTTAAGGTCAACTAAGTCTCCATCCTCAGCTAAATCCTTCATCATACCAGGTCCGGATACAGCTACAATGTCGGGAGGATTGCCTGCTTCTAGTCTTGTTGTAAGGAGGGTAGGAAGATCTCTGGTTCCTTCATACTGAACTTCAATACCTGAGGCAGCTTCAAAAGGTTCTACCATCTTATTAAATGCATCGAGTTCTCCTCCACCCCAAACTCCCATCACAGTAACTTTACCATCTTGAGCAGCAACTTGCAGAGAAAAGAGCAGAAGACTAATCAACAGAAATAATGTTAAACCAGTAGAAATCTTTCCAGTCATAATTTTTAACCCCTTTCCTTTATAATTGTACTTTTATATTTCTTTAAAAAAATCAAAACACCTGCAAGATAAATTTTATATTTTTTGAAAATTAAGACTAATTAAATATTTTTTCATTTTCTTGCAGGATATTTGATTCTGATGTTGAAAGAGGTAAATAATGAAATGGTTTTCAGAAATCGTTTTCATTTATTAATTTAATTTAAAGGAGAATTTATATGAGTGCAAATATGAAGGATGTGGCAGATTTAGCAGGGGTTTCACTATCTACTGTTTCCAGGGTTATTAATGATAGTAATCTAGTGAGTAAAGATACCGCTTATAAAGTAAAAACGGCAATTAAAAAATTAGATTATCAAATAAATGAATCAGCCCGAGTTTTAAGAACAAACATTAGTAAATTAGTTGGAATTATTGGTGCAGGTATGGACAATCCTTTTTTAATGAAAACCTTAAAAAGCATGGAAGCAGAAGCTATAAAAGAGAATTATAATATTATATATGGAGATTCTGATGGAGAATTAGAACAGGAATTGTATTATATTAATATGTTAAAACAAAAAAAGATTGATGGTTTGATTATCATAACTGCAAAGTTTTCTGACGAATTAATTGAAATGGTTAGGTCTATTCAAATACCAACTGTATTTGCATCCGGTTATATTAAAAATCCAGATTTAGTTGCAGTAACTGTAAATAATGTAAAAGCTGCTGAAGATGTGAGTGACTATTTATTTAATTTCAGTGATTATTTTGGAATAATTCGTGGACCATACAAAGATTCTGTGGCGAGTGAGGAGAGAATGATTGGGGTTATTAACAAGTATAGAGAAAACAATGTTAAATTAAAGGATAAATATATTTCAGAAGGTGATTTTTCCTATGAAAGTGGCTACAGGGCTGCTCAGGAACTCTTTAAAAAAAATAGTGATTTAAAAACCATATTTTCCTTTAGTGATCAAATGGCAATCGGAGCAATAAGATATTGTTATGACAATAATATTAAAATACCAGAGGACGTATCGATTGTTGGATTTGATGATATTGAAGTAGCTAGATTTACCAAACCTTCTTTAAGTACTGTATCACAATCAGGAGCTGAATTAGGAGTTAAAAGTATGAAGCTTTTGTTAAAGTTAATGAATAATGAAAGTGTTACAAACAATAAAGAGTTTGTTTCACATAAACTGGTCATAAGGGAGAGTAGTAAATCAATAAATATCATCAAATCTTAAGTATGTTGTAAAAAACAAGATTTTATTGAAAGTCTAAAATTTTTTAAATTACTAATAAATAGAACAGAGAAGCTTTGTATTTACTTTAAGAAATAAAGAAAACCAAATATTGGTAATGGTTATTAGAAAATGTCTGGAATTATTTTTTAAAAACAAAATGAGATGGATTTTTACTGGGATGTTTCAAAAAAATTAAGGAGGTGGTAAAAAAAGTTTTTTTAAAAAATGTAATTAAAATACTCAAAAAATAAAAGGAGGTAAAATTAATGAAAAAAGGCTTGACTGTTTTATTGGTTGTGGGACTTTTGTTTACAATTAGTCTCAATATTTTTGCTCAAGATGATATCGAATTAACAATTGCAGGTGGAGCAGTTGGAGAAGAATTACAACTTACTCAAAAGGCAGCAGAAATATTTGAAGAGAAACACCCGGGTGTTTCTGTCGAGGTTTTAAGCACACCAGATTTAGCTAATGATCGTCTCGGTCTATATTTACAATTTTTAGAAGCAGAAAGCCCAAATGTAGACGTTTATCAGGTTGATGTTATTTGGCCGGGAGATTTAGCTCAACATTTCCTTGATTTATATGAATATGGTGCTGAAGAAGTGGCTGATGAACACTTCCAGGCTATAGTTGAAAATAATACTGTAGATGGTAAATTGGTGGCTATGCCCTGGTTTACAGATGCAGGACTTCTTTATTACAGGCAGGATCTTTTGGATAAATATGATCTTGAATTACCTGAAACCTGGGAAGAACTTGAAAGAGCTGCAAAGACAATTCAAACTGGTGAAAGAGCTGCTGGTAATCAGGATTTCTGGGGATTTGTCTGGCAGGGCAATGCTTATGAAGGCCTTACCTGTGATGCATTAGAATGGATCCATTCTAATGGTGGCGGTACCATTGTAAATAGTGACAAAGAAATTACTATCTATAATGAAAAAGCTGTGGCAGCTGTAGAAATGGCTGGAAATTGGGTAGGCCATATTTCTCCTCCAGGAGTTACTGGTATGGCTGAAGAAGATGCCCGTAAAGTTTGGGAAGCTGGAAATGCTGCTTTCATGCGTAATTGGCCTTATGCCTATTCATTAGGAAATCAAGAAGGTAAAGTAATTGCTGGTAAATATGATGTTGCTCCTTTACCAGCTGGAGATAGCGGCAATGGATCCGCAACTTTGGGAGGGTGGAACTTAGCTGCAAGTAAATATAGTGATAACCCTAAATGGGCTGCAAAACTGGCTTTATTTATGGCTGGTGAAGAAGTGCAAAAATTACGTGCAACAGAAGGGTCTTTCAATCCAACCATTAAGGATTTATATGAAGATGAAGATGTACTAAAAGCCAATCCTTTCTTTGGAAAATTATATGATGTTTTTACAAATGCTGTAGCACGTCCTTCAACCCAAACAGCTCCTCAATATAATCAGACATCAGAATTATTCTTCCAGGCAGTACACAATGTATTAACTGGTGAAGAAGATGCAGACTCCGCTCTTGCTTATTTAGAATTAGATTTACAGGATCTTCTAGATTATCCTATTGCAGACTAAATAGGTTGAGATTAAACAAAATACTTATTAGGTTTGTATACGAGGGCCTTCTTTTATTAGGAGGTCCTCGATTATTAAATAATTGAGGAGGTAAGACAATAATGTCAAGAAACAATTCTAGTGATTTGGCCAAAGAGGAACAGAGATTGGCCTATAAATTGCTGATACCAGCTTTTCTTATTTTAATAATAATTGCTATCTATCCTCTTGGTCAGGTTTTTTATTCTAGTTTCACTGATAGAGAATTTGCCAGTTCCAAGGAAACATCTTTTATTGGACTACAAAATTATGACAAATTATTAAGTCTTACTATAAAAAAATTACCTGCTGAAATAGATGAAGAAACCGGACAAAAAATTATTAACCCTGATACAGGTAAGGTGGAGTATGAAAATCCTATTCGGGTGTTACCGAGGAAACCATATTTATATAGACCTTTACAGGAATTTAATCTATTTGGGAATAGATATGTGATAGGTTCAGCTGATACAGATTTTATTAAATCACTTTATAATACTTTAGTATTTACTATTGTGTCGGTTTTGTTGGAAACTATTTTAGGATTAGGAATTGCTCTGGTAGTTAATAGTGAGTTTAAAGGAAGAGGAATGATGAGAGCAGTGATGCTTGTTCCCTGGGCTGTAATAACAGTAGTATCAGCTCGAATGTGGGAATGGATGTTTGAACCCAGCAGAATTGGTCTCTTTAATATGCTATTTGAAAAAATCGGTTTAACAGAGGGTAATACGGCATTTTTATCTATGTCTGAATACCAACTGCCTTCTTTAATTGCTGTTGATGTCTGGAAGACAACACCCTTTATGGCATTATTGATATTAGCCGGTTTACAATTGATACCAAATGAACTATATGAGGCTGCTGAGGTTGATGGTGCGAATAAGGTTAAGCAATTTTTTAATATAACATTACCACTCTTAAAACCATCATTGGCTGTTGCTTTGATTTTTAGAACATTGGATGCTCTGAGAGTTTTTGATGTTTTCCAGGTTATGTTAGCACAAAAACGGTACTCCATGGCTAGTTATAATTACTTTCAGTTAATTAGTGGGCGTAATATGGGTATGGCATCAGCGATTGGAGTTATTATATTCATATTGATATTTGTTTTTGCTTTACTATATATTAAGGTGTTAGGAGTTGAGACTGAATGAATAAATTTAGAGAAAATCCAGTTCAGAGAACACTATTTTATATAATTCTTTCGATCATTATAGTATATTTGCTTTTTCCTTTTTATTGGGCAGTTAATTCATCACTCAAATCTGAAAGTCAACTTTCAATGACTCCAGCAACATTTATTCCCAAAGACCCTGCGACGAATAATGTAAGTATTTATTGGAAAAATTATAAGGGAGTATTTGCAAATGGATCATTTGTTAGAGGGTTATTTAACAGTTTAATTGTAGCAACGAGCACTACTGTACTTGCTTTAACAGCCGGTTCTTTTGCGGCGTTTGCTCTAGGAAAATTGAGGTTTAAAGGAAAGAAACCTTCTTTGTATATAATATTAGCAATGACTATGTTTCCTCAGGTAACAGTCTTATCGGGCCTTTATGCTATAATCAACTTATTAAATTTAGGAGCTTTATTTAGTATGATTCTGACATATATGTTATTTACTTTACCATTCACAACCTGGGTTTTAACCTCGTTTTTTAGGGAATTACCAATTGAGATAATGCAGTCTGCTCAGGTTGATGGGGCCACACCATTCCAAACCTTCAGAATGATACTTCTGCCTTTAACTGCACCAGCCTTGGTAACAACGGGATTATTATCTTTTATTGCAGCCTGGAACGAATATTTGTTTGCCTTAACATTTACATCTATAGATCCAAGTGCAAGAACCGTACCTGTTGCGATCCAATACTTTTCAGGTGAGTTTGCTAGGCAGGAACCATTTGGAGAAATCATGGCAGCAGCAGTTGTTGTGACAATACCTATTGTAATTTTAGTATTGATTTTCCAAAAAAGAATAGTAGCTGGTCTGACAGCTGGAGCTGTCAAAGGTTAATCAGTTATAAATGAAATAGGATGAGGGGGAGCTTTTCTAAATGCATCAATTAACTGACAATATTTATACTACAAATAGTTGGAATATAAAAAATAATAAAACAGATCAAGATCAGATAATAAATAATGGCAGTATATTTCTGATCGGAAATGGGTATATGGGTTATAGAGGAACTTTAGTAGAATGGAATGCTGACCAATATGTGGGATGTTTTATTACTGATACTTATGACAAAGCAGATGATAAATGGAAAGAGTTATGTAATGTTCCTAATCCTTTATATACAGAACTTGAGATTGAGGGAGAATCTTTATCTGTATTTAGCAATGATATAAAAAGACATAATATTCAGTTAGATCTAAGACATGGTATTTTTAAAAGAAGTACTGTCTTAAAAACTAAAGATAATATTGAGGTCCAAATAGAGAGCGAAAGGTTTGCCAGCCTAGCTAATCTGCATCTCTTGCCCATGAAGTATTCTATAGTTGCAGATAAAGCTTGTAAAGTCAAAATTAAAACAGGTATTGATGGAAGAGTTTGGGACTTACATGGAAAACATCTAGAAAAATTTAACGTTTTTGAAGAAGATGGTTTAATATCTGTACAAACCTTTACTAAAGATAAAGGTATTGAATTAGATGTGGTAACTAACAGTATACTTTCTGATGATATTAAGTTTGATTATACTTTTAAAAAAGAGCATGACTCTATTTATAAACTCTTAGAATTTAATATTAAAAAGGGAGAAGAATTTACATTTTACAATATTGCATCTATATATAGTAGTAATGATGTAAAAAAACCGCTCAAAACCGCAAAGGCGAACTGTGAAGAATCAATTGCAACTTCCTATATTGATCTAAAAAAAGAAAATAATAAATTATGGGATCAGTTATGGAAGGATATTGACATAAAAATACAAAATGATCCTATAAATCAGGTAGCCTTAAGATTTAATTTATACCAGAATATTATTGCTACACCTATGCATTCTCAAAAACTTCCTATTGGGGCAAGAGGTTTATCTTGTCAGGCCTATCAAGGAGCTGCTTTTTGGGATCAGGAAATATTTAATTTACCGATGTTTTTATTTACCAAACCTGGGATAGCTAAAAATTTATTAACCTATCGCTATAAAACGCTGGATGGAGCCCGGAAAAAAGCTAAAAATTTAGGTTATAGAGGAGCATTTTATGCCTGGATAAGTGGCAAAACTGGTGAGGAATTATGTCCCTCTTATTTTTTTAATGATGTTTTAAGCGGAAGAGAAATACATAATCATTTCAATGATTGGCAGATTCATGTTTCCCCAGATATTGCTTATACTGTTTGGTATTACTATAAAGTGACAGGTGATTTTAAGTTTATAATTGATTGTGGGGCTGAGATAATATTTGAGGTTGCCAGATTCCTGTATTCTCATAGTTATTATAAAATGGATAAAGACAGATTTGAATTTATAAGGCTTTTGGGCCCGGATGAATATCATGAAAATATTGATAATAATGCTTATACAAATTATCTTAGTAAAAGGGTTTTAGAAATTGCCATAAAAATTTATTACAAGATGAATAGAGAAACAAAGGAAAATTTAGAAAAAATAATGGATAAGATAGCTTTAAAAGAAAAAGAAATTATAGATTGGGAAAAAATGAAAGAAAAATTGTATTTACCTGAAATCAACAATAAGACCGAACTTATAGAACAATTTGATGGCTATTTTGATCATGAGGACACAACCCCTCAGATTCTTAAAAAAAGATTATTAGACTCAGATGAATATTGGGGATGGCCGAATGGCGTTGCTGTGGAGACTCAGGTTATAAAACAGGCAGATGTTATACAGTTATTCTGTATTAATAATGATTTTGATAAGTCTGTTATGAAAAAAAATTATGAATATTATGAAGCACGAACACAACACGGTTCCTCGTTAAGCCCTTCTGCTTACGCTATCATCGCAGCAAAAGTAGGATTGAAAGAGGAGGCTTTTGATTTTTTTAAAGACTCTTTATTTATTGACATAGATAATAAAAATAAATCTATTAGTGGAGGTACATTTATCGGAGGAATTCATACTGCAGCTTGTGGAGCTGCATGGCAGATTATAGTTAAAGGATTTGCCGGTATGGAGGTATTATCTGATGGTATATTA
Source organism: Halanaerobiales bacterium (assembly GCA_018399995.1). GTDB lineage: Bacteria > Bacillota > Halanaerobiia > Halanaerobiales > M55B127 > M55B127. The sequence goes on along the minus strand of JAGYMU010000019.1, from coordinate 11,273 downwards.
TTTAAACCTCACATACCAAAAAGGTGGGAAAGTTTCACATTTAAAATAAAATACATGGGTCAAAAATTTAGAGTAAAGATCAATCATAAAAATATTATAATTAATTCTTTAAAAACAAATGATCATTCTGTATATTTTACAATCAATGATAAAACCTATAAAATAAATTCCAAAGAGCAGTTAGTAATTAACTATTAATAAGTTTGAAAGGCAGGGAAAAGTATAATGGTTGAACGTCGATGGTGGAAAGAATCCGTAGTTTATCAGATTTATCCTCGTAGTTTTAACGACAGTAATAATGATGGAATAGGGGATATTCAGGGTATAATTGAAAAAATAGATTATATTAAAAAATTAGGGATTGATGTAATTTGGCTTTGTCCCATATATAAATCTCCTAATGTTGATAATGGTTATGATATTAGCGACTATAGGAAAGTTATGAATGGATTTGGTAATTTGCAAGATTTAGAAAAACTGATTTTTGAAATACACAATAGAAATATGAAAATTATTATGGATTTGGTAGTAAACCATACCTCAGATGAACATGATTGGTTTATTAATTCAAAAGAATCTAAAGACAATCCCTATAGAGATTATTATATATGGGAAAAAGGAAAAAATGAAAATAAACCATCTTCTAACTGGGAGTCATTTTTTGGAGGATCTACCTGGACTTATGATGAAGGTACAGATGAATATTATCTACATCTTTTTACAGAAAAACAACCTGATTTAAACTGGGAAAATCCGGAAATGAGAAATAAAATATATAAAATTATGAGATGGTGGTTAAACAAGGGTATAGATGGTTTTAGGATGGATGTAATTAATATGATTTCCAAAGATAAGGACTTTCCAGATGGTGAGAAGGGACCTAATGATGATTTTGGAGATGGAACTCCTTATTTTTTAAATGGCCCTCATCTTTATGAATATCTAAAAGAGATGGGTGAAAAAGTCCTATTTGATTATGATATTATGACAGTGGGTGAGACCTATAAATTTGGCTGGGAGAATGCTGTAAAGTTTGCTAAAGTTGGTGATCAAGATTTATTAAACATGGTATTCCATTTTGAATTAATGTCTGTTGATAGACACGAAGACAACAAGTGGGTAAAAAAAGAAATCAACTTAAAGGAAATCAAAGAGATTTATAAAAAGTGGAATAATAAACTGTACAATAAAGCCTGGAATTCAATATATTTGGGCAACCATGATCAACCTAGAATCGTATCTCGTTTTGGAGATGATCAAAAATACAGGAAAAAATCAGCCAAAATGCTTGCCACAATGATGATGACAATGCCTGGTACTCCTTTTATTTATCAGGGAGAAGAAATTGGAATGACAAATGTAGCTTTTCAAGATATTGGTAAATATAGGGATGTTGAAACTATAAACTATTATAGATTACAGACTAAAAAGGGTAGACCCAGGGATGAAGTTATAAAAGAGATTCATAGGGTGAGCAGGGACAACTCAAGGACGCCGATGCAGTGGAATGATCAGCTAAATGCAGGATTTAGTCAGAGTACTCCCTGGATAGATCTAAATCCAAATTATGAAGAGATTAATGTTGAAAAAGCTTTAAAAGAAGATGATTCTATATTTTATTATTATCAAAAATTAATTGAAATCAGAAAAAATAATTTAGCTTTAATCTATGGTAGGTATGAAACTATTTTAGAAAATAACGAAGATATTTTTTCCTATAAAAGGGAATATAAAAATAAAAAGAATCTAATAATTATCAATTTCTTTTCTGATAAAATAAATTTTAACTTATCTGATGAGATAAATTTAAATGAATACTCTCTGCTTATTTCTAATTATGGTAATAATTCTTATAGTAATAATTTAATAAAACTAAGGCCATATGAAAGTTTAATATTCACCTTAAGCTAAACTTAAAATAGCCCTATCATTATAAAAACCCTGTTTGTGTTTTTTTTGAAAGATCTCTAAAAGATGATTAATTGTCATATTTTCTTTGGTCTGTCCTTGAACATCAAAGATGAGTTTTCCATGGTTCATCATCAGCAGCCGGTTACCGAAGTTAAGGGCGTCTTTCATATTATGGGTTATCATTAAAGTAGTTATTTTATGGTTAGAAATAATTTTTTGGGTTAATTCATTTATTTTAATTGCTGTGGCAGGATCGAGGGCTGCAGTATGTTCATCCAATAATAATATTTCAGGTTCAATAATAGTAGCCATCAATAGTGTTAATGCTTGTCTTTGTCCACCCGATAAAAATTTAACCTTTGTATCTAATCTGTTTTCTAAACCTAAGTTAATTTCAGATAGATGTTCTTTGATTCTTCCTCTTTTTTTCTTATTAACAGCCCATTTCAAAGAAAGATTAGTATCTTTGTTTAGAGCCATAGATAGGTTTTCTTCTATTGTCATTTCAGGAGAAGTACCCATAAGAGGATCCTGGAAGACCCGGCCGATGAAGTTCGCTCTTTTATATTCAGGCATATCAGTGATATTTTTATCTGATAAAATTATATCTCCACAGGTTAAATCGAAGACACCAGCAATGCTATTTAAAAGAGTTGATTTGCCAGCTCCATTTCCTCCTATAATAGTAATGAAATCATTATTTTTTACTTCAAGATCAACATTTTTTAATGCCTTAGTTGCATTAAATGTGTTGACATTAAATGTTTTTGTTACGTTAATCAGCTTCAACATTTATCTTTCCTCCCAAATATGATTTTATTCGAGGTGTTGAAAGAAATAAGATTACAATTAAAGCGGTCAATAACTTTAAATCAGATGCTGCAAAACCGCTCATCAAAGCAAATGATATACTACCTCTGTATAAAACTGATCCGATTATTATACCTGGTATTATAAAATAAAAACTATCTCTTCCAATAATAACTTCCCCTATAATAACAGAGGCCAAGCCTGCAATAATAGTTCCGATACCCATACTGATGTCAGCAAACCCCTGATATTGACCGATTAAAGAACCGGATAGAGCAACAAAGCTATTAGCTATTATCAAGCCAATCATTTTTATACTTTTGGTATTGATGGCCATGCTTCTTACCATAACTGGATTATCGCCTGTAGCTCTAAGAGCAAAACCCAATTTTGTTTTAAGAAATAAAATTAAAGTTATTAATACAACCAGAACAACCAACAAGATTAAGATTAACTCATTATATGATGAAAGGTTATAGGGAATATTAAAAAGGTCAAAAATAGTTTCATTGGAAATAAGCGGTATGTTAGGCCTTCCCATGATTCTTAGATTAATTGAATAAAGGGAAGTCATAGTTAAAATACCTGATAAAAGTGGGGCAATATTTAACTTTGTATTTAAAAAACCAGTAATTGTACCTGCAATACCTCCTGCAAATGTTGCAACAATTAATGTTAAAAAAGGATTATAGCCTGTTATGATCATTTTTGCCGAGACAGCAGCACCTAAGGTGATGCTGCCATCTACAGTTAAATCTGCAAAATCAAGTATTCTAAAGGTTATATAAACCCCAATCGCCATAATACCGTATATCAATCCCTGTTCTAAAGAAGTTACTAAAAAGCCCAAGTGCATAATAAGACCTCCATTACCTCACCATAAATTATTCTATTAAAATATCCACTTCATCCTTTAAATCTTCTGGAATTTCTAAGTTGAAGTTTTCAAGAGATTGTTTATTAACTATAAATTGTAAGTTCTGTGAACCGACTATTGGTATTGATGCAGCATTTTCACCATTTAACACTCTTGCAGCTATGTGGCCTGTTTCTTTACCTAAATTGAAGTAATCTAAACCCCTTGTTGCAATTGCCCCATTTTCTATTTCACCTTTTTCAGCTCCAAATACAGGTATATTATTTTCAAGAGCGATTTTCATAATAGATGGAACTGCTGAGGCGATGGTGTTATCTGTTGGTAAGTAAATAGCATCAACCTTGCCCATTAGAGAAGAGGCAGCAAGTGATACTTCACCGGTATTTGTAGCAGTACCTTCAACTATATTAAAGTCCATCTCAGATGCAACTTCTTTTGCTATATCTATCTGAACAACAGAATTAACCTCTCCACTATTATATAAGACACCGATATTTTTCACATCAGGAATAAATTCTTTAATTAGTGCTAATTGTTTATCAACAGGGTTTAGATCAGTGGTGCCGGAAATTGCTTTTGTTTTATTAACAAGATCTTCTACTAGACCAGCTGCAACAGGATCTGTAACAGCTGTAATGATAAGTGGTGTATCTGTTAGTACACCAGCGGCTGATTGCGCATTTGGGGTTGCTATAGCTAAAACTAAATCCAGATTTTGATTCTCAAATTTTTGAGCAATTGTCTGTGTTGTTGCCATGTCAGCCTGGGCATTTTCAAGATTAATTTCTAAGTTTTCACCCACAACAAAACCAGCTTCATTGAGTCCCTCTATAAATCCTTCCCGGGCTGCGTCTAAAGCAGGATGTTCAACAAATTGTGATATACCAACTCGAAAAACTTCCTCTTGAGCCTGTACTGAAAAATTAAAACTTAATGAAAAGAGTAAAGCTAGTGAAATGAAAATTGTACCTAAGATTAGAGATTTCTTACCATTAATAACCATTTTACATCTCTCCTTGTTTTTTGGATTTTTTATATGGAAGGAAAATAGAAAAACACCCCGGTAAGGAGTGTTAATAGACATAGAAATATCATAAACAGTCTTATAGATTATCCCCTACCATACTACCATATTACCATTTTTTTATTTTAATCATTATACACATAATAACAATAATTGTCAAGAAATTGTGGGAATTATTATTTTAATTTATAGTGCGATGACTTAATCCAACTGCGACTTCATTTAAATTTAGCATGCCTACACCAAAAAAGATTGCGACAACTAAATGATCTCCTTTGCGGGCTATGCCAATTTTACCACCAATATTTAATCCAACAGCACTACTCATAATTTGTTTTAAGGCTTCATGAGTAGCACCTGCAACAGCACCTTGATTAGTATGGGTTTCATTAATAAGGTTTTCTCTTCTGGCAGCAATCACAGCATTTTCTATAATCTTTTTTACAGATTTATTATACTCACCACCAAAATCAACAGCTGCAGTTTTAATACTTTTTTCTTTTAGATATTCTTTTTTTAGTTTGTTTTCTTCTTTGCGGTCTGATATTGCAAGCCTCAGTGCAGTTTTAGCAACGACAAGGCTCTTTTCCATTATTAAAGCCTCCTAATTATAATTTACTATAATTATATTTTATTTATATATGTATGTCAATTACAGAAGGTATATAACTCTTGAAATTAATACCTTTATCTGATATATTCAAGCTAAGAATTAGATAACAAAATATTTTCTTATCGATAAATTTGTTTAAAAATATAATATTAGAGATCTATTAAAATTAATATTAAAATTAGGAAGTAGCAAATTAGTTGTCATAGGTAAAAAGTAATTATAAAAAAAGAAAGGGTGAAAAAGGTGTCCAATAACAAAGAATTAGAGGTTATTAAAGAAGCTATATTAAATGAAAATGAAGGTTATCAGGTATATTCTATAGCTGCACAAAAGATGGATAGAGAGGAAATGAAGAAGTCTTTTGAAAAATTAGCTGCGGAGGAATTGAAACATATTGAATGGTTAAAAGATCTCTATAAAAGTTTCGAGGAAGAGGGAGAATTAAAATTTTCTGTTGATGAAATAACACTTCCTGCTAAACCTAAGATTTTTAAATGGGAAAAGATTGACGAAGAGAAATTATCTTTTGCTCTGTCAGTATTTGGTATTGGAGTTAAAATGGAAAAAGAATCAATTGAATATTATAAAAATGCTGTTAGCAGCACAAACTCAGAAGTGGCTAAAAAACTTTATAAAAAAATTATTAACTGGGAATATCAACATTTAAATTTTTTCCAAGAACAATATGATATGATAAGAGAAGACTGGTGGGCAGAACAAAACTTTCAACCTTTTTAATTATTTTGACCCTGCTTTTAAGTGGGGTTTTTTACTTTGGACACATAAATTTATATAAGAAAACCCTTACGTTAAGAGCTTTTTTAAGAACTAAACTGAATAAAATATCTGTTCTTTTTTACTTGAAAATATTTTATGCTCAAACAATAAAAGGAGTCCCTCTACTATGTTTGATAAAAGAGGGGACTCTTTATATTATTTGTTAGATTGTACTTAAAAGAAAAAAATATATGTTTATAAAAAATTACCTGCTTATTAATATGGATTAATATACAACGGTTTATTTAAGGTGATTTTGTGAGATAAACTTTAAGATAATCTGACCTATTGAGATTATCTTAAGCTTTTTTTATGTTCTCTACTAAGCTTAATATAATGTTTTGCAGAGTCTGCAATACCTTTAATTTCTTCTTCAGCAAGTTCTCTAACTACCTTGGCTGGGGAGCCCATAATCAAACTACCAGGTGGAAATTCTTTACCTTCTGTTACTAAACTACCTGCTGCTATTATTGAGTTTTCATTAATAAGAGCATTATTTAATATGATTGCTCCCATTCCTATTAAGCAGTTGTTTTTAATAATGCAGCCATGAATCGTTGCATTATGTCCAACTGTAACATTTTTTCCAATAAGTAAAGGATATTCAGTATCTACATGCAGAGCAGAATTTTCCTGTATGTTTGATCCTTCTTTTAGGACCATTTTGTTTAGATCTGCTCTCAAAGAAGCATTATACCAGATACTTGTATCTTCTCTTAATTCAACTTCCCCTACAACTTTAGCCCCTGGTGCTATAAAAGAAGAATCGGCTACATTGGGTTGTTTATTTTTGTATTTATATTTCATTTAAATACCTCCCTATTTAAAAATATATTTCTATAAAGAAGGATTTAATCCTTTTTAGTTGATATAATAACTTGAATAAAAGAAATTAATTTATTATAATTAAGTAAGTAAAATGGAAGGAGAAAATTATGGAATTTGCAATTATGGGAGGTACATTTAATCCAGTTCATTTAGGACACTTAATATGTGCTGAGCGAGCCTATCTAGAATTTAATCTGGATAAGGTTATTTTTATGCCTGCTGGGCAACCTCCTCATAAAGATAAGCAGAGAATAGATTCAGCTGAACACAGATATAATATGCTAAAACTGGTTGTTGATGAGAACAATCATTTTGAAATATCAGATTGGGAGATTAGAAGAAATGAAAAGTCTTATACAGCCAATACAATTGATTATTTTAAAGAACTATATAATGTAGATAAAGTGAAATTAATTATAGGTACAGATTCACTAGCAGAGATTTTTAGCTGGTATCAGCATGCATATATCTTAAAGAATTCTATTTTAATAGTAGCTAAAAGGAATAGCTATTCCTTTTCAGAAATAATGAAGGATCAAAGACTTAGAAAATATGAAAAAAATATAAAATTGCTTGATAATTCCATGATTGAAATTTCTTCTACTGAAATTAGAAAATATTTCAAGGAAGGTAAATCTATTAAATATTTAACTATAGATTCGGTGATTAACTATATAAAAACAAATAACCTTTATAGGTGAGTCAAATGTATAATATAAAATTTATCAAAAAAAAATTAAAAGAAGAAAACAATTTTAGATTAAAGCATACTTTATCAGTAAAAGATGCTGCTCTTGAATTAGCAAAAATTTACAATGAAGATAAAAACAAAACAGAGATCGCAGCTTTACTTCATGATTTTGCCAAACCTTATAACAAAAAGGAGCTTTATGAAATAATAAATAAAAATAAAATAAGTGTTGACAGATGGGAGAGAGCTATTCCGGTATTGTTACATGCACCTGTGGGAGCATTTTTAGCAAAAAAACTATTCGATATAAAGGATAAAAATATTCTAAACGCTATACGATATCATACTATCGGAAGACCACAAATGAGCACCTTAGAAAAAATAATATTTGTTGCAGATATTATCGAGCCAGGTAGAGATTTCCCTGGTGTTGAGCTGATCAGAAAAAATAGTAAAAAAGACTTAGATACATCTGTTAAATTAGTTTGTGATTTTACAATAAAATATAATATTGATAAAAATAGAATGATACACCCTAATACACTTCTAATTAGGAATGAGATTCTGGAGGGAGAATGGTAAATGTTGAAGAAAATTAATTGGAAAATAATTATTTTTATTATTTTATTGATAATTATTTCCTTATATCTCTATATATTTTTTAATGATAATTTTAGTTTATTAGATTTAAACCCATTTAGAAAATCAAAGTTAAATATCCTGGTGGCTGGATACGATTCATCTATAAATGGCCCGCCCCGGGCAGATACGATTATTGTAGCTAGTATAAATTTGAGTAATAACAAAATTGGACTATTATCTATACCGCGTGATACAAGGGTTAAAATAAATGGACATGGCTACGGCAAAATCAATGCAGCACATGCCTATGGAGGGATAGATCTTTTAAATGAAACGGTAGAAGATTTCTTAAATATAAAACTTGATTATTATTTAGAAACTGATTTCAAAGGATTTGAAAATATAATTGATACAATAGGTGGAATTGAAGTAACAATCAATAAACCACTTCATTACATTGACAAGGCAGGTGGTTTATATATAGATCTTCCTGCTGGTAATGTCCATCTTGATGGAGATAAAGCTTTGCAGTACGTTAGATACAGGGATGATACGTTGGGAGATATAGGCAGGGTTGCTAGACAGCAGAAATTTATAGAGGCTTTAATGGAAAAGATTACTTCAACTAATAACATATTAAAATTACCATCAATCTATAATGAACTCATGAGTACGGTTGATACAAATATACCCTTTAAAGATGTGACTCCTTTTTTGAAATTAGCTAAGAATGTAAATATGAATAACCTTAAGACAGATATGGTACCTGGAACTCCGGAATATATTAATGGGGCAAGTTACTGGATTCCAGATCAAGATAGCCTTAATATAGTAGTGGATAGTTTGATTAGAAGCAAAGAATACATTCAAAATGATCAATATTATATAACAATTCTAAATGGAAACGGAGTATCAGGAGCAGCTAACAAAGCAGCAGATGAATTAAAAAAATATGGCTTCAATATAGAAAAAATCTCTAATGCTGATAATTTTGATTATCAACAAAATATAATTTATTACCATAAAGATAATAAAAAAATAGCAACCGGTCTACAGGAGATTTTGGGAGGAAATATCGAAGAGATGAAAGAATCAAAAGTAGATTTCATAATAGTATTAGGTCAACAATTTATCAACCACCAAATAGTAGAAAGGGAGGAAATCAATTAATGTCAGAAATTCAATATAAAGAATTAGCATTGCTAGCTGCTGATGCAGCAAAGGATAAAAAAGCATTTGATATCAAAATTCTCAATGTTGAAGGGTTAACAATAATCGCTGATTATTTTGTTATATGTTCTGGTAATACCGATAAACAGGTTCAGGCCATTGCCAATGCTATAGAAGAAAAATTGAAAAAAAAAGAAATCTTTCCAGAACAGATTGCCGGTAAAAATAATGGGCGGTGGATAGTAATGGATTATGCAGATGTAATTATCCATGTATTCCATAAAAGAGAGAGGCAATATTATGAGCTCGATAGACTCTGGGCAGATGCAAGTAAAATATTAAATAGTGAAGAAAATTCTTGACTTTGATTTAATTAATTAATATAATTTTTATATAGTAAAATGTAGGATTAAGCTGACTTTGAAGGAAATTAGTAGGATCCTTTGCATTTTCAAGAGAGCTGCTGTATGCTGGAAAGCAGTAATGTAAAAATCCGAACTCATTCTGGAGTTAATACCGTTGAAATTAAAATTAGATGGTATCGTAATAAAGGCGTTAACTTACTTGAGTGGATATTAACTATCTATTAGGGTGGTACCACGGATTAATAACTCCGTCCCTTTACTGGGAGGAGTTTTTTTATTATTTTAAAAATAGTATAGACTTTTAAGGAGGTATTTATTTTGCGTAATTTTTATGACTTTACAAAAATTGAAAAAAAGTGGCAGAAATATTGGGAAGAGGAGGAACTCTTTAAGACTAGAAATAAAGATGAAAAGGAAAATTATTATGTTTTAGAGATGTTTCCTTATCCCTCCGGGAAATTACATATGGGTCATGTTCGAGTTTATTCTATAGGAGATGTTATAGCCCGGTTCAAAAGGATGAAAGGGTTTAATGTGCTTCATCCTATGGGATGGGATGCATTTGGTCTTCCTGCTGAAAATGCAGCGATTAAACACGGGAATATACATCCGCGTGAATGGACGTGGGAGAATATTAAAAGCATGAAAGAACAGATGAAGGCGTTAGGTTTAAGTTATGATTGGGAGAAGGAAGTTGCTACAGCTGATCCTGATTATTATAGATGGACACAGTGGTTTTTTATCCAGATGTATAAAAATAATCTTGCATATAAGAAAGAACAAGCCGTTAATTGGTGTCCAAGCTGTGAAACTGTTTTAGCTAATGAACAGGTTGTTAATAATCGTTGTGAACGTTGTGATAGCATAGTTGAACAAAAAGAACTGGAGCAGTGGTTTTTAAAAATAACGGATTATGCGGAGGAGTTACTAGAAGGCCATGCTGAACTGGATTGGCCTCAACGTGTAAAAACGATGCAGAAAAACTGGATTGGTAAAAGTGAGGGGTTGAGCATAAGGTTTCCAATTAAAGAGATAGTAGAAGAACTAGAGGTATTTACGACAAGGCCTGATACAATCTATGGGGCTACTTATATGGTTTTAGCACCCGAACATCCCTATGTAGATCAATTGATATCCGGTCAGCCCAATGAAGACGAGATAAGAAATTTTATAAAAAAAGTTAAAAGTCAGGCAGAGATGGAAAGAACCTCGCCCCAATCATCCAAAGACGGTATATTTACAGGCAGCTTTGCAACCAATCCAATGACCCAACAAGAGATACCTATTTACATTGCTAATTATGTATTGATGGGTTATGGTACAGGGGCCATCATGGCAGTACCTGCTCATGATCAAAGAGACTTTGACTTTGCCAAAAAATATGATCTTCCGATCAAGGCAGTAATTCAACCTCATGATTTAGAAAAAAAATTAAATGGTGCAACTATGCAAAGAGCACGTAGTGATGATGGTTATTTGATTAATTCTCAGAAATTTAATGGACTTACTGTACAAAAAGCCTTTGAAGCAATTGCAGATTATATGGAAAAAGAGGATATTGGAGAACGTAAAATTAATTACAGATTGAGAGACTGGCTTATATCAAGACAGCGCTACTGGGGAGC
>JAGYMU010000189.1 GCA_018399995.1 Halanaerobiales bacterium | reverse complement strand
TATAATAATAAATTATATTCTATTTAAAGTTATAGTAAATATTTTTAATCTAAATGTGTTGCTCTATCTTTTGACTACAGGATTTTTTGTCTTGGGTATGATTTTTGCAATATTTTTTCCTTTTTATGTTATTATAAATATGTTTCTGTTTAATAAAAGAATTTAACTATAATCAAATGAAAAATAGAATCTTAATTTTGTTTATAATAATATTAACTCTAACTTTTGTAAGTATTGCCATATTTTTTGTTTCCGAAATTATATTTTCTAATAATCAAATCAAAGGAAGATGTGGTGATGGAATCTGTGATGAAAAAGAAAAAGCTAATCCTAAATTGTGTCCAGAGGATTGTGAAAAAACAGATGATAATGGTGATATTAATGATTATGAAGACTCTCCTTTTGGTTATTTAAGTTCACCAGAATTAACAACTTATTATGAAGATTTAGGAGTAAAATGGACCAGAGTTGCTGCTCAATGGGGTTTGTTGCAAACACCTAAAAATTTTGAAGAAAATGTTTATGATTGGGATTATTGGGAAGAAAGAGTTGATTGGGATGAACTGAAAAATATGAATGTTTTAATTACAATTAGTTTTTTAGCAACTCCTATTGAAGAGACTGGTTCTTATGTTCCAAGTCAGTATCCTTATAATAAAGAGAATTATTTAAAATATGTAGAAGCACTTGTAAATAGATATAAATCTCAAACTAAATATTTTCAAGTTGAAAATGAACCACCAAAAGGTCTGGAGGATTTCGCAGAACTTCAGAAAATTACATATAATAAAATCAAAGAAGTTTGTCCTGAATGCATTGTTGTTATTGGTGGATATGCTAAAACAGTAAGCTATGAAAGGCTTTTTAATAAAGATATGTTGCCGATTTTGTCAGAATTAGATGGTAAGTATATTGATATATTTGATATCCATTGGTTTGGAACAAAACATGATTCAAATGTTATGGATCCTTTAAGACTTTCCTCAGATAAAATGGATATTAATCTTGTTCGTGAAAAATTGCAAAATTATGGTTATGATGATATTGATATTTGGATAACAGAATCTGGAACATATAGTGGATTACCGATTCGTCATGATTTTCAAACAGAAAAAGAGCAAGCAAGTAGTGTTATTAAAAGATATATATCTCCTATTGCACAAGGAGTTGATAAAGTTATGTGGGCTTGGGGAGTAAAAGAGTCTTTTAAGAAAGATTGTAGATTTTTTGATTATACTGGATTAATATATGATGGGTGTGATTGTGAAAATGAAGAATATGTTTGTGGTAATAATATAGAATATGACCTTAGAAAGGATGTTAAAAAACTAGGTTATTATACATACAAAAAAATGACAGAAACTCTTGAAGGCTCTGACTGGGATAAAGTTGAAACAATTCAAGAATCAAATGATATCTATGTTTATAAATTTACAAATAAAGAAACAAATGAACCAACTTGGGTTGCTTGGAGTGATAGCGGTTCAGGTAGTGTCTCTTTAAGTTCTTTAGGAATTAGTAAGGCAAAAGTAATAGAAGCTGTTCCTAATTATGAAAATGGTTTAGAGATAGAAGATAGTGGAGTTGCTTTTGAAGATATGTTTAAGGAATCTGTTGTGAGTGGTTCAGTTGCTTTGGGTGATGTTCCTGTATTTATCAAAAGAGTAGAAGGAGAAAATAGTCTAACAAGTATCTTAAATTTAAAATATTCAAGCGTAGATAGTGATTCTGTAAAATTAGATTTGTATTTTCCAGAAAAAACTTGTAACGGAAAACTACCATTAGTAATTATGATTCATGGTGGAGCTTTTAAAGCTGGTAATAAATATCCGGTGGAGACTTCATTTTTAACTGATAATTGTTATGCTGTGGCTTCAATAAATTATCGCCTAAGCGATGAAGCAATTTTTCCTGCTGGAAATCAAGATGTTAAATCTGCTGTAAGATGGCTTAGAGCAAATGCAGAAAAGTATAATTTA
>JAGYMU010000188.1 GCA_018399995.1 Halanaerobiales bacterium | reverse complement strand
AAATATACAATACGTCTTTTTAAAATGGCTTATCTAAAGGAAATAGTAAAAAGTATTAAAGATAGGCTTTACATGTTTGCTTTCCGACAGTGTTATTACGGAACTTAGCTTAAACTATTATATTTGTCAGTATTAGATAACACAAAAACAAGACCCCAGGGAGATCTATACCCTAAAAACGGAGTAATTGAAGAAAATCTTGTATTAATTCAAATTAGCAGTTCAAATTAAAAATTATATGTTTGAATATCATTATTTTAGCTAAAAATAAAGTGCAATTTTATTTTTAGTTGCCACTTTCCGAATTCAGGTTAAACAAATGTGGTTTCTTTAGTACTTTTTGCGATTATATCTCCTGCTTTTACTACATATTTTCTGCTCGGCCTTAATCTTAAAGCCTCTTGTATATTAGAAGCATCGATTATATTAAAATCAGCTGTATTGCCAATTTTGATTCCGTAATCAGTAATTTTCATTATTCTAGCAGCATTTTGGGTAATCATATCATAAACTATTTTAACTGAACCAGGGGTATTATATTGAGCCACGTATGAACAAAGTAAACCATAATCGAGGGGATCACCAGTCCCAAAAATATGAAAACCGTCACAAATAGTGTCCTGTGCAGTTGCAACATTAATGCCATGGTTGACCATCTCTCTTATTCTGGTAACACCCCTTGTTCTTGGTTCAGAGTCGATACCCATTATAGCTAGAACCTGGGGATTAGTACAAACATTGAAATCAGCTAATTTTAGTAATTTCATTACTTTTTCAGCATGGGCATCATTTTGATATGCAATAGAGGTACAGTGTCCTCCTGTTACTCTACCCTGATAATTTTCTTCTATAGATCTCATGGCCGTATATTCAAGTGATCTGGCCAAGTTATCTTTGGTTTGATCCATATGCATATCAATGTCAACATCATAATGTTTAGCAATCTCAAAAACTAAATCCACATGTTTTTTGGAATACTCTTCTGTCCACTCTGCTGCAGGCATTCCTCCTATCACATCTGATCCTAATTCCATTGCTTCCCACAATAATTTTTCTGTACCTTCATTATTAAAAATGCCTTCCTGTGGAAAGGCTACTATTTCTATATCACAAATATCACTGCATTCTTCACTGGCAGCCATTACCCCTTTTAATCCTGTTAAACCAACTATGTTATCTATATCTACATTTGTCCTTATTTTTGTTGTCCCATATGCTGTACATTCCTTAATAGCACGCACAGCCCTATTTTTGACATCTTCAACAGTATAATTTTTTTTAAGATCATGCATAATTTTTATAGACTCTTCTAAAGTCTCTTCTTTGCTTTCCCGACCCTGTAAAGCAGTATAAACTTTATCAAAGTGCATATGGGGATTTACAAAGGTTGGGCTAATTAAAGCACCTTCAGCATCAATAACCTCATATTGGTCTTTAAGTTCTATATTGCTTTCGATCCTATTATATAAACCGTCTTTGATTAAAATATCAACTAATTCTTTTTCGTTTACTAACCTGACATTTTTAACTAATAACATATTATCACCTCATAATTATATTTGATATTAATTTCATCTTTTTTATAAAATTACATTGAACGTCTCATCCTCAAATACTTCGGGATGGTATTCCTTGATAATCTTGATATATTGGTTAATTACAGTAACTCCTCTACCCGTCATATGTTTGATCTGTTGCTCGGTTGCTAGTGCACCTAATACATAAAAATCAGGATAGTAATTACGTTCTAGGAGTGTAATATTTTCCAATTCTTCTTCTATAGCCTGCATATTTCATAATTGGTCACATTAAAATCTGCATCCTGAACTGAGCCAGGGAATATTACAGCTATCTTATTCATATCTTGGGCAGCTACACCACCAACCATTATAAGACTGAAGACTAATGCTAAAACAAGAGCTGAAAAACCTGCAAATTTAATTTTTTTCATATATTGAATCCTCTTTTATAAATTTAAGG
>JAGYMU010000187.1 GCA_018399995.1 Halanaerobiales bacterium | reverse complement strand
GATTATATATCCTCCCCTCTCCGAACAAACCCAAATCTCTTCCTATCTAGATAATAAAACATCTCTTATAGATAAACTAATAAATAATAATAAAAAACTAATAAAGTTATTAGAAGAAAAAAGAACAGCATTAATAAATAAAGTAATTACTAAAGGATTAGATCCTAATGTAAAGATGAAGGATAGTGGTATTGAATGGATAGGTGAAATACCTGAACATTGGGAAGTAGGAAGTCTTAAATGGTTCGCTGAAATTTATTCCGGAGGAACTCCATCTACATCTAACCCGGACTATTGGGAGGGTGGAAATATTCCTTGGGTAAATTCTGGAGCAGTAAACCAAAGGATTATAACAACTCCCTCTAAATATATAACTGATGAGGGGTTAAACAATTCAAGTGCGAAATATGCAGAGGTTAACAGTCTTTTTATGGCACTTGCAGGGCAAGGGAAAACCAAAGGTACTGTTGCCATTACGAAAATTAAGACTTCCTGTAATCAGTCTCTGGGTGTTATTCAGCCTGATTCTCGTGTGGTCCCTAAATATTTATATTATTTTCTAGATAGGGAATATCATCGTATTCGTGGTTTGGCAGGAGATGGTCTAAGAGATGGCTTAAATTTGTCAATTCTTGGTGAAATCCCAATTTTAGTTTCTTCTTTTGAAGAGCAATCTCAGATAAAAAGCTTTTTAGACGAAGAAATTACGAATATTTTGAAAGTCAAAGAATCACTTGTTAAGAAAAATACTATTTTAGAGGAATACCGTCAATCATTAATATCAAATGTAGTTACAGGTAAAATTGATGTCAGGGAAGAAAATGTTTAATTTAAGGTTATTCAAAGAAGAAAATAGTGTAAATAAAATGCCAACTGTCTACGATGTTTACCATGATGAGTGCAAAGAAGATGGTTGTTGGCATTGTTTTTTATTTGTCCCAATAGAAAAAAAAGAACTATTAAATAATTTAATATGCCAGGCAAGAGAGAATCTCAATTATTATTCTAAGATCCACTACTCTCGTATTTCTAAAAAGGCTAAAAGTAATCATAAAAAAGTATTGTTTGTTAAATCTTTAAATACAATATCTACTTTTTCAATACAACAACAAAAATATGATGGAGATATTTATTTAGGAAATAACAAGCCCCTTAAGGCTAAAAGTGAATCACAAATTAATGCTAAGCTCGCTATTTTCAGAGATAAGGGAAATCATAAAGATATGTATGAAAATATGGGAGCATCTAAGAAGTTTGAAACAACCTTTAGAATGGGACTAAAGGGTGCTAATCATTTTCTCTTTGATGAAGAGATTATTGTCAGAAATATTTTTCATGATTACAGTAGTAGTACACCTTTTAATGAAGAATATAACGAAGACAATATATTAAAGAGATTAATTAATGAGAGTCATGACAATATAAAATTTGATGATAGTGTTAAAATAGATACAATTGCAAAAGATCAGTTAAAAGCAGATATAGATGATCACAATATTCTGCAGCTTGTAGATGTAGTTGTTGGTAGTATAAGAACTAGATTACTTAACCAGACAGACTTCCCAGCAAGATTTGAAGTGGCATATCCATATACAGATTTACTTGAAAAGGAAATTGAAAACAGCGCAAGAATGGAAAATAGCCGTTTTTATAAGGCATATAAATTAACTAATGCTAAAATCATAGATGATGAATGGACATTTGAGAATATGAAAATAGAAAAGCAGAATGAAGATCAATTTAAATTAATAGATTAAACTATGAACATAACAAACGAAGAAACCTTTGAAACAAACATAGTAAACTCTCTTGTTCAAAGAGGAGGATATATACAAGGAGACCCTAAAGAATATAATGCTGAACTAGGATTAGATCCTTCTAAACTACTCTCTTTTCTTCAATCAACACAACGACAAAGATTAGAAAGATTACTAGAAGGAAAAACAGAAGAACAGATAATACAAAGAATAACCAGAGAACT
>JAGYMU010000186.1 GCA_018399995.1 Halanaerobiales bacterium | reverse complement strand
AAAATTATTTATTAATTTCTTTTCAAGATCCTCAAAATCAACAGATTTAATTATTTTTTCAGTTAAGTCTCTTAAACTTATATTTTTACCCTCTTTTTTCATTATTTCCATTTGCAATTTTTTTAATCTCATTTCAAATTCTGGAGATACCTGCATGGGTACTCTTCTTTTTACCATTTAATATCTCCTCCTTTTCTTTTTTGCCATACTAAATGCTCTTTCAGGATCTTCTCCCTTTTCCATTAATTTTTTCATATGGTCATTAACAGTATGAATATAAATAATCCATGCTATTGATAATAATAACATTGGAAATACTGCAACAGTAGATACCCAAAACATAATTCTGAATGTTCCAGTTAGAGCAAATCCAGATAATAATCCCTCAACTCCAGTTTGCCATGCAACAAAAGAAACTATTATTAATAGAACATGACTTACCCAATACAATGCAAATTTACCTTTATAATCCTCAATACTAAATAGTGAATATAAACTTAAAAATAAAAAGAAAACTAAAAGGCCTAATAAACCCATAACTAATATTGATCTTCCTTCTGTAACTTCAACACCACTTTCTGTAATTTCAAATATTCCTGCCAAAGCACCTCCAACACTACCTTGACAACTTACTCCATAAGGATATCCTCCACTTTCAGAAAAATTACCCCCCAAAATATCTATCTTCCAATACTTCTCTTCAGAGAGATATTCTACTTCTTGACTAAATAATATTTCTCCAGAATTATTTGCTAAGTAAAATGTGCAATTAGTTGAAGAATTATCTATTAAAAGTCCATTACTATGATTATATAAAAAAAAGTTGTATTGATAATCTTGATTTAATTTTAAATATTCATGTGGTTTTTCTTCAATAAGATATCCATCTGGAAATTCCTGAACAGTTGTTACTGGAGGTGCAGAAGATCCAATATTTAATATCATTACAAATAAGAAAATTGTACAAAAAATTAATTTTGTTTTCTTATTAAACATGCTTTCCTTGTATATACCTCATTGGATTTAATATTCCCCTAACTTTTGATTGTTGTGGATTTTGTCCAGATAAATCTCCTTGTGAAGTGTGCTGTTGTGAAACACTTATCATTTCTCTCAATGATCTTCTTTCTCCTCCATCTTTTGCTCTGGCATATGATCCATAAACAAGATTAACTATATTTTCTACTATACTTCTATATTCTTGTCTTTTCTCTTCGTTATCCATTCCCATCTCTTCATACTTCATAAAAATAAGATTATTCAATTTCTTTCCATAATTTCTCATAATCATATTAATATCATTCTCTTCATAATCTCCAAGAATAATATGCCTATTAATATAATTTTGTAATTCTAACATAATTTTTCTTATTCCCTCGTCATTAAGTGGATTTTTCTCTGGATGAGGATTATCTTTCCATGTTTTCTTACCATTTTCAAGAATTAAAACATCTCCTTTCAATATATGTTCTGTCTGTTCTAAAAGATCATTCAATTCTAATTGATATCTTGCAATATCATCAAATGGCTTTGAGGAAAATGATGAAGTCTTTTGAGGTGCAGAAGTTGTTTGTTTAGATACAACACTTTCATCTAATTCTTCTCTTTCAAGTTCTTCAATTGCCTTTGCAATCTCTTCATCTGAATATCCCCTCTTTTTTAAGTCAGAAATATCTTGTTGAGTTAATTGTACTGCCATTAATTCACCTCCATTATAATACACTCACACACACTATATTTAAATACTTTTCTCATTTTACCATTTAACTTTTACAGGCCTCCTTATTTCTAATCCAGTAATTATTTTCTTTATTTTTGCTTGTGCTTGTTTTCCACTTACTTTCTCAGGTTTTAATCCCAATGCTTTTGAAGTAAAGTCAGGAATATACATTTTTTCATATAATGATTTGGCCATTTTAGATTTATCTTTTTTGCTTTTTCTTTTCTTTAACCATCCAACTATACTTGTTATTCTTGGAGAACT
>JAGYMU010000185.1 GCA_018399995.1 Halanaerobiales bacterium | reverse complement strand
GATTTAGTACTTTATCTTTTTAACAATTTAGATAGCAAGTCTACAGCTAATTCAATAGAAATTTTTAAAGTTTCTAAATACATAAATTAATGTATGCACAATCAAGCAGCACATCATCATAAGCATCAAAGAAAAAGAGTTAATTTACAAAAACAAGACTATCCCCATCCAAATAAAAAAGTGCGTTTATTGGATAAGATTTGTTTAGTATTTTCAGTATTAATGCCTGCAACGACTATTCCGCAAATATGGATAATATTTAAGTATCAACAAGTAGAAGGATTATCATTAGCTATGTGGATTCTATATAGCATTGGAGTAATTCCATTTCTTATTTATGGTATTGTGCATAAAGAAAAACCACTCATAGTATTAAATGTATTGTGGTTAATAGCTCAGATAATAATTATTGTTGGTATTTTAATGTATAGATAGATAATATTTAATTTATATAATAATAAAAATATGACTAAAAAACATCAAGCACAATTTGTTTTTTATTATTTACTTTCACTAATTAGTTTAGGCGCTATGGCTATAGGAACGGGAATTATTGTTTTTGAAGTTTTGGATAAGGTGTTTATAAATGTAAGTAATTCATATTTTTCTATGCAAGCTCTTAAAACAGCCTTTTCAACTTTGCTTATTTCTACTCCTATATACTATATTTGCTCCCATCTTCTTTCTAAAAACATTAAGAAGGGGGACTTAAGTTTAGAATCATCTCTGAGAAAATGGTTAATATATTTAATACTACTTGTTACTTCTGTAGTTATGTTAGTGTGGTTAGTTAGTATATTAAATAGTTTTTTAAACGGGGAAATGACTATCAAGTTTATTTTAAAAGCTTTAACAGCCCTTATTATTTCAGCCATGATCTTTAGTTATTATTTATACAACATTAGACAGAAAGTGGCAAAAAAGAAAGATAAGATAAAGTCTATATTTTTTATAGCCTCCTTAGTTTTAATTGTTTTTGCTTTAGGTTTAGCTGTAGTTAATATGGAATCACCACAAACTACTAGAGAAAAAAAGATTGATGAGAAAATTCTAAGAGATTTTGATAACATAAATATGAATGTGAATATGTATTATAATGATAATGAAAAGTTACCAGAGTCTTTAGAGCAGTTAAAAGGTGACAGTGATTTAAATAAATATCCTAATAGTACTGTTTCTCTTGAAGATATAGACTATAATAAATTGTCAGAAACTGAGTATGAGCTTTGTGCAGATTTTAAGACCTCTAACTTAGATGATGAAAATACTAATTTAAGATATGGTATTAATAGACTTCATGATAGTGGTTATCAGTGTCTAGAGCAGGAATTTATGAAGTTTAAATAGTTAGATATAGTTTAATTACAAAGTTATTATAATAAAAAAAGAACCCCCCATTAAATTTGGAGGGTTTGTTTTAAGTAGTTTTTTATTTATCCAGGTAACTAAACCCAGAAAAATTACCGGCATAGTTGAAACCGCCATCACCATTGGAGACAAAATCTCCATTATTCCAGTTTTGGTTGAATCCTTGCTTATTTAATACGGCTGCTTCGTACATGAGCCATATTTCATAACCACCGGGTTTTTGTCCAGCATAGGCATTGAGTGGAATCTGTACAGTACTATTGTCATTTGTTTTTTTGACTTTTTGGCCAAAATCAACAAAGTAATAGGCTGTTTTTGATTCATCAAGGCTCCATGCTTTTCCTGGAGGCCTGTTGGCGGGATTTTCTTTGTCAGTCATTGGTATTGAATTTGGTTCTAATCCAGGAACCTGCGTTGATAGTTTTTTTATGTAGCTTTTTGTGAAGAATTTAATTGGCACATAAGTATTACTACCTTTTGTCACAGGTGTTAGATAGACACCGAAGTCTGCTTTTACAAAGCTTAAATCAGGCTTGCCCTCATAATCAAAGACATATTCACCTTTTATTTGCTCCCTTTTTCCTTTGTCTTCAGATTCATCAACTAAGCCCTCAAGATCT
>JAGYMU010000184.1 GCA_018399995.1 Halanaerobiales bacterium | reverse complement strand
CTTTTACATAGGCTGTGACTTCTACTATGTTTCTTTCTTTTTCCACCTCCATTGTAATATGAACCTCCATTGATTCTCCCTGAAAGTATTTTCTCAACTTTTCCATTTTTTCGTAGGCATAATCTTTTAGTGAAGGTGTAACGTCAATATTTTTCCCATAAATCGTTATATTCATTATCTCCACTCCCTTCTGAACTACTAAAATAGATAGTATTGTTATTATAATAATTCAATATTTAAAACTAAAAACCTCTTTTTACAAGAAAAATCTCGATTACATTTCTGCAATCGAGATTGTGTGACATCTTTAAGAATACATGTTTTCTATTCAGTCCTCACAACTTGTTCGGCCTGAGGTCCTCTGTCACCTTCGACAATTTCAAATTCTACTTTTTCTCCATCTTCAAGAGTTTTAAATCCTTCATCTTGGATAGCTGAAAAATGAACAAAAACATCATCGCCTTCTTCTCTTTCAATAAAACCATAACCTTTTTTAGCATCAAACCACTTTACTGTTCCACTGTAAATCATAAATTATATTCCTCCTGTAAATTCTTTCGCGAGACTTAAATTACCATTTATCTTAATTTGACTTTCCTCATTTTTAGAAACGAACCTATTTCTACTTAATATTAAATATTAAGCAAGAAATGAGAGATCTTACAGTTTCTCCAAAGGCTTAAAATCCCGTATGCCCTAAGGTACTGACGATTAAGGATTTCTTATACCTTAAATATTTTACGCAACAAAGGAGCTTAGTTATCGCTTTAATTCCTGTTGCAACTCCATATATTTAGTTGTTAGATTATCCTTGACTTATTTTTAGTATATCATAGTTTCAAAACAAAGTTAAAGTGTTTTCAAAATAGCACTTACATCCTGAGGGCAAGCCCATCAGGTTTTACATGCTAAATTCTATAACTAAATAACAAGATCTTCCAAATTATTATTAGACTTTATATCCTCAATCTTTTTGCGTGCTCTCTGTAATGCATTATCAACAGTTTTAACATTGATATCTAATTTTTCAGATATTTCCTTATAACTCCTATCATCCAGATATTCATAAAATACCTCTTTTTCAAGTTGAGTTAATTCTTTTTCTATCTCTGCAAAAACGAGATTAATAATCTCTTTATAAACGAACTGATCTTCAAGTTTCTTTTTCTTGTCAGGCAAGATCTCACTAAAACTACGTCCTGATTCATTATCATAATCATATGTTTTGTTGATAGAAGTAGAATTATTTAATGGCTGATGTTTTTGTCTATTGGCTCTTTTGATCGCTGATATTAACTGCCTGTGTACACATAGCTGCGAAAATCCCCTAAAAGAAGCTTCTCTCTCCTTCTGATAATCTCTTATAGCCTTAAATAAACCCAGCATACCTTCTTGAATAACATCATCTTTGTCTAACCCTTTGATGAAAAAATATTTAGCTTTTGCATATACTATGTCCATATTGTGGTTTATTAAATATTCTATTGCAAGCTGGTTACCGCTCTTGGCCTTTTCTATAATGACTTCTTCTCTCTGCTCATGGCTAAACATCCAACCCCCCCTATTTGAAAATGCCTTAACCAAATAATGCTTTTAAAATTTGTTCTAAAGATATATTCAAATCAATAATGGTAGTTAGTATCAGTAAAAATATAAGTATAAATACAATATCATAATACTTTCTATTTTTACTTTCATTTTTGCTCATCTGTAATAACTCCTTACAATATAAGTTAAAATTTCACTTTGAAACCTGCTTCCAATAACAATGGTTCAGACTCCCAATAAGAATTACCAATGCTCAATATCAAATAATTATTTTTTACAATAGGTGTTAAATAACCCAACCTATACTCCAGGTTTTGTCCGGAAATAATATATTTAAGTTCATACAAAACTTTTCTATCTCGATTGAGAAATCTACTCCCTTCTAATCCTATGCCAGCTGTAAACCCCTTATCAGGTGATTTAGATAATATACTTAGAGCAGCTTCTGTCTGATAATCTTTACTTTCCTG
>JAGYMU010000183.1 GCA_018399995.1 Halanaerobiales bacterium | reverse complement strand
AAGAGACTCTATTATCTTTTCAGGAGAATACTTACGCCCTGTCTTTTTGCCTATAAGCCTTATGATGACAAGGGCTGTAAATCTCTCATTATTGAAGATGACTTTACGAGTGCAAAATTTTATAAATCAGTATTGGAGAAGGAAAATTTTGATGTAATAGTATCCTATACTGCTTCCCAAGGATTAGAGATTCTAGAAACAAGTGATATTGATGTATTGGTTCTAGATCTGAAACTGCCCGATATGGATGGTATCAATATTTTAAAGAAAATGTATAATAACCCAAGATATAATCAGGTTACTGTTATCATTGCAAGCTGCAAGGGTGAAGAAGTAGATGTCGTAGTCGGATTGGAACTTGGAGCCGATGATTATATCATAAAGCCTGTAAGGCCCAGGGAAATGGTAGCAAGGATAAAAAAAAGTTTGGCAAAAATACATTATATGGTTCCAGCTAATTCTGAAAGTATTAGATTTGGGGAAAATGAATTTGATTTTACTTCAAAACGACTAAAAAGAGGAGAGAGAATAATAAGGCTGAGCGCTAAAGAGTATTACATGCTTCTCTTTTTTCTGACAAATCCTGACAGGATATTAACAAGAGAAGAGATTTTAAAAAAGATATGGTTTATTAATTCAGATATTGATACAAGAACAGTAGATGTACATGTAGCAGCCCTGCGAAAAAAAATACAAGATAAAGAACATAAATATATTGAAACAGTCAGGGGTATCGGCTATAGGTTTAATAAACCGTAATAGAAGTATTCACCTGGCACCATTAAAAATTGTTCTTAAATTAAAGTGATGAACCTGCAATAAACAAGATATTTTTCCGACAGAAATAAATATAATCAACGAGAACATGAGAGTATAAACCGATTTAAATGGGTATTCTGCTTGTACAATTTTGTTTTGAGCTTTAACGGATGTACAAAATGTATCCAAGTCTTCAAATAAAATCCTGGGGACTAGACGGACTGAGACCGCTACATTCTTAAATACCCAGGAAAGCGCAAGAGGGTTAACATGCATCACAAATAACCTGTAAGCCAACAAAGGAGTTCAGGAGAATTAATAAATCTGCCTGTATTTCCCATTTTTTAGTCTGCCGGTAAACCACCAGGCTATATTCAGAAATTAAAAGAAGGACCAATGTGGTATGTATTTTTTCCCAAACCCGGAAAGTGCTAAAAGGCTTATATCGGCCATATACCTTGAGCATAATTAAGATTGGATATCAGGAAGAGAGTATCTGAATATGGATTGTCTAAAAAACTATAAGCTGCCGGAGGCTGGAATAAATGAATGTCCCCTGGTGGCATTGGCATAGATGGTTGGAGTAAGTGAAGGATAAAACTACAGAAAAACCTTGCTTAACCCAGTAAAGATATCTGCTTTAATAATAATTTTACAAATATTTTACAATAACCGTAATAACCTTAATATCTTTAAGTTAAAATAACTAAAGTATCTATAAAAATTTATATTTTAATTTCAATTAATGTTGATATTGTGTTTTACGAAAATTTGTAAAATTTCAAATGGGTTCTATAAAAAAAGAAAACGGTATAACAAAGGTAGGCGCTGTCTCCTTACGGTTAAATCTGTCAAAACTCATTAAAGAGCATGAGGGTGAAAGCATATACATCACTAAACGTAGAATACTGGTAGCAGAACTAAATGTGTATACACAGAAGACAAGAAAGGACGCAGAAATAAATATTGCAAGAATACTGGTCGAGAACAGTAATAAAAGTGATGAATAAATTACTGATGAGGAGTGTAAGGAATACTATAATACTATTTTTCAGAAATTTATATATTGAGATAATATGGAACAGGCCAAAATCAGAAATACAATACGTTTATTAAGCGCAGTGCGGTTATTTAAAGCTGAAGTCAATATAACCGGAGCAGAAGAAGGCTTTATTGAGTTACCCGATTATATACTTCACAATCTGGACAAAGGGGATTCCTTCAGGTTTGTCAAGGTAGAACATAAACAGTCTATTGCTGAGAT
>JAGYMU010000182.1 GCA_018399995.1 Halanaerobiales bacterium | reverse complement strand
ATACCTTCTGTTGGTAATCCTGTTCCAAGATGTCTTTAATATAGCTGTAATTGTAATGTTTTACTGGTGTATTCGGATTTTCGATTAATGATTTTTCCATTCTTAGTTCCTTGATAATGTTTTTCTCCAGGTCTTTTGAGATCTTTCTGGTTGGCTTGTTACGGGAATAGCAAATAGAGAATCCCTCGGGATCATTCTTGAATTTTTTGACTAAGTGAAAGAATCTTCTCTTTTTAATTCCCAGGATTGCCTGCAGGTATTTTCTCTCTATCTTATTGGCTACATAGCGCTTCAATAGATCTTTGACCTGATCATTATTAAATTTCTTATGTATCTGAACCATAACCTAAAACCTCTCCTGTTTTTTGTTTTAGATTATAGTTACAGGGTGTGCACTTTTAAACTTTAAATCATGTAAAAAAGTGTGCAGTTTTAATTTTTAATTCACATATTTATCTGATTCTATTGACATATATTTAAATTTATGTTAACTTATTTTTTAAAATATAAGATTGAAAGGTTTTTTAGAAATGCTAAGGAAACATAGCCACAAAATGTTTAATTTTAACTATTATTATTTCTATTTTATTGGTGATGTTTATGCCTTAGTATCGTAACATAAACAAATATTAACAAAACAGATACCATAGGCATGAACATCGAAGATGCCTATGGTATCTTTATATGTAGCAATAAGCATATAAAGGGCTATAGGTTTTTTATTACCTATAGTCCTTTTTTTATTGTTTGTTTTTATTTTCAGAATCATGAAGAGAAAAATGTAGTAAAACTTTAAATAAAAAAAAGTAGATATAAAGGAGGTACAAATTGTCAGTAAGAGGAATCAGAGGAGCAACCACAGTGAGTGAAAACAGTCAAGAGTCAATATTGGCAGGGACACGGGAATTATTACTTAACCTTCGGGACGCCAATAATTTTAAAACTGAGGATATTGTCAGTATTTTTTTTAGTATGACCTCAGACCTGAATGCTGCTTTTCCAGCAGAAGCAGCAAGGCAACTGGGCTGGAATAAAGTGCCTCTTTTTGGTATGCAAGAGGCAGATGTTAAAGATAGTTTGCCAAAATGTATTCGAGTTTTAATCCATATAAATAGTGGAAAAAGTCAAACAGAAATAGTGCATTGTTATTTAAGAGGAGCAGAAGTATTAAGAAAAGATCTAGTGAATAAGAATTTAAGTGTAAAGGAGAATAGACTTTCATGATTATTGTAATCAATGGTAAAGCCAGTGATTCCCATGTAGAGAAAGTTGTGCAGAGGTTGCAAAAAATGGGGCATAAAGTTAATATCTCACGAGGGGAAAGAAGGATTGTCTTAGGGGTTATAGGGGATGCAAAAGATTTAACTTCTGTTCCTTTGTCTGCTTATGAAGGCGTTGAAGAAGTTATACAGATTGAAAAACCTTATAAATTAGCTAGTAAGGAATATAAAAGTTTTACTACCAAAATTAAAATAAAAGATGTAGTGATTGGCGGGAAAGAGGTTATAGTAATGGCTGGACCATGTGCAGTAGAAAATAAAAAACAAATATTTGAAACTGCACGACAGGTAAAATCATCTGGAGCAAAGATATTAAGAGGAGGAGCCTTTAAACCTCGAACTTCTCCATATAGTTTCCAGGGATTAGAGGAAGAAGGTTTAAAATTGCTTGCTAAAGCGGCAGAAAATACGGGGTTGTTAGTAGTTACTGAGGTTATGTCAGTGAATCAAATAGAGTTAGTAGGTCAATATAGCGATATATTTCAAGTAGGAGCTCGCAATATGCAAAATATTGTATTATTGAAAGAATTAGGGAAACTAGATAAACCTGTATTACTAAAAAGAGGTATGGCAGCTACAATAGAGGAGTTACTGTTAGCAGCCGAGTATATTCTCTCTGAAGGTAATCATCAAGTAATATTATGTGAAAGAGGAATCAGAACATTCGAAAACTATACCAGGAACACCCTTGATCTGAGTGCCATCCCGGCGATAAAAGAGTTAAGCCATTTACCGATAATTGTTGATCCGAAATTTGATAATATAGAA
>JAGYMU010000181.1 GCA_018399995.1 Halanaerobiales bacterium | reverse complement strand
TAGCCTTATCTAACTCTTTTTTAATTTCTTCAATCCATTCTACGGGTTCACCGCGTGTCCTTCTAATATCTATAATCATATTGATATTATTTACTGTTGTTTCAGGTTCCCATTTTTCTCTAATTAATGTCAAAGCTTCAGATAATGCCGTATTCGCTTGCTCTTGATTTCTTGAAAGAATGTTGAGTTCTAGCAAAGACGCAAGGTCCCAATAATCAGTGTTTTTTGAAGCAATGCGCCTTTCAACAGCATACTGAACTACTGGAATTAAGTTCTTTTGTCTGGTGTCAATAGGATCGGTCATTTCCATCAGGGTTACTGCATTTATCCCAGGATAAGCATCTCTCCAGTCTGCTTCAAATCCTTCTAAATAACAATCAATTGATTTCTTTAGAAATCCTTTAGCTTTTAGTATATTTCTTTCTTTTTTCAATGTTTTCATCCAAAGATCCTTATAAACTCGACCAAGAATTCCATTTGTTTCACTACTAGCTCCATGTTTATTAATTAATTCCTTTAGTATCTTTTCAGCTTTAGAGTGATCACCAAGACGGTTGTGGGCAAAACCTAACTGTTCACGAACCATTACAGTGTGAGCTAATATAGGGGGCATTTTGCAGGTGAGGGTAACCATAGCACCCCAGTCTTTAACTGCTCGATAAGAAAGAAAAAGATCAATAAGTATTGCAGGGTCTGTATTTCTCACAGGTTCTAATTCTTTTTGAATTTGTTTAACAGCAGAAGGACCATCAGAACGTGCTATTCTTAGTTTATCTTTAATACTTTTTGAATATTCTACATAATCTCTAAATGTATCTGTCTTTAATCTTGCAATATCCATTATTGGCATATTTTCAACCAACTGATAAACGGGACTATCGACCTTAGGATTACGACACTCCTTTAGATATTTAAAAATATTATCTTTAAATACATTTTCTTCCAAAGGGGTACCGTAATTATCGAGTTTGTAGGGCAATGCTCTTAAATAAGATACGTCAAAAGGTAAGCGCATACCTTCGGCAAAAATTAAAATTGTACTGTGAGGACGAATACCATGTCTAATTCCTAACTCATAAAAAACATTAGCATTAGCAGTTGTAAGATCAGCTATTGCATAATCACAAAGTAATAATCTTTCAAACATTGGTTTATGTATTATTCCACTAGTTATTTCTTCATCAGCACGTATTGGACTCAAGTGTGCATTAGTTACTGCGGGTTTAATGATAGTGCTATAAATATAATCAAAGTCTATTATTTTGCCTATATTGTCTGATTTTTTACCAAAAGGCATAAGTATAAAACAATACTGTTTCATAGTGTTGCCAACTCTTGCAATTTTTCTTCACTCCAGGGATAAAGATGAATACTATAATCTTCTAGTACTTGGGGAGTCCTTGCATATTTATGATTTAATCTTATTGCGTAAACTGGCTTTTGATATTCTAAGGTCATTTTAACTTCTTCCCGTACCCATCGGCTTAAATATGTTTTTTCACCAACAAAAACAATTGTACGAGAAGTACCGTACATTGCCTTTGAAATTGCCTGCCGAATAACGCTAGTATCATTTGTAACCCATCTTTTTAAGAGATCTTTGACTCGGAAATCAAGATTATAATAATTAAGATTAACTGCCCTACCTTTTATAAAAAGAACTAAATTACGGTCAGGTTCCATAAAACTAAAAAAAACTACGTTAGCCACAAAAACCTCCTTTCTAAAATAAATCAAAAGTACTAATATTTATTTTATTTTTCCTATACATTCTTTTTTAAATCTAAACTTTCAAATTGTATTTGTCAACACAAATGATGGGATGATAATTTGATTATAATATCTTTTCCACAAAATTCCTTAATATTGTGGATAAATATAGAGATAATAAGAATAATAAAGGCTTATAGAGTGATTATTGCCATTAAATGCCTATATATGGGATATTTTTGGGAACCTGGAAAAATTATGCTTAAATATAGCCTTTTTAAGCGATTATTTTATACCAATATGACCTATAACCCTTGTAAATAAAAAAATCCCCATATCGGCAAT
>JAGYMU010000180.1 GCA_018399995.1 Halanaerobiales bacterium | reverse complement strand
AGAAAACCAGACGGGCTTGCCCTCTGGATGAATGCCGATGTTTTTATACAATAATTCAAGCGTTTTAGTGGAACTGAAAGCATTGAGATTCAAGATAATAAAATTAAACTACCTAAACTTGGATGGGTAAAATTTAGAAAGTCTAGAGAAGTTACAGGTAAAATTCAAAATGTAACTATCAGAAAATCAAAAACAGGTAAATACTATATTTCTGTATGTGTTAAAGAAGAAGTAGAAGAATTGACTCAAAATGATAAAGTTATTGGTATAGAATTAGGATTGAAAGACTTCTAATTGATTCTAATGGTGAAGTTGTTTCTAATCCTAGAACTTTATCCAAATATGAAAATAAGATTGCTAGATTAAATAAAAGACTTACCAAAAAAGAAGAAGGTTCAAATAATTAGTACAAAGTAAAGAACAAATTAGCTAGAGTACACGAGAAAGTAGCTAATATTAGAAAGGACTTCTTACATAAACTTTCGACTAAATTAATTCGTGAAAACCAAACGATAATAGTTGAAAGCCTAAAAGTTAAGAATATGCTTAAAAATTCTAGACTAGCAAAAAGTATCTCTGATGTATCTTGGTCTAAATTCGTTGACTATTTAAGCTATAAAGCTGAATGGTATGGTAGGGAATTAATTAAAATTGATACATTCTTCCCTTCAAGTCAATTTTGTAGCGAATGTGGATATCAAAACAAAGAGGTCAAAGACTTAAGGGTTCGTGAATGGGAATGTCCGAAAGTCATTCAATTCACGATAGAGATATAAATGCTAGCAATAATATTTTACAACAAGGTTTACAACTACTAGCTAGAAGATAAATTAAATACTGTCGGGCGGACAGGAATTTAAGCCTTTGGAGAACTTGTAAGACCAGTTTGCACTTAATCCTTGAGATTAACTGTAAAAAGGCTGGGTTTTATGAATAAGGAATCCACGTGGGCTTGCCCCGTGGAGCGTCAAATTCATAAATAGGAGGATTGAGTATATGGATTTAAGATCGCACATATCTTTTAAGATATTTATTACATTAATGATGACAATATTTTTGTTAATACTAATTCCTTTAACTACATATGCTATTAGCTTAGAGCTGAATGATAGGGGAGAAAAGGTAAAAGAGGTACAATCCTTATTAAATAAAGTTGGATATGATATAAGTGCTGATGGTGTATTTGGATATAGGACTAAAGAAATAGTTAAAGATTTTCAGTTAAACAATAATCTAAAAGTAGATACAATAGTAGGAGAAGCAACATATAATACATTAATTAAAATGGCAGAAGGTATTAGATATACAGTGAAAAATGGCGATACCCTTTATGATATAGCCAATAAATTTGATACTACAATTGAGAGCATCAAAAATAATAACAACTTAAAAAATAATCTAATTCATCCTGGAGACACATTATACATACCTAAAACTGGACGTGGGGGCGGAGATGAAGATAGGATATATGCAAATATTATACATGAAGTTCAACGAGGAGATGCACTTTATTCGTTATCAAAAAAGTATGGTGTGGATATAAAACTAATAAAAGAAGCGAATAATTTAAATACAAGTGATATTTATGTAGGTCAAAATATTGTAATTCCCTTTACCAATAGGAATAATAACGGTATATTTACATTAAGAGAGGGTGTATTTGTTTGGCCTCTACAGGGTAGGATAAGTTCACCTTTTGGCTGGAGAACTGATCCAATTACAGGCAGCAACGAATTTCATCAAGGCCTAGATATAGCTGTTCCTATTGGCAAACAAATTAGGGCTGCATACAGTGGTACTGTTGTGAAAAGCGGATGGATGAGTGGTTTTGGAAAAACAATTGTTATAGATCATGGTGATTCTGTTGAAACTATCTATGCTCACAATTCGAAGAATTATGTGGTTGTTGGCGAAGAGGTAAATGCAGGTCAAATAATAGGAACAGCTGGCAGTACTGGTAAAAGCACAGGCTCTCATCTACATTTTGGGGTACTGGTAGATGATAAACCAGTTGATCCCATGCAGTATCTTCCTTAGAAAAAATTTATATCAAAAAGCACCCTCATATCACATTAGATATGAGGGTTTTT
>JAGYMU010000018.1 GCA_018399995.1 Halanaerobiales bacterium | reverse complement strand
GAGATAAAATTTAATTACTATACAAAGGGATTAATCTGCTGCACTTAATCCAGTAATTAAAAATTCTCACGGTAGGTGGTAGTAGTCAAGGTATGGAAATGGAAGAAACACACTTTTCTAGCAGTCAAAGCTGCAAGGAGCGATAGTTTTTTTATCCAACCTATATACTTATAGTCTAGGAAGAATCATCCAAAAATACAAGTTTTTTTGTTAATTTGTTTTAGTTTCTTAAATATATTATACGAGGAGTTTAGAAAATGGAAGAAAAGATTGCAATTGTAACTGATAGTGCAAGTGATTTGTCGAAAGAAATCTTAGAAAAGCGCCGTATAGAATTTCTACCTTTAAAAATTATTTTTAGTGATGGCCAATATGAAGATAGAGTTGATATTGAACCACATGAGGTTTATGAACGGTTGAGCAGCGAGATTCCATCAACTTCTATGCCCACAAGGGAAGAAATACGCTCTAAGTATCTTAAACTTAAAGAGCATGGCTTTACCCACATAATATCAATTCATATTTCTTCGGGACTAAGTGGAACTTATGAGAATTGTAAAATGGCCACTCAGAATATTGAAGGTGTAGAAATTGAATTGATTGATTCCAAATTGCTATCGATGGGTCTTGGGAGATTGGTCCTATATGCTAAGGACTTGATAGAGGAAGGAAAAAGTAATTTTTCTGATATAGTAGATAAGGTTAAAGATAAAAAAAAGGAAATTGATCTCTATTTTATAGTTGATACATTGAAGTATCTAAAAGAGGGAGGCCGCATTGGTAAAATTAGTGGTACAATTGCAGAATTCTTAGATATAAAACCCATTATATCAATAGATAAGGAAGGTCAGTATTATACTTTTGATAAGGTGAGAACTAAAAAGAAAGCAATCAAGAAATTATTAAAATTAACCCAAGATAAAGCAAGTGAAGCCTTATCTTATATAGATATAATGCATGCTGATGCAGAAGAAGAAGCCTTAAAAATATATAAAAAAGTAAAAAAATTAGACAATGTGAAGGAATCTATATTTGGAGAAATAAGTCCAGCTATGGTAGTACACTCTGGACCGGGTTTGATTGGTGTTTGTATAACCAAAGTGTAATAATTTCAGAATTTAATATCTCCGATTAATTGGGGATATTTTCTTTTTGTTTATCTAAATAATATTTTATTGAAATAATTATATAAATTTAAAAAGAACTTAAACTTTTATCAAGTATAATTATGAAGTAAAAATATGTTATTAGTTAAAGATACCAGGCTGGTAAATAAAAAAGAATTAGTTGATATTTTAATTAAGGACGGCTTATATAATAGGATCGAAAGCAATATAGACTTAAAGACTACTATGAGGTTATTGATGCTGAAGGTTCTTTAATTAGCCCAACCTTTGTAAATTTCCACATGTACTTTAATAAAGTTTATGATATGATTACTCAAAATTCTGCTAAAATAATGGGAATTACTGATTATGAAATCAAAATTAATATTACAGCTGATTTAATATAATCGATGCTTTCAATATACAAGAGGCTTTTAGATTAAGACCGACCAGAAAATACGTAGTAAAAGCAGGAGATATAATCGCAAAAAGTGCTAAAGAAACTACATTTGTTTAAACTATTAATCAATAATTATTCGTTTTTATCAATGTAAATTAAAGTAGATAAGTTGGTTAAAATAATATAAAAAAGGTGAAGAGCTCCTGAAGCTAGCTTCAGGAGCTCTGTGAAAGGATGTACATATAAAATTAGACATTAATAAAAAATATCCTTTAATTTTATTAAAGTTTATTGCAAATTTTTTAAAAAATCTAATTCAACTAAAGGTAAATTTTTAATCCAGCTTTAATATATCAATCACTATTTGAAGTTCTATTTGAGGGGTGTTAAGTTGTAAAATGAAGGACAAATTTGTGGGTGCATTTTTAGGTTTAATAGTAGGAGATGCTTTAGGTGCTCCTTATGAGGGAATGCAGAGGGGCGAATTTCAATTTAATGGTGAATTGAAAAGGGTTGGGCCAGACAACATAAAGGCTGGTCAATGGACTGATGATAGTTCAATGGCACTCTGCCTTGCTGAAAGTTTAATAGATGATGGTTTTAATTTAAAAAGCCAGTTAAACAAATATGCTGAGTGGTTTGAACATGGTCATCTTAGTTCAAAAGAAAGGGCCTTTAAAATAGGTAGAAATACAAGTTTAGCAATCACAGATTTTATTAAGAAAAGCACACTTCCTCCCGAAAGAGAATATGCAGCCGGTAATGGAAGTTTAATGAGGTTAGCTCCTGTACCACTTTATTTTTGTAATGATTTTGATAAGGCTGTTTATTATGCAAAAATGAGTTCTCTATCAACTCATAATAATATTATGGCAGCTGATTCCTGTAAGTTCTTAGGTGCTTTTATTTACCATGCTTTAAAAAACAAGAGTAAAGAATATTTACTGGAGAGTTCCTTTAAAAAACTAGACTTAGATAAACGTGTTTTAGATAAAGTTAAAGGAAATTATAAATTCAAAGAAAAAAAGGACATAATCTCAGATGCATTTGTTTTAAATACTCTAGAAGCAAGTTTATGGAGTTTTTATCAGACTGACAACTTTGCAGCGGCTATCAAAAAAGCTATTAACTTAGGCGGTGATACAGATACAGTTGCAGCTGTAACGGGACAAATGGCCGGGGCCTTTTATGGAAGAAAGGAAATTTTAAATAAGTGGATTAATAACTTAGTTAAAAAGAAGATGATTATCCAGATCATAACTAAGTTATATCAGGTTAAAATAAGTGAATAAGGAGGTTGGTTTTCTTTTGAAGATAACAATATTATATGATAACACTGTTTATAAAAAAGGCTTAGAATCTGATCATGGATTCTCCTGTTTTATTGAGATAAAAAATAAACCCAAAATACTATTTGATACTGGAACAAAGGCCAATATTTTACTAAATAACATGGAGAAAATGAAGGTGAGCCCTGATGATATTGACATTATTTTCATATCTCATTACCATAATGACCATACAGGAGGATTAGAAAAACTTCTTGAAATTAATAAAAATATCAAAATATATATTCCTATTTCTTTCAAATTTAAATCAGAGCATAAAGTAATAGCAGTGGATGATGCAATTGAGATTTTTGAAGATGTTTATAGTACAGGAGAACTCAAAAATATTGAGCAGAGTTTAATAATCAAAAAAGAAAATGAAGTAACTATAATATCAGGCTGTGCCCACTCAAAAGTAGAAAACATTTTAACTGAAGCTAATAAATATGGTAAGATAAAATATTTGATAGGTGGATTACACGGGTTTGATAAATATGAAATGTTAGAAAATGTTGAATATGTTTGTGGAACTCACTGTACCAAAAAACAGGTGCAAATCAAGAATAGATATCCTGATAAATGGATTCAAGGCGGAGTTGGTCGAGTTATTAATATGTAATTTTAAAGCCCCCCTTAATTGGGGGGATTAATTTTTTAAAAAGGAATATTTATGATTATCAAGAATTTATTACATAAGTTGTTGTATAAGAGGAGGATAATTGTGCTTACAATTACCATATCAAGACAGACCTCCAGCTTAGGAGACGAAATTGCTTCTGAGTTGGCAGATAAATTAGGTATAAGATTAATAACGAGGGATTATGTTGTTGAAAATTGGCTGCCGGAAGTAGCTGATGAACATGATCTTCATATGCTTAAAGAGACTTCTAAATATTATCTGAGAGCTTGCCAGACTGGTCAAACTTTTAAAGAATATATAATTGATAGATTAAAAAAAACAGCAGAAAAAGAAAGCCTTGTCATCTTGGGATTGGGTTCGCAGATTATTTTTAAAGATTATGCACATGCTATACACATAAAGGTTATATGTTCAGAAAAAAGAAGAATAAGACGAGTTATGAACAAATATAATATCAACCATGAACAGGCTGTCCGTACTATTGATTTAAGTGATAGAAAGCACAGGAGATATGTTCATAGATTGTTTAATAGAGACTGGGGAAATGTATCCTTATACCATATAAGTATCAACACAGATGGTTTAGATGTTCAAGAATCCGCTAACTTAATAATACATATTTCCGAGATGAAAAAAGAAAATCCCCAACCCCTTTACAAAAAAATAGAAAAATTATCAGCTGAAAAGAGCAGTAATAAAAATATTAATTTTGTTCATGAAAGCGAAAAAGACTTTGCAGATATATTGGATATGTATAATATAAAGTGGGATTATGAGCCCTCTGAATTTCCTCTGGAATGGGATGCAGAAGGGAATATTTCTTTGGGATTTAGACCGGATTTTTATCTGCCGGAATTTGACACTTATATAGAGATTACCACGATGAAGCAAAAATATGTAACAGAGAAAAACAAAAAGGTTAAATTATTACAAGAATTATATCCTGATATAAATATTTATATTGTATATAAAAAAGATTATCATAAGCTTTTAAAAAGATTTGGGATTAATAATATCAACAAAGAAGAGGATGTAGGTGAAGAAAATGAATAAAGATAACATAGGGAAAACTATTATTAGTCAGGCAGAAATAGAAGAAAGGGTAAAAGATATTGCAGATAGATTAAATAAAGATTATAAAGATAAAGAGCCCCTTTTGATTGGGATTCTTAAGGGTTCAATTTATTTTTTATCAGATTTGAGTAGACTGCTTAATATAGACCATAATATAGATTTTTTGTCATTTGGTAGGTTTAAAGCAACCTCAGGGGAAAAAGAAAAAATAAAGATAACAAAAGACCTTGATTTAAGCATAAGAGATAGGGATGTTATAGTTATTGAAGATATCATAAGGACTGGTTTAACACATAGTTATATTTTAAAAAACTTACGACCGAGGAGGCCAAATAGTATAAATCTCTGTGTGTTAATAGATTGTACAAAACAGAGACTGGTCGATTTACCAATTCGATATAGAGGATATGAAATGGGAAGCCAATTTTTAATTGGTTATGGATTGGATTATGAGGAGAAATACCGTAATTTACCTTATATAGCAGAGTTTTTGGGATAAAAAAAAGGCTCCAACGAACCTTCTTTGATTTTTTATTCTTTTCGCAATCTCCTTTTTTAGATCGAAGTTAATCTAACTCTTGAAAATCCTTTTTTTAAATCTTCTTCAGTCAATGTAGTTCTTATTTACCAATTTTAGAACTTTTCAGTTCTACTTATTAACAAATTTCTCTCATTAACCTCCGATTTAAAATCCAGACTTTCTTGTTCAAACTTAACTTCGATAAAGATTGTTACTAGGAATAAATCCTCTTAGGGATTCCTTGGAGCCTAGTCTTATTATAGGGTATATATATAAAATAGTCAACACAGTAATATTGTTAATATGTTAAATTAGGTTTATTATACTCTTGTTTACTTTAAATATTTATCAATATCTCATAAAATCAAATAAATATAAATAAATTTTATAAATAAACATTGATTCTTTTTGAATTACAGTGGTATTATAAGATCAGAATTTTAAAATATTTTCTGAAAAATTTGATGTGGGGTTTAATAATGGATAATAGTAATAAAAATCTGATTTTAGCTTTTAATGAGGAGGCGAATTTATTGTCCATGTACTTCTAAATGTGGAGGAATTGAACAAAAAAGATTTGATACGCGTTTGGTGCTAGAAGGTAATGCAACAAAACAGATTAAATTGATGAATTAACATCAGTTCAATAATTTATATAGGATGTTTAGAGAGATGAGTTTAATTGACTGCATATGCAGAGTATGTTCAAATAAAATTGTTTCATTAAAATCGGCAGAAAAACAAAGACTGAATATATGTAATTCATTATCAGGACATGTTAATTTGTTTAATTACCTTCAAAGGGGTTATCAAATTATTACTTTTTAACTAAGAGAGGAGTATCTATTATGGTAAAGGGGTTTAAGAAGTTTATCTTAAGAGGTAATGTGATAGAAATGGCTGTAGGTATAATTATAGGTCTTGCATTTAATAAGATAATTACCTCATTTGTAAATGATATATTAGCGCCTCCTATAAGTTTAATAATCGGCAAGGTTAGTTTCTCTCATTTATACATTAATCTCAGCCAAAGAGAATTTGAAAGCATAGCTGAGGCAGAAGTTGCTGGTGTTCCAATTATTAAGTATGGATTATTTATTAATACTTTGCTAGATTTTTTTATTGTTGCATTTGTTCTTTACTTGGTTATAACTTATTATAATAAGTTAAAGGAGAGAAAAAAAGAAGAAGAAATAGAAGCAGCTCCTGATACCAAAGAATGTCCTTATTGTTATTCTACTATCAATATAAAAGCTGTCAGATGTCCTAATTGTACTACAAAATTAAAATCTTAAAAATGTGAGGTTGATAATTATGGAAAATGGTATATTACAATATGTCATTTTAAATAATACTGTTTATAGTTACCTACTTTCAATTTTAATAGTAGTTATAGGTTTTTTCATTATTAAGACTGTTAAGTATTTATTTTTTGAAAGACTGCAGAAAAGGATAAAAAAAATTTCGTTTAGTTTTGGAGATTTTTTTTATAAAAGTCTTAATAAGAGAATTTTACCTATGACATATTTTGTCTTAATATTTATTGCAATAACTAGGTTTAATTTAATTGTTCCTATTGAAAGAATTATAGATATATTCTTTATCCTGCTTGTTGTATTATATGTAACATTACTAATCCAAGATATAATAATATATACCATGAAAAAATACTGGGAGAAAAAACAGAGCAGCCAGGCTCAGGATACTGTTTTTACAGTATCTGTTTTTATAGTAAGACTGGTAACATGGTTGATTGCAATCTTATTTATTTTAGATAACTTAAATATTGAGATCAGAGGTTTAATAACAGGCCTTGGAATCGGCGGTATAGCGATTGCTTTTGCTGCTCAAACCATTTTAGCAGATATTTTTAGTTATTTCACAATATTTTTAGATAGGCCTTTTGATATTGGTGATTTTATTATTATCGGTGATTATAAAGGGGTTGTGGAGCATATTGGCATAAAGACTACTAGGGTTAGAAGTCTGAGTGGTGAACAGCTGGTATTTTCCAACAATGATTTAACTAATTCCAGAATAAACAACTATAAAAGGATGAAAACAAGACGTATTAATTTTGACTTTGGAGTAGTCTATGATACTCCTCTAGAAAAATTGAAGAAAATTCCACAAATAGTAGAGGAGATTATTACAAAAATTGAAAAGACTGATTTTGATCGAGCTCATTTTGCTTCATATGGCGAATATAGCTTGATTTATCAGGTGGTATATTATGTTAACGATAGTGATTATAAAGTATATATGGACTTACAGGAAGTTATTAATCTAAAATTGAAGGAAAGATTTTTATCAGAGGGTATAGAATTTGCCTATCCCACCCATAGTTTACATATATATGATAAAATTTCGGATAGTCAGATAGAGCCTATTGATAGAATAAGAAATGGAACTAAAGATGAAAAAGACAAAAGAAATGATTGACAAATAAACATTTTAAAAACTTAAATATTTTACATTCTTGTATTAATATATATTAATGTTTTATAAAATATTGTCTTTACAAAAATATTATTTGTAAAATATTTTGGGCTGGTTTTACCAGCCCAATTACTATTATATAATATAAAATTTATTAAAGTTGCTTAGAAGAAAAACATGCTTAAATGTAACGGTGAATACCAGGCTACATGAGATATGTTGTCATTACTGTTATGAGAATATATATAATTTTTATATAAAAAATTTAATGATTTTTGCTAAATTGATATATGTAATATAGATACTTGACTAAATTACTCAGATATAATATAATTGCATTACAAATTGATGCTCTTAAAACAAAAAGGAAGTGAAAAAATGAATTATTTATATGGTCCTGTTCCTTCCAGAAGGCTGGGAGTATCATTGGGGATTGATCTCATTCCTCATAAAATATGTTCTTTCAATTGTATATATTGTGAATGTGGCCCGACAACAAAGTTAACCATAAAAAGGGATGAATTTAAGCCCGTAAATTTAGTTATTGAAGAGCTTAACAACTATTTAAAAGACAAACCAAAATTAGATTATATAACATTTTCTGGATCAGGAGAACCTACCCTATATAAAAAAATAGGAACAATAATAGACTTTCTGCAGAAAGATTATCCAGATTATCAAATTGCTCTTTTAACAAATAGTAGTTTACTACACAAAAAAAAGGTTCGCAATCAGATAAAAAAAGTTGATTTAATTTCACCTTCTCTTGACTCGGTTATTAAAAGAAATTTCGAAACTATCAATAGACCACATTCTAAAATCAAACTATCTCAAATAATCGAAGGGTTGATAGAATTGCGTAAAGAGTTTGATGGGAAAATATTTTTAGAAATATTTATTGTTCCCAATATTAATGATAGCAAAGAGGAGCTATATAAATTCCATGACATCATCAAAGAAATAAAACCAGATTTAGTGCAACTAAACACTCTTGATAGACCGGGAGCTGAAGATTGGTGTACACCAGCTTCAAAATCAAGCCTGGAAGATACTGTAAATATTATAGGTAAAGAAGCTGAAATTATTGGACCCTATTTACCTAAAAAGAGAAATACTATTCAACCAACTTTAAAAGAAAGTATAATTTCAACATTAAAAAGAAGACCCTGTACTGTCAAAGATCTCTCTAATATATTTGATTTGCATGTAAATGAAATAAATAGATATTTAAGGCAGTTAGAGAAAAATTATAATATAAAGGGAAAAGAGGGAAAAAGAGGTAAATTTTATTATTTAACCAAGGAGGAAAAATAATGTCAAAAGAAATAAAAGTAAATTGTATGGGAGAAAATTGTCCTGTACCTCTAGTAGAGACAAGAAAAGCGATTAACAAGGCAAAAGAAGGAGATATATTGGTTATTACGGGAGATCATGCATCTTCCAAAAAAGAAATTCCGATGGCAGTTGAGGCAATGGATCTTGAATTAATCTCAGTAAAAGATATAGATGATTATTGGGAGATAAAAATAGGTGTTTAGAGGTGATTATTATGAAGGATAAAACTACTTTAATTGTGGAAAGTGGAGATTATGATAAGATATATAGTGCTTTTATTATTGCTAATGGCTCACTAGCTATGGGTATGGATGTATCGATGTACTTTACTTTCTGGGGTTTGAATAGATTAAAGAAAAACAAATTAGATAAAGGTCCCTTATCAAAGATGAACTTCTTAGGGTTGGGTAAATTATTTATGAAGTGGAAAATGAAAAAGGCTAATGTTAGGTCCTTAGAAGAAATGCTTAACGATTTTGTTCAATTAGGTGGAAAGATTTTCGCCTGTGATATGACTATGGACATTTTAGGAATAGAAAAAGAAGATTTACGAGAAGAGATAATAACTGATTTTTGTGCTGTTGGAACTTATATTAAAGAAGCACGTGAGTCAGAGATCACATTATATATATAAAAAGAGGTGTTAAAATGAATAAAGAAATGGTATATTTAGATAATTCGGCAGTTACGAGGTTGGATAAAAATGTACTGAAGGCTATGCAGCCTTATTTTTTTGATACCTATGCTGTAGCAACTTCTGAATTTGCTTATACTATGGGTATTGAAGCAAAAGAAGCTCTAAATAAAGCACGCATGAAAATAGCAGAATCATTAGGAGCAAAAAAGGAAGAACTTATTTTTACTTCAGGTACAACAGAATCTAATAATCTAGCATTAAAGGGGATTATGTATAATCAAAAAGAAAAAGGGCATCTAATTGTATCTGAAATAGAAAATTTTTCAGTATTAAACACTGCTCAAAGACTTGAAAAAGAAGGATATGATGTAAGTTATATAGGTGTAGACGGTGAAGGAAAAATTAAATTCGAAGAATTAAAAGCAGAAATTAGAGAAGATACTGTTTTGGTGTCAATTCAACATGCAAATCAGGAGATAGGAACTGTTCAAAATATTAAAAAAATAGCTAAATTATTAAAAGATAAGAATATCTTATTTCACACCGATGCAACCCATACTTTTAGAAGAATACCAATCGATGTTTCTGAAGTTCCTGTAGATCTCATAACTATTTCGGCACATACTATTCATGGTCCCAGAGGAATAGGGGCTCTTTTTAAAAAGGATTCTGTGAAAATACAAAAAATCATGAACGGCGGTTTTCAGGAGAACAATTTACGGGCAGGAGTTGAGAATATTCCAGCTGCGGTTGGTTTTGCTAAAGCAGTTGAATTAATTACAGAAGAAGAGAATAAAAAGTTGAAAAATATGAGGGATAAATTAATTGAAAGAATAGAGGCGGAGATTGATGATGTTACTTTAAACGGTTCAAGAAAAGATCGCATTCCGCAAAATGCAAATATCACTTTTCATTATGTGGAGGGTGAATCTATAACGTTACACCTTGATATGAGGGGTTTTGCGGTTAGCACCGGTTCAGCTTGTTTTAGTAAATCTTTGGAAGCAAGTCATGTTATCTTAGGAATTGGTGGAGATCATGTAAGAGCTCATGGTTCAATTAGATTTACTTTTAGTCGGTATAATAATGATCAAGATGTTGAAAAAGTCGTTACGGCAATAAAAGAAGTTGTTGAAAATTTAAGAGAGATCAGTCCTTTAGGAAAGAAAGGAAGTGAAAAAAATGAATTCTCCTTACAGTGATAAAGTAATTCAGTATTTTCAAAATCCCAAAAACGTGGGTGATATCGAAGATCCGGATGGTGTGGCTAAAGAAGGCTCACCTGCCTGTGGGGACATGGTACAGTTACATTTAAAGGTAGACGAAAAAACGCAATTGATAGAAGATATCAAATTTAGGTCTTATGGCTGTGCTTCCAATA
Organism: Halanaerobiales bacterium; assembly: GCA_018399995.1. Classification (GTDB taxonomy): domain Bacteria; phylum Bacillota; class Halanaerobiia; order Halanaerobiales; family M55B127; genus M55B127. Next base: position 17,500 of record JAGYMU010000018.1, on the reverse strand, counting down.
TAGCAACAGGTTCTATTATTACAGAAATGGCTAAAGGGTCCAGTATTGATGAGGCAAAAGAAATATCCTGGCAGCAGGCTGCAGATGAATTGGGTGGTTTGCCAGCAGTAAAAAACCATTGTTCAGTTTTGGCAGTAGATGCCTTGAAAGAAGCTATCAGAGATTATGAAGAAAAAAATGGTTTAATCAAAGAACAATTACCTACTACAATAGAAGTAGTAAAGGAAAGACTGAAGCATGTTATGAATCCAATTCATGGGTTAGATGTTCTGCATACCAATCTTATAAGCAATATAGAAATAGATAATAATATAATCCTGATAGATGTAGACTTAGATGAAGATCATCAATTTGCCCCTGTTGTTAAAGAAGATATTTTAGAAAAGTTAGAACACAGATGGGATATAAAGAAGGTAAAGGTCAGTTTTCAAAAATAATGATCTATAATTATGGCAGGCCCGGTTTTAAACCGGGCCTGTTTTTTTAAAGTGGAGATTTCAAAAATCATTTTGATTTAAGAAACTGAGTTCTTAACTTTACTCACTTGCATATTTACATAAAAAATCTTTTTAAATTACAGATAAATGTAATAGGGAAAAAAGCTAATATTTTTGCTCTTATCATCCCGTATTGTATTTATATTTTAGCTTCTTATCAGATATTTTTGTGAATATATATTTAAAAACTTTACAAAATATATTATTATAATAGCATACACAGTAAAAAATCAGGAGGTGGATTATCATAAATTTAAATAAAGTTGTAGAAGGTGTAAAAAAGTTAGCTAAAGAGGTGGGGAAATATCAATATAGTCGTTTGAATAAAGAGCTAAAGGTAGTAAAGAAGACGACTGAAATAGATCTTGTATCTGAAGTGGATAAAAATTCTGAAGAAAAAATTATTAACTGGATACAGGATAGATTTCCTCTTCACAATATAGTGGCTGAAGAAAGTGGAACAATAGAAAACGAATCAGAATATACCTGGATTATAGATCCACTGGATGGAACCACAAATTATATACACGGGTTTCCCCTCTTTTCGATTTCAATTGCGTTGATGGAAAATAATGATCCTATTTTAGGAGTTATTTATGTTCCTTATATGGATGAATTATATAGTGCTGTTAAAAATAATGGTGCGTATTTAAATGGTAAGTTGATAAATGTGAGTGATAAAAAAAATCTGCAGGATAGTTTATTAGTTACAGGTTTTCCTTATGATATGGATGAAGACCAATATAATAATGTAGAAGTCTTTAATAAACTACTATTTAAATCAAGGGGAATTAGAAGAATTGGCAGTGCTGCATATGATTTAGCCTGTATTGCCGCAGGCAGATTTGATGGTTTTTGGGAATTTAAATTAAAGGCCTGGGATGTCAAAGCTGGAGTGATTTTAATCAAAGAAGCTGAAGGAAAAGTGTTGGAAGTGGATTTTTTTGGCCATTATTTGATAATAGCCGGCAGTGCAGATATAACTGATAAACTTTATAACAATATAAAGGACATATATAATTTTGAAAAAAGCTGAGATCATGTCTTTTTTTGCAGTGGTTAATAATAAAAAATAACAAGTAGTATAATTATTTATGAAATAAAAAAGCTAGCAGTGTATAAGCTGTTAAATTTTCAATTATTACAGATGGGTGAATATCTGATTATATACAAAAATTAATGAAAGAATAATTTGTATAAAATGAATTTTTTTTTAAAAGCTTGTTATTAAAAGATTAAGTTAAATTGATAAGGTTGTTGATAATGTTATGAATTATAAGAGATTTATATTCGCTGTAATCATTTTAATGATCATCCTTTTAGGTATATATTTTATTAATGGTGATCAGTTATTTAATGATAAGGACAAAGAAGTACAAAAAGCTGAGGGTACTGAATTCATAATGAATACTTTTGTTAGGATCAGAATTTATGATAAAAATTCTGAGGTTATTTTGTCTGATACTTTGCAAAAATTAAGGCATTTGGAAAACATATTTAGTAAAACAATCGAAGAAAGTGATATAAATAAGTTGAACTATAATGCTGGAATTGCAGCGGTTAAAGTTAATAAACACACCTATGATATATTAAAAGAATCTCATAAGTTTGCTGAAATGACAGAAGGTAGTTTTGATCCAACTATAGGACCTTTAGTTTCTTTATGGGGTATAGGAACTGATGATCAGAAAGTCCCTAGTGAAAACGAAATTAGGCAGGTTGTGGGCAAAGTTAATTATAAAGATATAGAATTTCTGGATAATAATAGGGTTTTTTTAAAAAAAAGAGGTATGTCGCTTGATTTGGGTGCAATTGCAAAGGGTTATGCGGCAGATAATATAATAGAATATTATGAGCAAATAGATATTGAAAGTGCTTATATAAATATGGGAGGAAATGTATCTGTATACAAAAGAAAGGTAGATGACTCCTTATGGAAAATTGGAATTCAGGATCCTGATCAAAGCAGAGGTGGCATTATTGCAGTTTTAAATATAGAGGATACATCTGTTGTTACTTCTGGAAACTATGAAAGGTATTTTCTAAAAGATGGAGTAAGGTATCATCATATTATTGATCCTGAAACGGGTTATCCTGCTAAAAATGGCATAATAAGTTCAACTGTTATTTCTCATGATTCCAGTTATGCGGATGCTTTATCTACCTCTTTTTATATTTTGGGTGTTGAAAAATCTTTTGATTTAGTAGAAAAGCTCAAAGATATTAAGATAATTTTAGTGACCGAAGATAACAAGGCCTATGTGAGTGAAAAGTTAAAAGCTAAAATAGAGTTTACTGTAGATGAACTTGAAATAATATATAGATAGAGTGAATTACTGCAAAGGTAAATATATAATGAGTAGTTAGAAATATCTAAAAAACACTTTAGTAATTTCAAAAATATATATTTGTATCTTTATTTAAAAAATGAGGTATTAATCAATCAATTGGATATATAGATAAAGTACTGAGATTACTATAAAAGCACATCAAATAATGATGTTTTTATTTTTAGGAATTTATGGTATAATTATTTAAGATAGAACAAGAGTTCGCATCGAGGTGAAATACAAAATGAATATTGAGCAGATGAAAAATTCATTAGAAAACAGGCCGGAGTTTATGAATAGAGTTACCGCCTGGAAAGAATTAGAGGGTAGAACAGGTGAATACGTAGATTTGCCTCATAATTTGGATAAAAGACTTAAAAATGTACTCAAAAAAAAGAAGATAGATCAGTTATACAGCCACCAAAAAAAGGCTTATGATTATATTATGGAAAAAAAAGATACTGTTGTAGTAACACCTACTGCATCAGGAAAAACACTATGTTATAATCTACCGGTATTAAACTCTATTTTAGAAGATGATAGTAACAGGGCTCTTTATCTTTTTCCAACAAAAGCCCTCTCGCAGGATCAGTTATCTGGTTTATATGAACTAATAGAGGAACTTTCTTTAAATATAAAAACACATACATATGATGGAGATACCCAGGTTAGTGCCCGAAAAAGTATTAGACAGTCCGGTCATATAGTTATTACTAATCCCGACATGTTGCATGTGGGTATTTTGCCCCATCATACAAAGTGGATTAAACTGTTTGAAAATTTAAAGTATGTTGTTATAGACGAAGTGCACAGCTACCGTGGAGTTTTTGGCAGCCATGTTGCAAATGTAATTAGAAGGTTACAGAGGATCTGTGAATTTTATGGGTCAGATCCATTGTTTATCTGTGCTTCAGCAACTATCGATAATCCAGGAGAATTGAGTTCCAAATTGATTGGTAAAGATATCGAAGTTATTGATGAAAATGGAGCTCCTGCAGGACCTCGCGACTTTATTTTTTATAACCCGCCTGTGGTTAATAAAGAGCTTGGAATACGAAGGAGCTATGTACTTGAAAGTAAAAAAATCGCTTCTATTTTTTTGAAAAACAAGATAAAGACCATAGTCTTTACAAGGAGTAGATTGAGAACGGAAATAATATTATCATATTTAAGGGATGATAAGCCCCAGGATGTGAATATCAGAGGGTACCGGGGAGGTTATCTACCTAATGAAAGAAGGCAGATTGAAAAGGGTTTAAGAGAGGGCAAGATTCATGGAGTGGTCAGTACAAATGCATTGGAATTAGGAGTTGATATTGGCCAACTTGATGTAAGTATCTTAGCAGGATATCCTGGAACAATTGCCAGTTCCTGGCAGCAGGCCGGCCGGGCTGGTCGGGGGCAGCGAAGATCAATTTCAATAATGATTGCCTCCAGCAGTGCCCTTGACCAATATATAGTGAACAATCCCGAATATTTTTTTGAAAAGCCAGCTGAGAGCGCTTTAATTAATCCCAATAACTTAATGATTTTATTATCACATATCAAATGTGCAGCTTTTGAGTTACCCTTTGAAAAGGGTGAAAAGTTCGGTGTGGAAACCACTGAAAAAATACTAAGGTATTTGGAAGATAATCATGTTCTTAGATATAAAGGAGGAAAGTGGTATTGGTCAGCTGAACGATATCCAGCTGAAGATATCAGTTTAAGAAGTGCTTCTTCTGAGGATTTTGCTGTTATAGATAAGACCGAAACTGGTAGTTCTCGTGTAATCGGGAGGGTTGATTATTTCAGTGTTCCCACCACTATTCATAAAGATGCTATATATATACATGAAGGCAAACAATACCAGGTCAAAGATCTTGATTATAGTGGGAAAAAGGCTTATGTAAAAATAGTTGATGTTAATTTTTATACAGATGCTAATTTAGCAGTTGACCTTAGGGTTTTAGATAAATTTGAAAGTAAAAAATTTGATAAACGTAGTGCCAGTCATGGAGAAGTTGTGGTCAGTGCACAGGCTACTATGTATAAAAAAGTCAAGTTTAATACCCATGAAAATGTTGGATATGGTGATATTAACTTACCTGAAGTTGAAATGCATACTACTGCCTGGTGGATGAGTTTGGCGGAAGAATTTGAAGAAAAAATTAATAAAAAAACACTGGAGAATGCGTTATTGGGTTTATCCAATCTTTTGGTTAACATTGCGCCAATTTATTTGATGTGTGATCCAGGCGATATTCATTCAACCATTCAAATAAGATCCCCCTTTAATGGTAGACCAACAATATTTATTTATGATAGTTATCCCGGTGGAGTGGGCTTAAGTGAAAAGCTTTATAGAATAGACCATAAATTACTCAAATCAGCCTATTCATATCTACAGAAATGCCCCTGTGAAGGTGGTTGCCCTGCCTGTGTAGGACCAATTAATGAAGTAGGACTTAAAGCTAAAGAAAAGACACTTTATCTCTTAAGGGAGGTTCTTAAAGGTGAATCTGAGAGATAAATTAAAAAGATATGAAAAAAATAATAAGTCTAGTCCTTCTATGAAAGAAAATAGAGACTATCTGAATAAAAAAATATTTCCAAATACAATTATTAAAAATGAGCAGGGGAAATATCTCAAAACGCAAAAGATATATTCAAAAGATTATCAACATGGACTTTATGAAATGAATAAATTCTTTGAAGAACTTAACGTTTACAGCTTAAAGCAGATTACAAATACTGATACACAAATGAAAAAAGAGGGTATTAAAGATAATATTTTGTTTATTGACACTGAAACAACCGGATTGATGGGAGGAACCGGAACTGTTGCATTTCTAATTGGTGTGGGTTATTTTAAAGATAATGATTTTTTCATAGAACAGTATTTGATGAGAGATTATGATGAAGAAAACGCTATGTTAAATGATATCAAGAAACTATTGTTATCTTTCGATATAATAGTATCATTTAATGGAAAAAGTTTTGATCTACCTTTAATTCAGACCCGACTTATTTTAAATAGACTAAAGATGCCGGATTTTAACTTACATGTTGATCTACTTCATTCTGCGCGGCGCATTTGGTCATTTTTAGATTCCTGCTCACTTAAATCCTTAGAAAATAATGTATTGAACTTTAAAAGAATAGACGATATAGAGGGATATTTAATCCCGAGCATATTTTTTAGATTCATAGAAGTTAAAGATCTTGAGCTTTTAAAACCAGTTCTGGAGCATAATAGCTATGATATTTTATCTCTAGTTACACTTTTCACACATTTAAAAGAGATTCATCTGGGAAAACATAAAAAACTAAATTCCCATGAGTTTTTCCATATGGGAAGGATTAAAGAAAAACAAAAAGAATTTGAGAACTGTATAAAATATTTAAAAAAAGCAGTTGAAACTGCACAAGAAAATGATATCAAATACCGGGCCTATAAAAAACTAAGCTGGCAGTATAAAAGGATTAACCAATATGAGAAAGCAGTAGAGATTTGGCAAAAGATGATTAAAGAGCGGGGAGCGGTAATCTTTCCCTATGTAGAAATGGCAAAATATTTAGAGCATAAGCAAAAAGATTACAAAAAAGCACTATATTATACAGAAGAGGCCGAAAAATTACTAGATAAAAATAAAATGAATACTAAAAACCATAAATGCAATGCAGAAAAAATAGAACACCGCCGCTCAAGACTATTAAAAAGATTAGAGAGATCTTAATAATTTTTTTTAATTAAGTCAATAATGTGATAAAATAAAGAAAAATGTATAGGAGTGAGTTTTTTGAAAGAGAGAAGAGTTAATACTTTTTCCATTGTAGGTTATGATCCAAAAAAGAAGGAGTGGGGAGTGGCTGTTCAGTCCAAGTTTTTGGCTGTAGGTGCAGTTGTTCCCTGGGCTAAAGCAAATGTGGGAGCAATTGCGACTCAGTCTTTAGCTAATTTAGATTACGGCGAAGAAGGCCTGACCTTATTAAAAAAAGGATTTTCACCTAAAGAAGTAATAGATAAGCTTAGACAAGATGATGAAAATGATCAAAGCAGACAGGTAGGCATAGTAGATGCCGATGGAAATTCGGCTTCTTTTACCGGTGATGATTGTTATGATTGGGCTGGCGGTATTTCAGGAGAGAACTTTACTTGCCAGGGCAATATTTTAGTGGGAGAGGCTACTGTAAAAGCTATGGCAGAGACCTTTAAAAATACCAAAGATGATCTTGCCACTCGATTAGTATTGGCTTTAAAAGCCGGTCAGAAGGCAGGCGGAGACAAACGAGGCAGGCAATCGGCTGCTTTATTAGTGGTCAGGGAAAATGCCAGCTATGGTGGCTATAATGATAAATATATTGATTTAAGGGTTGATGATCATGAAACTCCTATAGAAAAATTACATGATTTGCTTAAAACTTTTTATTTATATTTTGGAGATAAGAAAGCAGAGAAAATTGAACTAACTGAAAATATAATAAAAAAAGTAAAGAAATTATTGAAAGATATAGATTTATTTGAAGGTAAAGTGAATCCAGATTATAATGATTCTTTTAAAAAAGCATTAGAGGTTTTTTATCATCAAGAGAATTTTGAAGAAAGAGAACGAAAAGAAGGTTTTATTGATCAAGATATCTTAAATTACATGGAAAACAAGGCCAAATAAATATATGGAGGTGGTTAAAAGTGGATCGCAAAGAATTCATTATTGCAATTGATGATATGTCAGACCGTAAGTTGAGGCAGCTATTAAATTTTGTCTATGAAGAATTTAAAAAAGATGAAAGGGTAGATCTATTAAAAGATAAAATTGATGAGATAAAAAAATACAGCTAATGAGGTACTTAAGTTATGAATAAAAAAATATTAATTGTAGATGATGAATATAAGATAAGGAAGGTAATAGAAGCTTACTTAAAAAGAAGTGGCTTTGAGACATTTACTGCTGAAGATGGTAAAAAAGCCTTAGAATACTTTAAAGAAAAAGATCCCGATTTGATAGTATTAGATTTAATGTTACCCAAGATAAGCGGGGAGGAAGTCTGTCAAAAAATCAGGCAGAGATCTGATGTTCCAATTATAATGTTAACTGCTAAAGGGCAGGAAGAAGAAAAAATAGAAGGTTTAAACATAGGAGCTGATGATTATGTGGTTAAACCCTTCAGTCCTCGGGAACTATTAGCCAGAATCCAGGCAATATTGAGAAGAAGTGATTATGAAACTCCTAAGGCAGAGTTTATTAGTTATTTAGATGGTGAATTAAAAATTTTTCCGAAAGAAATGCAAGTTATCTTCAGAGATGATATAATTGATTTCACTACAACAGAATTTAATATACTTTATTATATGGTACGTAATTCCAAGCAGGTTCTCTCAAGAGAACAGCTGGTTGATAAGGTATTAGGCTTGGAATTTAAAGGATTTGATAGAACAATTGATGCTCATATTAAAAATATAAGAAGAAAACTAAGTATTACTGACCAAAAACTAATTGAAACGGTTTATGGGGTTGGATATAAATTCGTAGGTGAATGAAAATGAGCAAACTGGGATTTAAAATATTTGTTATCATTATAATAGTATCTATTGGAGGTTTGTTATTAACTTCAGTATTTATTAACTACCGTTTTAATTTCTATTTTAAAGATTATTTACAAACTATACGGGTTAATAAAGCCAAAAATCTACAAGTCCTTTTAGAAGAAAGTTATTCTAAACAAAATGATTGGAGTGAGGCATATAATATAATCGGTAACTTTGCCAGTCTAAATGATTTTAGGGTCATTTTAAAGGGTACAGATGGTGATATCATAACATTTAATACACCTAACATGTATGGGAGAATAAATCAAAACACAATGGGCAAAATGAATAATCAGAGCAGGAGTACATTATCATCAATTAATAGCAAAGACTATGGAACCATTGTACTTAAAAATAATGATAAAAAAATAGGAGAATTATTATGGCAAAGATCGAAGCTGGGAGAGATATTTTCTCAGACTGAAGATATCTTTATGAGCAAAATAAATAGATCTATATTTTTTGCTGCACTGATCACAGCATTAGTTGTTATTGGTGTAACATATTATTTTAGTAAATACTTGACTAATTCACTTAACAAAATGAACAGAGTTGCAAGGGAAGTTGCAAACGGCAATTTAAAACATGATATTAACATCAAGGGACATGATGAAGTAGCAGAATTGGGTGCTTCGTTTAATCAGATGATTAAAAAATTGAAGTATTTAGAAAAAATAAGAAATGAATCAGCTTCTGATTTGGCCCATGAGTTGAGAACACCATTGAGTAATATAAAAAATTATATAGAAGCAATTGAAGATGGTATTATAGACTGGAATTCGCAGACTGCCTTAGAAATTGAAGAAGAGATAGAAAGACTAATTAAACTTATCAACAGATTAAATGAATTAAATGAAGCAGAAGCAAAAATTTTAAGTATTGATAGGGAAAAATTCAACCTCAAAGAAACGATCAAGTCAATTGTCAAAAATTTTAATGTTAGTGCTCAAAAGAAAAATCTTCATTTTCAGATTAATTATAATGTAAAACCAAGTATTTATGGAGATAAAAATGCCGTCAAACAGATTTTGAATAATATTATCTCAAATGCAGTTAAGTATTCCTTAGAAAACAAACAGATTGTCATAGATGTTGATAATCATAAAAATAATTGCGTGATAGCAATTTCTAATATGGGGCCCAAAATAAAGAATAAAGATATTCCATATCTATTTGAGAGGTTTTATAGAACAGATAAATCGAGGGAAAATAAAGATGGTGGTTTGGGTATAGGGTTAACTATAACCCGCAATTTAGTGGAAGCACATGGAGGAAAAATAGAAGTGAAAAGTGATGATAAATTAACCAGCTTTATTGTATATCTACCCTACCGCAAATAAATTTAATAGAGTAACCCTATTACTTGACATTAATAGGCTCTTGTGCTAAAATTACTAATGTTTGACACCATGCGAAAGTGGCGGAATTGGCAGACGCGCTAGATTTAGGATCTAGTGGGGTTTCCTCGTGGGGGTTCGAGTCCCCCCTTTCGCACCATTTAATTGAGGAATAGTTTTTATACCCCCGACTTAATATTATTTCATCGGGGTTTATTGACATTATGTAAAAATTTAATATAAAAGTGGAGTAATGAAAGGATGATAAAAGGTGGAAGTAACCAAAAATCAACTTGAAGATAACAAAGTTGAGCTTAAAATAGAAATAGAAAAAGAAAAGGTTGATGAGGCTTTAAAACAAGCATATAAAAAGGTTGTTAAAGATGTTGATATATCAGGATTTAGAAAAGGGAAAGTGCCTCGTAAGGTCCTGGAAGCTCGATTTGGCAAAGAGGTGTTACACAAAGATGCATTAGATATATTAATACATCAGGGATATTCAAAAGCCTTAAAAAAGACCGAAATTGAACCAATAGATCAACCCGATATAACAGATTTTTATATTAAAGAAGGAGATCCAGCTAATTTCACAGCTGAGGTTGAAGTAAAACCAGAAGTAAAGTTGGGTAAATATAATGATTTGGGGATAGAAAAAGAAGATAATGAAGTTACTGAAGAAGAAATAGATAAAGAAATAGATAGCGCTCGAGATCAACATAGTCAATTAGTAAGTTCTGACAAAGAGGTTGTTGAAGATGATGATTTCGTTATAATTGATTTTGAAGGCAAGAAAGATGGCGAGAAATTCCCGGGTGGAAGTGCAGAGGAATATAGCCTTGAAATCGGCTCAAACACATTTATTCCCGGTTTTGAAGAACAATTAATAGGAGCTAAAGTAGGGGAAGAACTAGAACTGAATATAACTTTCCCAGAAGATTATAATGCTGAAGATTTAGCCGGACAAGAAGTAATATTTGATGTTGAAATCAAGGAAATAAAGGAAAAGAAATTACCTGAATTAGATGATGATTTTGCAAAAGAAGTAAGTGATTTTGATACATTTGAAGAATATAAAAGTAGTATTACAGAAAAACTACAAAATAGCAAAAAAGATCGTGTAGAAAGAGAATATGAGAATGAATTAATTGAAAAAGTTTCCGATAATGTTCAAGTTAATATACCTGATAAGATGGTTGAAAATGAACTAGACAAGATGTATCAAAATTTCGCACAAAGTATATCACAACAGGGTATGGATATTGAAGATTATTTGAATTATATGGATATGGATGAAAAAGAATGGAGAGAACAAAATAGAGAAGCAGCTTACAATAGAACAAAAAGTAATTTGGTTTTAGAAGCAATAGCAGAAAAAGAAAATATAGAGGTAAGTGAAGAAGAGATTGAAGAACAAATAAAAGAAATCGCAGAAAATAATGAACAAGACCCTGAACAAATTAAAACTTTTTTACAAATGCAGGGACAGTTGAATGAATTAAGATATGGACTAAAAATGGAAAAAACGATTAATTATTTAAAAGAGAATAACTAAAAATTGATTTGATATAAGGAGGATAAAAAATGAGCGGACTAATACCTATGGTTGTTGAGCAAACCAATCGCGGTGAACGTTCTTATGACATATATTCAAGGCTTTTGAAAGACAGGATTATATTTTTAGGTAGTCAGGTAACAGATGAGATGGCAAATGTCATTATTGCCCAGCTTTTATTTCTAGAAGCTGATGATCCGGATAAAGACATCTATTTATATATAAATAGTCCCGGTGGTTCGGTTACAGCTGCTTTAGCTATATATGACACCATGCAGTATATTAAGCCTGATGTTGTTACTATCTGTATGGGGCAAGCGGCCAGTGCTGGTGCTTTATTATTAGCTTCTGGTCAAAAAGAAAAAAGATATGCCCTACCATATTCCCGTGTCATGATACACCAGCCGGCTGGAGGAATACAGGGTAAGGCAACTGATGCAGAAGTTCATATTAATGAGCTGATGAGGATCAAAGACTTATTAAACGAAATACTGAGTAAACACACCGGACAATCAATGGATAAAATAAGTGAAGATGTTGAAAAAGATTTTTTTATGACCTCTGAACAGGCAGTCGAATATGGTATTATTGATAAAGTAATATCACGCAGTGAGATGAAGGATGATAAAGAATAAGGTAATTAGAGGTGATTAAATGTTTAAATTTGATGAAGAAGAAGGACAACTTGAATGTTCATTTTGTGGCAAATCCCAGGATGAAGTAAAGAAACTTATTGCTGGTCCAGGTGTATATATTTGTAATGAATGTGTTGACTTGTGTAATGAAATATTAGAAGAAGAATTAAGTGTTGATTTAGATCTAAATTTAAGTAATATACCCAAGCCAAAAGAGATTAAAAACATTTTAGATCAATATGTAATTGGACAAATGAGAGCAAAAAAAACACTATCTGTAGCAGTATATAATCATTATAAAAGAATTAATTCTGATATGAAAATAGATGATGTTGAACTTCAGAAAAGCAATATTTTAATGGTAGGACCAACGGGGTGTGGGAAGACTTTATTAGCACAAACATTGGCACGCATTCTGGACGTACCCTTTGCAATCACAGATGCAACTTCTTTAACAGAAGCTGGTTATGTGGGTGAAGATGTTGAAAATATATTATTAAAATTAATTCAAGCAGCAGATTACGATATAGAAAAGGCTGAAAAGGGAATTATCTATGTTGATGAGATAGATAAATTAGCCCGAAAGTCAGAAAACCCATCTATTACACGAGATGTATCTGGTGAAGGAGTACAGCAGGCCCTCCTAAAAATATTAGAAGGGACTACTGCAAATGTTCCTCCTAAAGGTGGCAGGAAACATCCCCATCAACAGTTTATTCAGATCGATACAACCAATATATTATTTGTTTTAGGTGGGGCTTTTGATGGTTTAGAAAAAATTATTAAATCTAGAGTTACCGATAAGGTGATGGGTTTTGGGGCAGATATTAAATCTAAAGAAGAGAAAGAAAACATTGGTGAAGTATTAAAATATTTACTTCCTCAAGATCTATTACACTATGGATTAATACCTGAATTTGTTGGTCGTATGCCGGTTATTGCCACACTTAATGAATTAAGTACAGAAGATTTGGTAAAAATATTAAAAGAACCTAAAAATGCTCTAACAAAACAATATAAAAAATTTTTTGAGATGGATAATGTAGAATTAGAATTTACAGAAGAGGCCTTAGAAGCAATCGCAGAAAAAACATTGGAAGTTAATACAGGAGCAAGGGGATTGAGATCTGTTGTAGAAGATACGATATTAGAAATAATGTATGATTTACCTTCCCGCAATGATATAATTAAGTGTGTTATTGATGAAGAGGTAATTACTAAAAACAAAAAACCGAAATTAACGCGAACTAATGAAGTTGATAAAGATAGAGAAGAAAGTGCATAGTATATTAAAAGAGATAATAATGAATTTCATTATTGTCTCTTTTTTTCTTTTATTCTTATTTATTTTCAACTGATTATAAGTTATAATAAACAAAGAGTGCAATATAAAATATTATTAGATAGTAAACAATATATTGTTAAGTGAGGTGAATTAAGTTGAAAGATTTAGAATCTGTAAAAATTAGTAGTAGCGATATTGAGAAAATAAATGAGGACTATATAGAACTCCCATTATTAGCCTCTAGAGGGGTGATCGTATTTCCACATATGGTGATTCCTTTATTGGTGGGGAGAGATAAGTCTATAGAGGCTTTAGAAAAAGCAATGTTGCAGGATAAGAGAATATTAATTGCTGCTCAAAAAGATGAAACTTTAGAGGAACCTGTAGAAAGCGATCTATATACAATAGGTACCATCACCGAAGTAAAACAATTAGTTAAATTACCCAATGGAATGATAAAAGTAATTGTTGAGGGCATACAGAGGGCAAAAATAATAGAATTTTTAAAAACAGATCAATATTTTAAAGTTAAAGCCAAACTATATTATGAAGAAGAAATATATAATGTAGAAGATTATGAAATTGAGGCTTTAATGAGAACCGTAATAGATTACTTCAAAGAATATGTGAAATATAACCGCAACTTTCCAGCAGAAACAATGGTTTCTGTCATAAATATTGAAGATCCAGGTCGTCTTGCAGATATAACAGCTTCGAACCTGGAATTAAAATACAAAGTAGAGCAGCAATTATTAGAAGCTTTTTCTGATAAAGACAGATTAGAATTACTTATCAAGATTATAAAAAAAGAAATTGAAATCTTAAAAATAGAAAATGATATTAATGAAAAGGTTAAAGAACAGGTTGAAAAAACTCAAAAAGAGTACTTTTTAAAAGAAAAATTAAAAGTTATTAAAGATGAATTAGATGAAGGCGATATTGATGAAATAGAAAATTATAAAGAAGAAATGAAGAATATAGAATTGCCTGAAGAGGTAAAAGAAAAAATAGAAAAAGAAATTAATAAATTAAATAAAACACCTTCCATGTCGCCAGAATCAACTGTTATTAGAAATTACTTAGATTGTATTTTAGAATTGCCCTGGGATAAAGAAAAGAATACTGAGATAAATATCAAAGAAGCGGAGAAAATATTAGAGGAAGACCACTATGGTTTAGAAGATGTTAAGGAAAGGATTATAGAGTATTTGGCTGTTAGAAAAATATCTAAAAAGAAGAAAAGCCCCATACTGTGTTTAGTAGGAGCACCTGGTGTAGGTAAAACTTCCTTAGGACGTTCTGTGGCAAGAGCCTTAGAGAGAGATTTTGTTAGGATGTCTTTGGGAGGGATCAGAGATGAAGCTGAAATTAGAGGTCATAGAAGGACTTACATTGGTTCAAGACCAGGTAGAATCATTAACTCAATGCGTGATGCAGGAAGCAAGAATCCTATATTCTTATTAGATGAAGTAGATAAAATGTCTGCAGATTTTCGTGGAGACCCAGCTTCTGCTTTATTAGAAGTGTTGGATCCAGAACAAAATAATGAGTTTACAGATCATTATCTGGAAGTCCCCTTTGATCTATCCGATGTATTATTTATCACTACTGCCAACGTGACTACTACAATTCCAGCTCCCTTACTGGATAGAATGGAAGTCATTGAACTTCCTGGATATACTGAAGATGAAAAGGTAAAGATTGCTGGAAGACACTTAATACCACGTATTTTAAAGGAACATGGGTTGGGTGAAGCACAGATTAATATATCTAACAATGCCCTGTATAAGATTATTAGAAATTATACAAGGGAAGCTGGTGTAAGGAATTTAGAAAGAGAAATCTCTGCTATAGTCAGAAAAATAAGTAAAGAAATAGTTGAAGGTCGAGAGAAAAAAGCAAGAATTACAAAGAGAAATGTTGATAAGTATCTGGGTGTTCGTAAATTTAAATATGAAGTTGCTAAAAAAGAAAACCGGATTGGTGTTGCAACAGGTCTTGCATATAACCAGGCAGGTGGAGACATACTCGATATAGAAGTAGCAGTTGTACCTGGTAAAGGTGAAGTGATTTTAACAGGCTCCTTAGGTGATGTTATGCAAGAATCAGCCAAGGCTGCTTTAAGTTACATTAGATCGAAGAGTAAAAAATTAAAACTTAAAAAAGATTTCCATGAAAATTATGACATACACATACATGTTCCTCAGGGGGCAGTTCCCAAGGACGGTCCTTCGGCCGGTATTACCATTGCTCTGGCTAGTGCTTCTGCACTAACTAAAAGAAAAGTAAATGGCAATTATGCTATGACTGGGGAGATTTCACTAAGAGGAAGAGTATTACCAGTTGGCGGAATTAAGACAAAAATCTTAGCTGCTAAAAGGGCAGGTATTAATAAGATAGTATTACCTCAAGAAAATAAAGAGTCAATGAGTGAAATACAAAATTATCTCAAAAAAGATTTAGAAATTACCTATGTAGAGCATATGGATGAAGTCATAGATTTACTTTTGTTGGAGGAGTAGAAATTGAAAATTAATAGTGTTGAATATGTAAAAAGTGCACATATAGTGGAGGACTATCCCTATAATGAATTACCAGAGATTGCCTTTGCTGGCAAATCTAATGTGGGGAAGTCCTCTATGATTAATAAAGTTTTAAACCGCAAAAAGTTGGCCAGAGTTAGTTCTAAACCGGGCCATACCAAAAGCATAA
The DNA here is from genome assembly GCA_018399995.1 of Halanaerobiales bacterium. Classification (GTDB taxonomy): domain Bacteria; phylum Bacillota; class Halanaerobiia; order Halanaerobiales; family M55B127; genus M55B127. The sequence continues at coordinate 1,583 of JAGYMU010000018.1, read as the reverse complement.
ATTTTTACAATGTTGATAATAAATTTTTTCTGGTAGATTTACCCGGATATGGATTTGCAAAAGTATCCAATGAAGAGAAAGAAAAATGGAGTTTGTTAATAAACGATTATCTTCATTATAGAGAGAATCTTAAGGGTCTAATAATGATTATAGATTCGCGGCACAAACCGAGTAAAAAAGATAAAGTTATGCTGAACTGGATTAGAGAAGTTGGTATTTATAAAATTATAGCTGCCACAAAGGCAGATAAACTTTCTAATAATCAAAAAGCAAAACAAAAAAAAGTGATTTTGAAAACCTTAAACCTAAGAGAAGATGAACAATTTTGTTTTTTTTCAGCAAAGACTGGAAAAGGCAAAAAATCTATATTTTCCTTTATCAATCAAATTTTAAGTTAGAGGTGTAGAAATGGGTTCTCAAGCATATACGAGTTCATTTGCATCTATATATGATGATATTATGAAAAGGGTACCATATTATTATTGGTACAAGTACTTAAAGCATTTATTAGTATATTATGAAAAAGATCCAAAAAATATTTTGGAATTAGCTTGTGGAACCGGAAATATGTTGAAGTACTTTGTGGATAAAAGCGATTTACTTTATGGTGTTGATAGTTCCGAAGATATGCTTGCAATAACAAAAAATAAGCTTAGTTCTTATGAGCATCTAAAACTCTATAATACAAATATGCAAGATATATTCAATTATGGTGATTTTGATTTCATCTATTCAGTTTTTGATAGCGTGAATTATATTCACAGTTATGAAAAATTGTTGGATGTTTTTAAAAATGCCTATTTGAATTTAAAGCAGGATGGTATCTTTATTTTTGATATAAACACCATATATAGATTGAGTGAAATAAAAGAAGGAACTCGAAAGGTAAATGGGGATGACTACACCTGTTTTTGGAAAGATATTGTGAAGTCCGAAAGTAGAGAATGGATAGTTGAATTGGAGATATATTTTGAAAATAAAGAGGAAGATAATACCTTTTCAGAAAGACATGTTGAAAAAGGTTATCAATTGAGAGACATAGAAGCTGGGTTATTTGAAGTTGGTTTCAAACATGTTGATTTTTATAAGTCATTTACTTTTAAAAAGGGAAGAGCAAAAAATAATCGAGTTCATTTCGTTGCTCTTAAAAATGAATATGTTAATAGATATTTAAAGAGAGAATTGATTAAGTTAAAATGGAATTTACTTAGACCTTTCATTTCAAATATTTAGTCATATTAGAATAAAAAGTTAATTATGTCTGTTTTATATTATATAGATATAAGCAGATAATATTTTTTGGAAATTATAATCTTTTTACAATATTTACTTTTTTTAAAATAAATTTTTTGACTACATACTTGACACTTTAAAAAGCAAATATTATAATTATTGAGTAGTGTGGGGCTATAGCTCAGCTGGATAGAGCGGCAGATTCCTAATCTGTAGGCCACAGGTTCAAATCCTGTTAGCCCTACCATAACAAATATTAAAGCATATTTTTTTTAAAAGCATCCCTTTTGCAATAGATCATTTGGGATGCTTTTGCTATTTTGTATGATAAATATTATTAGTATGATTAC